>JAUIIC010000145.1 GCA_030431935.1 Alphaproteobacteria bacterium | reverse complement strand
AACGCTCGGGCAGGTCGCGCCAGGGCGAGCCGGTTCTCAGCACCCAGAAGATGCCGTTGAGCACCCTCCGGTCATCCACCCGCGCCACGCCCCGCGGCTTGTTGGGAAGAAGGGGCCGGATCAGCCCCCATTCGAAATCCGTCAGATCAAATCGCGCCATCACAGCCTCCATCGTCGAAGACAGTGAATCACCAATCAAACCGACCGGGAATCCCCTTTATGAGTACAGAACCTAGGCCGCCAGCACCGCCTCACACGCTTCCTGGCTCAGCCGCGGAATGCGCAGTGGTCCGAACATCGAGATGCCGGACACGTGCGGGAACAGCGACAGGTAGCTGCGCAGTTCCTCCAGCGACAGCAGGTTCGCGACCTCGGGGCCTGGGTGCATGGTCTCGATCGCCAGCCCGTTCGCCTCGACGACCTGGTGGCGCGAGAAGCCGAGGTGGAACACCCGCACCGACGACGCCGGGGTGACGCGAATGACCGAATGACCGTCGGCAAAGGCGCTGACCGGCGCCAGCGCGTCATCACGCCCGATCAGCGAGGTCAACGCGGGGTTGCGGTGCAGGATGCGCGCATAAGGGCCCAGAAGCAGGTCGGGCATCGGGCGCTGCGGGCCGAAGCTGTCCATCGGGATACGGAAAAGCGCGTGGCCCTTCTCGGGTGCGTCGGGGTTCGCGGCAATGTGCGTCGCGCCGCGCCACATCAGGGTCTGGAGCCCGTGATCGCGGGTTGCCACCTGCATTCCCGGCACAAGGTCCTCGACGGCCACATGGCCTTCGTCGGTGTGCAGGATGGTGCCGCGCGCCATGGCGCAGAAGGCGGATTCGAAGATCGGGATGGCGGGCGCCGCTCGGACCTCGTCGATCAGCTCGCCATTATGGGTCAGGGCCATGATCTCGTAGCGGCGCATCGGCACGCGGGTGATGGGGCGGGGGGTTGCCGTGCGGCGTGCCGTCCAGCGGCGGCTTTCCGTGCCTGATACGGCGGGCAGCCCGGCGCCGGTGCCGGGACGGTGGGGATAGGACATGCGGTCGTTTCCTCGCAACTCTGTCTGCACCGGCCCCCACCGATTTCAGCAGATGAAGAGAGGATGCGCCAAATCCCTGTCTATTGTCAAAGGCTTGGAAAGATTGGTTGCCACTTGCCGGGCAATGGTCGCGGGGTGTCGGGTATTGTTTCGCGCCCCCGGTCCGGTCCGTCACGGCGCTGCCACATTCGGCGGCGGGGCCGCCCATGTCTGTGGCACAAAGGCCGCGGCCCGTCCGGGCCGCCGCCTTCGAATCGCAGCCGTCAGGCGCTGCGGCGGTCGGTCTTGTCGGTGGCCTTTGCATCGCGCTTGGCGATCCAGGCGGCGCGGCGGGCGCCACGCTGCCACGGCAGCTTGACCTCGGTGCGGGCGGCTTCGGCGATGGTGGCGTCGATCCAGCGGCGGCGGGTGGTCATGATCGGTCTCCTCGGGTTCTGGCGTGGCGCACCGGGCGATGCGCTGTCTTCACGTCCCACTCTACGCGTCATTCGGGCATCACCATGACCGGCGGAACGGATTCCCCAGAGGCCTGCAGGCGCGAATTGTGGCAAGGGCGCCGAGGCCGCGAGACAGGACGCGAGAGGCGGAAAACTGGGGTTTTCGCAGCCATCGCGAAACAATCCCGCTCAACCGTCAGGCGCTGTTTCCAGCTTTGCGGCGGGAATGCGACGGGGCGCGGCCATGCGGTGGCCACGATCCGGCGGGCGCGCGGCCCGTCAGAGGCGAATCACCGAAATCAGGCGGCCATAGTCGGCCTCTTTCCGGTGCACGCTGCGCCGGTAGGAAAAGAAGCGGTCCGGCTCGGAATAGGTGCAGTGCCGGGTCCAGGTCGCCTTGCCCACGCCGGCCTGGCGCAGCCGGTGCAGCCCGTAGCCCGGCAGGTCGAAGTGATAGCGGTCGCCCTTGCCATTGATGAAGAACCGCGCGCTGGCGGCGTCCTCGTCATGGAAGGTCTCGAAGAACTCGGGCCCGACCTCATAGGCGCGCTGGCTGATCGTGGGTCCGATCACGGCGGTAACGCGGCCCCGGTCGGCGCCCAGCGCTTCCATCGCGTCCAGCGTTGCCTCCAGCACGCCGTCGCGCGCGCCCTTCCAGCCCGCATGCGCCGCGCCCACGACGCCGGCCGCGGCGTCGGCGAACAGCACCGGCTGGCAATCGGCGGTAAGCACCGCCAGCGCAACGCCGGGCAGGGCCGTGACCATCGCGTCGGCCTGCGGCCGCGGGTCGGGCAGGGGGCCGTCGACCGTCACCACGCGGGCGGAATGGGTCTGGTGCACGGTGGTCAGGCCGTCGCCCTCCACCTCCATTGCGCTTGCGACGCGGGCGCGGTTGATGCGCACCATCTCGGCCTGGTCGCTGGATCCCGGACCGCAGTTCAGCCCCTCGAACACGCCGCTCGACGCGCCGCCGCGCCGCGTGAAGAAACCATGCCGAACCTCGCGCAGTTCGGGCGCCGTGATGATGTCGAGTGTCATTCCTGCAGCCCCGGCAGCGGATCGGCGCCCTTCGGGACGAATCCGATCGCCTTGAACAGGGTTCCCATTTCCTGCGGGTGCGTCAAGCGGCGATGGGCGGCCACATGGGCCTCAAGCGCCGAGCCTGTCATGCCACGGGCAAGCTGCTGCGCACGCGGCGTGATCCCGAGGCGCTCGAGGAACACGCCCTGTGGGGTCATCGGGCTGGCGTCGAGCCCCTGCGCGGCGGCTGCCAGCGCGGCGAAATCCACATGCGCGGTCAGGTCGGCCTGTCCGGGCGCGGCCAGCGGATCGGCGGGGGCGTGCCCCTCGACCGCCTGGAACGTGTCGCCCAGCGATCCCCAGTCGCCATAGTCGATCACCAGCGCCGCGCCGCCGTGCCGCGCGATCCGCGCCGCTACCGCCTGCATCACCGCCTGGGCGGCGGGCCGGATCTCGACGATGCCGCCATCGGCCGTGTCGCCCATCCGCGCGGCCAGTTCCGGCAGCGCGACCGGCCCGCCAAGCCCCAGCACAAGCCGGCCCTCGGCCACGCCCACCTGGCGTTCGCGCCAGATGTCGCCCACCCGCTGGAACTGGCGCACCGGCAGCGCGTCGAAGAATTCGTTGGCCACCAGCCACAGCGGCGCGTCGGGCAGGTCGTCCGCGCTGTCGCACCACGCCAGGGCCCGCACGCCCGCCAGCGTCTCGGCCTGTCGTCCGCGCAGGACGGGCGACGCCTCGACCAGCACGACGCGCGCGGCCGCGTGAAACCCCGGAACGGCCCTCGTGGCGCGCAGGATGTCGGCCATCAGCGTGCCGCGCCCGGGGCCCAACTCTGCCAGCGTGAAGGCCGCCGGCGCCCCCTGCGACAGCCAGGACTGCGCCAGCGCGAGACCCACCAGTTCCCCGAACATCTGGCTGATCTCGGGCGCGGTGGTGAAATCGCCCGCCGCGCCAAGGGGATCGCGCGTGGCGTAATATCCGTCCCGCGGGTCGAGCAGGCAGTCGGCCATGTAGTCGGCCAGCGTGATCGGGCCGGTGGCCGCGATGCGCCGGATCAGCCGGTCGCCAAGCGCGGTCATGTCGCCCGGCGCCGAGCCCAGCCAATAAGCGCCAGCCCCGCCAGCAGCATCGGCAGGGACAGCACCTGCCCCATGGTCAGGCCCGCCTCGCCCAGCCGGATCACGTGACCCAGCGGGTTGTCGGGGGTGATGAACTGCGGATCGGCCTGGCGGAAGGCCTCGACGAACAGGCGCGCCGCGCCATAGCCCGCCAGAAACAGCCCGGTGATCTGGCCCGGCCGCTTCAGCCAGCCGCCCCGGAACGCCAGCACCAGCAGCACCGCGCCGAGCAGCAGCCCCTCCAGCCCCGCCTGGTACAGCTGCGAGGGGTGGCGCGCGCACAGCCCCTCGATGCCCGGGCAATCCTGCGCCATCGGGCCGGGAAAGATCACGCCCCAAGGCACGTCCGTGGGCCGCCCCCAAAGCTCGGCGTTGATGAAATTCGCGATCCGCCCCAGCATCAGCCCCGGCGGCGTGGCCAGTGCGAACATGTCCGCCGCCGACATCGGCGCGATGCCGTGCTTGCGGCAGAACAGCAGGCCCGCGACCACCACGCCAAGAAACCCGCCGTGAAACGCCATGCCGCCCTGCCAGATCATGGGGATCTGCGCCGGGTTCGCCAGGTAATAGGCGGGCTGGTAGAACAGGACAAACCCCAGGCGCCCCCCGATCACCACGCCCAGGATCACCCAGGTCATCAGTTCCTCGACCTGGTCGCGGGTCATCGGCGGGCGATCCGCGGGCCACAGCCGCGCGACCGACACCGCCCGCGCCGCCAGCCACCATGCGATCAGAAGGCCCGCGATATAGGCCAGCGCATACCAGCGCAGCGCAAAGGCGAAGCCGCCGATTTCGATCGAGAACAGCTCTGGGCTGAGGTCGGGAAAAGGGATCGCGGCGGGCAGCATGGCGCATCCTTGTCCATGGCGCCCCGGTGAAGTCAAGCTTGTGCCCGCGGGGGGTGCGGACCATATAACACCCAAACCGCAAAGGAGCCCCAGATGCAGACCCGCAACAAGGTTTTCGAGGATCTCTCGCAGCTGATGACCAATGCCATGGGTGTCGCCCAGGGCGCCAAGGACGAGGCCGAGACCGCCTTCAAGGGCATGATCGACCGCTGGCTGGCCGACCGCGACTTCGTCACGCGCGAGGAATTCGACGCCGTGCGCGCGATGGCCCAGAAGGCGCGCGAGGAGAACGCGGCGCTCAAGGCCCGGCTCGACGCGCTCGAAGCGGGCGCGGGCAAGACCGCCAAGTGAACCCGGCAGGGGCCGCGCCCTGCGTGGCCCCGCTGCACCGCGCGAGACCCCCGCGCGCGGCCGCCTTGCGGCATTTCATCGAATCGGAACGCGATTTCCCGCCGGAAACGGCGCGATTGCCCGATTTCATGGGGGTAACTTCCAATTAAGGCTTTACAGCCCCAGCCTTTCCGAACACCATATCTCGTAATAAGAGTGAGGACGAACGCCTCACCTTGAGCAGGCACCAAGCCTTAGTGGGCCACATCCCCTCAAAGGCTACAAACCACGAGGCCGGGCATGTCCATTGCAGAGCAGTTCGAGACGGATGACATCCATCCGATCGATATCGTCGAGCATCTCGCCGAGTACAACGAATGGGATTTCGACCGCGTCGCCGACGACCAGATCGCGATGGCGGTCGAGGGCCAGTGGCGCACCTACTCGATCACGCTGGCCTGGACCGGGTTCGACGAAACGCTCCGGATGATCTGCACCTTCGAGATGGAGCCGCCCGAGGAACGCCTGCCCGCGCTGTATGAAACGCTGAACCGCACCAACGACACCTGCTGGGCGGGCGCGTTCAGCTACTGGCCGGAACAGCGGCTGATGGTCTACCGCTACGGGCTGGTGCTGGCCGGCGGCCAGATGGCCGGGTCCGAACAGATCGACCGGATGATCGCCAATGCCGTGACCGCCGCCGAACGCTTCTATCCCGCGTTCCAGCTGGTGGCCTGGGGCGGGCGCACGCCGGCCGATGCGATGCAGGTCGCCATTGCAGAGGCCTACGGCCGCGCCTAGGCTCCGCCCCCGGAACCCGGAGGCGGATGAATGACACTCGATGAAATTGCGCGCCGCGGCCTCGTGATGCTGGGCTGCGGCAAGATGGGATCGGCGATGCTCGAAGGCTGGCTGGCGCAGGGCCTGCCGCCGTCGTCCGTCTGGATCCTCGACCCCAACCCCTCGGACTGGCTGAAGGGCCTTGACGGCCTGCACCTGAATGACACGCTGCCGGACGATCCCGCCATCGCGCTGGTGGCGGTCAAGCCACAGATGATGGGTGATGCGCTGCCCCGGCTGGCCGCGCTGGGCGGGGGCGCGACGCTGATCCTGACGGTGGCCGCCGGAACGCCCATCGCGGCGTATGAGGCTGCGCTGGGCGCGGGCACACGGGTGATCCGCGCCATGCCCAACACGCCCGCCGCCATCGGGCGCGGCATCACCGCGATCATCGGCAACGCCATGGCGTCCGAGGCCGACCTGCGCGGCGCCGAAACGCTTCTGTCCGCCGTGGGGCAGGTGGTGCGGCTGGATGACGAGGCGCAGATGGACGCCGTCACCGCCGTCTCCGGGTCCGGTCCGGCCTATGTCTTTCACCTGATCGAGACGCTGGCCGCCGCCGGCACGGCAGAGGGCCTGCCGCCAGAGCTTGCCATGCGCCTTGCCATGGCCACCGTCGCCGGGGCGGGTGCCCTGGCCGAGGCCGCCGACGAGGACCCCGCGCAACTGCGCGTCAACGTCACCAGCCCGCAGGGCACCACAGCCGCCGCGCTGGGCGTGCTGATGGACGAGGACACGGGCTTTCCCGCCCTGCTGCGCCGCGCGGTCAAGGCCGCCGCCGACCGCTCTCGCGAGTTGCGGGGCTGAGCCATGGCAGAGATCAGCTTTGACGACTTTCTCAAGGTCGATATCCGCGTGGGCCGCGTGACCCGCGCCGAACCCTTCCCCGAGGCGCGCAAGCCCGCGATCAAGCTCTGGATCGACTTCGGCCCCGAGATCGGCGAGCGCAAGAGCTCTGCCCAGATCACGGTCCACTACACGCCCGAGGCGCTGGTAGGCCGTCAGGTCATGGCTGTGGTCAACTTCCCCCCGCGCCAGATCGGCCCCTTCATGTCCGAGGTTCTGGTGCTGGGTGCCTCCGATGCGGGGGGCGCGATCGTGTTGCTGGCCCCGGATCAGGACGTGCCCGAAGGCGCAAGGATGCACTGATGCAGAGACTTCTGATTTCCCGCGCGCTGCCCGACAGCGTGATGCAGGCCGCCGCGCGGCATTTCGAGGTCACGCTGTCGCCCACCGACGCGCCGCTCACCGTGGATCAGGCGCGCGCCGCGCTGGCCGACTATGATGCCGTCATCCCCACCCTTGGCGATGCCTTCCGGGCCGAGGTCTTTGCCGGCGGGCCGCACCGCTGTCGGGTGCTGGCCAATTTCGGCGTGGGCTACAACCATATCGACGCCGCCGCCGCGAGGGCGGCCGGGGTGATCGTCACCAACACGCCGGGTGCCGTCACCGACGCCACCGCCGACATCGCGCTGACCCTGATGCTGATGGCCGCCCGCCGCGCGTCCGAGGGAGAGCGCATCCTGCGCGCGGGCAACTGGCACGGCTGGGCGCCGACCCAGATGCTGGGGCTGCATGTCACCGGCAAGACCGTGGGCATCGTCGGCATGGGCCGCATCGGCAAGGCGGTGGCGGCGCGCTGCCACCACGGCTTCGGCATGAAGGTGGTGTTCCACAACCGGTCCACCGTGGCCGATCCGGGCGTGCCCGCCACGCAGCTGCCGGCCCTGCATGACGTGATGGCGGCCGCCGACGTGGTGATCGTCTGCGTGCCGGGCGGCGCGGCCACGCACCACCTGATCGACGCCGCCGCGCTGGCCGCGATGCAGCCGCATGCCGTCTTCGTGAACATCTCGCGCGGGGACGTGGTGGATGAGGCCGCGCTGATCGCGGTGCTGGAGGCGCGCGCCATCGCCGCCGCAGGCCTCGATGTCTACGAGTTCGAGCCGCTGGTGCCCGAGGCGCTGATCGCGCTGGAAAATGCCGTGCTGCTGCCGCACCTCGGCACCGCCGCGCTGGAGGTGCGAGAGGACATGGGCCGCATGGCGCTGGCCAATGCCGTGGCCGTCAGCGAGGGACGCGAACCCCCGAACCCGGTCTGAAAAGCCCTAGCCGAGCCGGTTGCGCCGCGCGTGCAGCCCCGCGCCAAGCGCGAACAGCACGAACAGCGCCTGCGGCAGAACCGCGCCGTCGATTTCCGGCACCGCGACGATCGCTGTGGCGGTGGCGAAGGATCGGACGGCACCTTGGCCCGTGCCCAGGTTGCCTGATACCACGCCCGCACTGTCGACGTATCGGAACAAGATGTCAGACGTTGGGACGGGGGGACCGAGGCCATAGGCGAAGGAAAGCTCACCCCCGATGGTCGCGCCGACGTTGTCCGCATCGCCCACCGCCGTGGCGAATGTTCCGGCGTCCGTTGCAGAGCCCCACCACGGTTGCGATTCCAGCAGCGCCGTGGACGCGGTATAGCTCGTGTCGACGAAGGTCACCTCATAGTCGATGCCGCCGACGTTGATCTGGTAGGCCGAGGCAGGAAGAGATGCCGCGAAAAGGGCAAGCGTCGCGGTTGCGACGGCCAGGCGCGAAAAAGGCATGTTGTCCCCCGGTGCGAAACAGAACGCTACGCACCCTGACGTCTCGCGCTGCAAAAACAGTTCTGCGACCATCGTCCGTCTATTGGGGGAAAGGTCAACATGCGGTGCGCCGAAAGGGCCGCCCAACATCAGCTGGTGGTAACCGGGTCACATAATCGCACGTGACGTGTGCAGGCTGGGCGCGCTGCTACCGCAGCGTGCCCAGCCTTTCGCCGTTCAGGCAATAGTCCGGCGCGGCCTCGGCATGGTCGTGGTCGATCATCCAGAGGATGCAGGCGTCGGGCTTTGTGCAGTCGCGGCACCGGGCGACCATCGCCATGTGCTCGTCCTGCGACAGGCGGCCATCGGCCAGCGCGGCGCCAAGGTCGGCGCCGATATGGTCGGCCATGCCGGTCATCAGGCAGGCGGTGCGCGCCGCTTGGGTCCGGTCGGTCATGTCATCCGCTCCCTGACGCGCGCGAACGCGTCCCTGTTGCCGCAGTATTCGGGCGCCGCCGTCGCGCGCCCGTCCTGGCTGCCCATCCAGCTGGTGCAGAACCTGCGACAGGCGCAGGCTTCGCAGCGCTGGACCATTTCAACGTATCTCCGCCGGTCCAGCACCCCCGACGCCATGGCGTCGGTCAGGTTCAGGCCCAGCGTCTGGGCCACGCCCTGGGCCAGCCAGAACGGCCCGTCGCAACCGACAAGGCCCGGCATCGCCATGGCTCAGGCCCCGGCCAGCGTGCGCAGCAGCGATTTGTTGCGGCAATAGTCCGGTGCGGCGTCGGCGCCCTCGGCATGGTCGTCGAGCCAGTGTTCGCAGGCCTCGCCTTCGGTGCAGCTCATGCAGCGCATCACGACGCTGCGCAGTTCCTGCTCCATGATCCGGCCGCGCATCGCGCCTTCGGCCAGGTCGACGCCAACGGTATCGGCCATCCGGTGGACAAGGTCCGCGTGATGATCGAGCTTTGAAAAGATGGACATTGCGGGGCTCCGTTCTCTGCACCTGGGGTCAGGAAAACAGGTCCGGGGCGGCCGCGCCTTGATCCGTGTCAAACGCCGCTATTGCAGCCGGGCCAAAGTGGTCTCGACCACGGCGACGCGTGCGGCATTCGGCGGGTGGCTGCCAAGGAACACGTTGCCGGGGTCCGGGATGCGCGTGAAATAGGCCGCGCCGCGCGCCGGATCATAGCCCGCGCGCAGCGCGATCTCGGTGCCAAGGGCGTCCGCCTCCAGCTCGAACTCGCGCGAATAGCGCCGCGCGCCGATCTCTGCGCCGATCCCCTCGGCCTCGCGCACCGCATCGGCGTCCGCGCCCTGCGCTGCGGCCAGAGCCCCCGCCAGCGCAGCGCCACGGGCCGCGTTCACCTCCATCCGCGCCAGGTGGCCGAGGATGTGATGCGCCGCCTCGTGACCGAGGATGAAGGCAAGCTCGTCCTGGTTGCGCGCCTCTGCCACCAGCGCGATGGTGAAGACGATCAGCGGCCTGCCCTCTTCGGTCACGGTCTGGTAGGCATTCGGCGCGCGCCCCGGACGACTGTCCACAACGATCTGGTAGTCGCAGGACAGCCCGGCGGTGCGCGCCGCGCAGACGGTCTCGGCAACCGGTTCGACCTGCTGGATCACCTGCACGAAATTCTCCGCGGCCACCTTCGGCGAGGGAAGGGTATCGGGCGCACGCAAGGCGACCGTCCCCGGCGGTTGCGGGGGCACGGGCGCGGCGCAGCCGGCGGCAGCCAGCAGGACCAGAAGAACGAGACCAAGACGCATAAGGCAGATTCGCGGCAGCAGATGTCCCGAACCTAGCAGCCGCGTCCGCGACCGCCAGCCGCAATCGCCTGTGCAGGGCCCGGGGCGGCCCTATATCACAGGGCATGGAACGCACACCCACCACCGTCCTCTACAACGGCAGTTGCCCGATCTGCTCGCGCGAGATCGCGGCCTACCGCCGCCACGCCGCCGACAAGGGGCTGCCGCTCGACTTCCGCGACCTCGGGGCCGAGGACCTGTCGCGCTGGGGCGTGACAGAAGACGAGGCCGCGCGGCGGCTTCACGCGGCCCATGACGGGCAGGTGCTGTCCGGCCTCGACGCCTTCCGCGTGCTCTGGGGGGCCATGCCGCGCTTTGCCTGGCTGGCTTGGCTGACCGGCCTGCCGCTGATCCGCCCGCTGGCGCGGCTGGCCTACGACCACGCGGCGGCGCCCGCGCTCTACGCGCTTCACCGCCGGCGCCGTCGTCGCGCCCAAAACCCGGTAGGCAGCGCCGCCGCGCGCCGTTAGGCTGGGCCCATGTTCACCATCGAGCACGACTTCGACGCCACCGTCATCACCCTCGTCGACGAGGGCGAGGCCCCGCTGGGCGAGGACGTGATCGTGCAGGCCTTCGAGGAATGCGTGACGGTCGAGCAATACGACCCCCGCACCGACCG
>JAUIIC010000144.1 GCA_030431935.1 Alphaproteobacteria bacterium | reverse complement strand
ACTACCGCCCGCAGTTCTACTTCCGCACGACGGACGTGACCGGGACGGTGGCGCTGCCCGAGGGCACCGAGATGGTGATGCCCGGCGACAACCTGAAGTTCGAGGTCGAGCTGATCGCCCCGATCGCCATGGAAGAGAAGCTGCGCTTCGCCATCCGCGAAGGCGGCCGCACCGTCGGCGCCGGCGTCGTCTCGAAGATCATCGACTGATCGGTCGTCCCGCAAGGGGACACGATGCGAAGGGCCGCCCGATCGGGCGGCCCTTTGTCGTTGCGGGGGCGGCGCGCATGTCCCGGCGCGGCGAACGATCTCCCCGGTACTGGACACAAATGTCTAGCGGGATGGTTTTCCACCGGCTAGGCTGCCCAAATCCGCAGTCTGCCCGGAGGACCATCAGATGAAATCCCAGTATCGTGTCGTGGTGATCGGGGGCGGGGTCGTGGGGGCATCGGTCCTCTATCACCTGGCCCGCTTCGGCTGGACCGACGTGGTGATGCTGGAGCGACGGCGCCTGGCCTCGGGGTCGTCCTGGCACGCGGCGGGCGGCATTCACGCGCTGAACGCCGATCCCAACATGGCCGCGCTTCAAGCCTACACCATCGACCTTCTGTCCGAGATCGAGAAGGAATCGGGCCAGAACATCGGGCTTCACATGACCGGCGGGCTGACGCTGGCGGGCACGCCCGAGCGCTGGGAGTGGTTGCAGGCGAACTATCGCGTGTTCCAGTCCATCGGCATTGACGATTGCGAGCTGGTCTCGCCGGAAGAAGCGCAGCGGCGCTGCCCGATCATGTCGACCGAGGGCGTGCTGGGCGCGATGTGGGCGGACCGCGAGGGCTATATCGACACCACCGGCACGGTGCAGGCCTATGCCACGGCCGCGAAAAAGCGCGGCGCGGAATATTACGAGGACACCAAGGTCGAACGCCTGGTCCAGACGGCGGACGGCTGGCAGGTGGTGACCGACAAGGGCACGATCACCTGCGAGCACGTGGTGAACGCCGCGGGCCTCTGGGCCAAGCAGGTGGGGCGGATGGCGGGGATCGAGCTTCCGGTCAGCCCGCTGAAGCACCATTACCTGGTGACCGACACCGTGCCCGAGGTGGCGGCGGCGGATTTCGAGATGCCGATGACCGTGGACCTCGAAGGCTTCACCTACATGCGCCAGGACCAGAAGGGCGTTCTGGTGGGCATCTACGAGGTCGACCACGAACACTGGGCGATGGACGGCGCGCCGTGGAACTACGGCGAAGAGCTGTTCCAGGAACAGCTGGACCGGATCGAGAACGAGCTGATGCTGGGCTTCGCGCGCTATCCCGCGATCCAGGACGTGGGCATCAAGACCTGGGTGAACGGCGCGTTCACCTTCTCGCCCGATGGCAACCCGCTGGTGGGTCCGGTGCCGGGCAAGCGCGGCTACTGGTCGGCCTGCGCCGTGATGGCGGGCTTCCTGCAGGGCGGCGGCGTGGGCAAGACGCTGGCCGAATGGATGATCCACGGCGAGCCAGAGGCGGACGCCTGGTCGATGGACGTGGCGCGCTATGGCCGGTACGCCGAGAACAAGCGCTACATCCGCGAGACGACGGGCCAGTTCTATTCGCGCCGCTTCGTGATGACGTATCCGAACGAGCAACTTCCGGCGGGGCGCCCCCTCAAGATGGCACCCGCGCATGACGCGATGACGGCGGCGGGCTGCAAGTGGGGCGTCAGCTGGGATCTTGAAGTGCCGCTTTACTTCGCGCCCGAGGGGTTCGAGGAGACGCCCACGCTGAAGCGGTCGAACGCGCATCCCATCGTCGCCGAGGAATGCCGCGCGATGCGCGAGGGCGTCGGGCTTCTCGATATCACCGGCTTCTCGCGCTTCGAGGTGACCGGCCCGAACGCCGAGGCCTGGCTGGACCGGATCATGGCCTCGAAGCTGCCCGGGCCCGGACGCGCACGGCTGGCGCCGATGCTGGCGCCGAACGGGCGGCTGAAGGGCGACCTGACCGTTCTCAACTGGGGCGACGGGACGTGGTGGATCATGGGATCCTACTACCTGCGGACATGGCACATGCGCTGGTTCGACGACCACCTGCAGGACGGGGTGTCGGTGCGCGACCTGGGCGAGGAGGTCTGCGGCTTTGCCCTGGTCGGTCCGAAGTCGCGTGCCGTGGTCGAGGCCGTCGCGGAAACCGACCTGTCGGACCTGCCCTTCATGGGCTGCCGCCGCGCCGGCATCGGGCTGGTGCGGGCGCATGTGGCGCGCATGTCGGTGACCGGCGAACTGGGGTTCGAGATCAACTGCCGATACGGCGATCACGTGGCGCTGCGCCGACTGCTGCTGGAGGCCGGTGCCGCCCATGGCATCCGCGAATGCGGGTTCAACGCGATGTTGTCGACGCGGCTGGAGAAGAGTTTCGGCATCTGGTCGGCAGAGTTCACCCAGGACCGGACACCCGCGATGACCGGGATGGACCGCTGGATCGCCTGGGACAAGGGAGACTTCATCGGGCGTGAGGCCGCGCTGGCAGAGCGGGACGGGGGCGGACCGGCCCGCGTCCTCGTAACGCTCGAGGTCGAGGCGGAGGACGCCGACGCAAGCGGCTATGAACCGGTCTGGGCCGGTGAAGAGGTTGTGGGCTTCGTCACCTCGGGCGGCTTCGGGCACTATACGGGCACGTCCCTTGCGATGGCGCTGGTGGACCGCGCCCATGCCGCAGAGGGCACTGCGCTGTCGGTGCATGTCGTGGGCGTGGCGCGGGCTGCGCGGGTGGTCGCGCCCTCTCCCTACGACCCGGCAGGCAAGGCGATGCGGGGCTGAGGGGGGGTGGCAGAGGCCGGCACGCGCGGACGCGGGCGAAGAACCAGGGGCACGCGGTCCCAGGGCCCGCCCCCGTCGCGCCGCGTGGTCAACTACCGGCAGCTTCGCAATCCCTTTCCGCCGATGGACGTCTTTTCTGATGAGCAGGCGGCGGACATGCACGGGACCGCGTTGCGCATCCTCGAAGAGTTGGGGATGCGGGTGCTGCTGCCTCAGGCGCGGGCGATCCTGGCCGGGGGCGGCGCGCGGGTGGACGAGGCATCCGGCATGGTGCGCATCGGGCGTGACATGGTCGAGGCGGCGCTGGCCAGCGCCCCGTCGTCGATCCCCTGCATCGCCGGGGCGCCGCATCGCGACCTTGTGCTGGAACCCGGAAGCCTGGTTTTCCAGCCCGGCGCGGGTGCGCCCAACGCCACCGACCTGGAGCGGGGGCGGCGCCCCGGATCGGCGCGGGACTATCGCGAATACATCCGGCTGACGCAGCATTTCGACGTCTTTCACATGATCTCGCCGCAGGTCGAGCCGCAGGACGTGCCGACCCACGAGCGGCACTATTTCACCACCGAGGCGCAGCTGACCCTGTCCGACAAGTTCCCCTTCGTGTTCTCGCGCGGTACGCCCCAGGTGGTGGACTGCTTCGAGATGATCCGCGACTTTCGCGGGCTCGGCGACGGGGCCTTCGCGTCGGCGCCGCATTGCTACACGATCATCAACACCAACAGCCCGCGCACGCTGGACGTCCCCATGGCGCAGGGGCTGATCGACTTTGCACGGCACGGGCAGCTGTCCATCGTGACGCCCTTCACGCTGATGGGGGCGATGGCGCCGATCACGGTGGCGGGTGCGGTGACGCTGAGCCATGCCGAGGCGCTGGCCGCGATCGTGCTGACCCAGCTTGTGCGGCCCGGCGCGCCCGTCTGCTATGGCACCTTCACGTCGAACGTGGACATGAAGTCCGGGGCGCCGGCCTTCGGCACGCCTGCGCATTTCCAGGCATCGCTGGCGGCGGGGCAGCTGGCCCGGTTGATCGGCCTGCCGTGGCGGTCGGCCGCCGGGTCGGCGTCGAACCTCAACGATGTGCAGGCCGCCAACGAGAACCAGTTCGGGCTATGGGGCTGCCTGATGGCGGGGGCGAACGTGGTCATCCACGCGGCGGGCTGGCTGGAGGGCGGCCTGACGGTGTCCTATGAAAAGCTGGTCACGGATGCCGAGGTGCTGAACATGATCGCCGAGCTGTGCGCCGGGGCGCAGGCGGGCGTGGACGAGATCGGGTTCGATGGCGCTATCGCAGAGGTCGCGCCGCAGGGCCATTTCTTTGCCACCACCCAGACGATGGCCCGCTACAACACCGAGTTCTATGAACCGGTCGTGCACGACTATGCCAATTTCGGAACATGGGTGGAGCGTGGCGCGCGCGACGCCAACACGCGCGCGACCGAGGTGTGGAAAGCCATCCTTGCCAGCGACGCGCGCCCCGAGACCGACGGCGCGCGACGCGAGGCGCTGGCGAGCTTCATTGCCCGCCGCAAGGCGGAGGGCGGCGCTCCGCCGGAAAGCTGATGGCCCGCACGACACCGACTCCGATCCTGCACCGCGACGACCCCGACAGGGAGCCCCTGACCGGCAACGTCAAGGTCACCCGCGAGGACTGGCTGAACGCGGCGCTGGATGTCCTGATCTCGGACGGAGTGGAGCGGGTGAAGGTGCTGACGTTGGCCAGCAGGCTGGGCGTCTCGCGGTCCAGCTTCTACTGGTATTTCCAAAGCCGACGCGACCTTCTGGACACGCTTCTGCGGCATTGGCAGGACACCAACACCGCGGCGATCGTTGGCCAAGCCGAGGCGCCCGCGGAAACCATCACGGAAGCCGTGTGCAACGTCTTTCGCTGCGTCGTCGACGAGCGCCTGTTCAACAATCCGCTGGATTTCGCGGTCCGCGACTGGGCCCGGCGCGACGCCAAGGTGCGGCGGCTTCTGGACACGTCGGACCAGCGGCGCCTCGATGCCCTGGCGAGGATGTTCGCGCGCTTCGGCTTTGCCGCCGAAGAGGCGATGATCCGGGCGCGGGTGCTTTACTTCATGCAGGTCGGATACGACCTTGCGGACCTGGGTGAGTCGACCGAGCAGCGGCTGACGCTGGTGCCGATGTACCTGTTCTGCTTCACCGGCCAGCACCCGGCCCCGGAAGAGATCGAGGCCTTCACGGCCTATGCGCTGTCCGCCAGGGAAGGAAGATCGTCCTGACCGAAAGGGCATCATCGCGTCCGCCGTGATCGGCGCCGCCGCGGGCTTCGAGCGGGCCGGGGCCGGTTGGAAGACGCTTGCCGTGGACCGGGAAACCCGTGCGGGGCACGGCTTGACCGCCGGGTCCTGCGCGATCGTCCTGATGCATCGGTCCACGCGAGTGCGATACGCTCCAGATGGCCCGGCGATGGCGTGTGAGGGCTGTTGCTACCGGCGCGACCGGAAGGCCGGACCGGCGGCACAGGCCCACCGGCAAGCCCCTCTGTGGGCAAGCTGCCGTCAGTGGCCGGGTGTCACCGGGGCGGGGCCGAGCGATTCCCGTTCGGCGATGGTCGCTTCCAGTTCGACGCTGGGGCCGGGGTCTTCGCCGTTGCGCATGGCGACAAGCATCCGTGCTGCGCCCCGTCCCATGGCGCGGTGGGGCACATGCACGGTGGTCAGGGCAGGGGTCACGATCTCGGCGATGTCGATGTCGTCATACCCCGTAACGGACACGTCCTGCGGAACGCGCAGGCCCATCTTGCGCGCCCGTGACAGGGCGCCCGCGGCCAGCACGTCGTTACCGCACATCACCGCCGTGGGGCGGGTGTCTTGCGACATCAACTCTTCGAAGGCGGCCGCGCCGTTGGCGATGGAATAGGGCGTCTCGATCAGCCGCAGGCTGTCCGGCGGCAGACCGCGTGTCGCAAGCGCCTCCCTGACGCCCTCGCATCGCTGGCGGGCGCGGTCATTGCCGACCCGGGGGGCAGAGATCAGGCCGATGTTCCGATGACCGAGGTCCAGGACCTTGTGGGTGAGCCTTGCCATGGCCTTGCCGTTGTCGAAGCCGATCGACTGGAACTCGCGCGAGGCATCGAAGGTCCAGGCATGGACATGCGGCGTGCGCTGTTTGGCCAGGAAGGCATAGCTTTCGGGTGTGCGGTCGTGCCCGATCAGCAGCAGCGCGTCGGCCCCGCGCGCGACAAGGGCGCGGATCTGTTCCTCTTCAAGCTCCGGGCTGTAAGAGGAAGAGGCGACCAGCAGCGTGATCCCGTGGCGGCCCAGCTCGTCCTGAAAGGCCTGCAGGCCACGGGCAAAGATGGCGGCCTCCATCGTCGGGATGATCGCGCCGAAGGTGTCGGTGCGCCGCGAGGCCAGCGCCCGTGCGCCGAAGTTGGGTGCGTAGCCCAGTTGTCGCACGGCATCGAGAACGCGCCGCCGGGTGTCTTCGGAGACGCGGTCGGGCGTGTTCAGGCAGCGCGACACCGTGGCGGTCGAGACGCCCGCAAGCTGCGCCACGTCCGCCAGGGTGGGCGAGCCCGGGTCGTGCTCTATAGCGTGAATCCGCGTGATTGCGGGTTTCATCGTGTGACCTTCAAAGCATTCCTGTTCCAAGCCTATACGCTGGCCTGCCACGATCAACACCAATGTAAGCGCTTGCATGGATGTATGTAAGCGCTTACAGTCTCAGGGAATCGGCAGTGGGAGGCTTGCCATGTTCGCGTTCGTGGGAGCGGTCCTGTTCGCCATCTTCATCGGAAACGTGGTGATTGGCGCCTTCGGCGGCACGCAGTTCCTTGACGACGTGAAGGAAATGCTCGTGCTCTTCGCCTCGTCGCTGGCCTTTGTCGTGCTGATCCTGCAGCGCGAGGCCGCCGCGACGCCCGAAACAAACGAGACGAACGAACCAAAGGGAGGAAAAGATGGCTCGTGACAAGATGGAGCGGATCTCGGAAGAGCGCCGCAATTTCCTGAAGCTCACCGGCGCCGGCGGGTTCACCGCGGCAATGGTGGCCGGGGCTGGCGGCATGCTGTGGTCGAGCGAGGCCGTGGCGCAGACCGCCCGCGAAGAGCGGGAGCGTGAAGAGGCCGCAGAGCATACGATGACCCTTGCGACGGCCTATGTGCTGGGGGCCTCGCGCAGCTACCCGATCATGCAGTTGGACCTGAAGGAGAACATCCAGAACGCGACGAACGGCAAGGTCTATGTCAAGCTTGCGCCCGGTGGCCAGCTTGGCGCGGGCGGCGCGCTGGTGCAGGCGGTTCAGGCCGGCACGATCCAGTGCGCGCAGCACTCGCTGTCGAATTTCGCGCCCTTCGCCAGCGCGGCGGACCTCATCAACATGCCGTATTTCTGCGGGTCGAACCAGCGCTTCACCAACCTCGTGACCTCTGAAGCTTGGAAGTCCGAAGTGCATCCCAAGATCGAGACCGCCGGCTTCAAGGCGCTGTTCTACATCAACATCGACCCGCGCGTCGTCGCGGTGCGCAAGGGTGGTGACGCGGTCATCACGCCGGCCGATATGGCGGGCATCAAGTTCCGCGTGCCCGGCTCGAAGATGCTGCAGCAGTACTACCGCATGGTCGGCGCCAACCCGACCCCGGTGGCCTGGGGCGAAACGCCCTCGGCAATCAAGCAGGGCGTCGCCGATGCCCTTGACCCTTCGGTCGGCGCGCTCTTCGTCTTTGGCTTCAAGGACATCCTGAGCCACGTCACCTTCACCCAGGCGGTGCCGGACAGTCAGGTCTACTCGATGAACCTCGAGTGGTTCAACTCGCTGTCCTCGGATGTGCAGGAGGGCATCGAGTTCGCGGGCGAACTGACCGCCCACCAGAACCTCGCCAAGGTGCCGTCGGCCCGGGCCTATGCCATGGCCGAACTGGTCAAGGCGGGCGTCGAGTTCCATTCGCTGACAGAGGACCAGCTGGCCGAATGGCAGGCCGCCGGTGGCTACCAGCGCTCCGAATGGGACGAGTTCAAGGTCGAGCTTGCCGGTTCGATGGACGTGTTCGCCCGGCTCGAGGAAGCGGCGGGCACCATGGGCCGCTACTACGTGCACGACGCCTAATCCGGCGCGGTCCCGGGCGGGATTCGACCCGCCCGGGGCCATACCCCCACATTCCCTTGCCGAATGTCGGGCCCCGCGGCTGATGCCGGGGCCGGCACACGGGAGACGTCCATGTCGCAGATCCTGAACAATCTGAACCGGAACGCCGAGAGATGGGCGCTTCTGGTGTTCTACGTGATGCTTGTCGCCACCATGTTCATAGAGGTCTTGCGACGCGAGGTGCTGAGCTATTCGTCCATCTGGGGCGAAGAGATCGTGCGTTATTCGTTCATCTACCTCGCCTGGATCGGGGCCGCGGCCGCCGTGCGCGAGCGGGGGCATATCCGCATCGACGTGCTGATGCACTACGTCGGGCCACGCGTGAAGGCCCTGCTTTACCTTTTCGGCGATCTCGTGATGGTCGCGGTGGCGCTGGTCGCCCTCTACTACTCCTTCGAGACGGTGCATGTGGCGGCGAAATTCGGGTCGGTCACAGATGGCCTTAGGATCAGCCGCGTCTGGTTCCTGTTGGCCGTGCCGGTCGGCTTCGCGCTGGTGCTGCTGCGTCTTGTCCAATCCATCCTGCGCGATGTCGCGGATCTTCGTGCGGGACGGCCCGTCTACGAAGGCGACAAGCTGTTCGACTGAGGAGATCGGGCGATGCTTTGGAATCAACTCGATCAGACCGTGATCCTCGGCTGGGACTTCTACGGCTCGGTGATCCTGTTCGTGGTGCTCGTGGCCCTGGCTGTACCGGTCTGGGCGGCCATCGGCGCCGCCGCGATCGTCATGCTGCTCTGGTCCGGGGCGCTGCCGCTGAGCCTCGTCGGCGAAAAGCTGTTCTCGGGGATCGACTTCTTCGCGCTGACCGCGGTGCCGCTTTTCATCCTGACCGGCGACGTGCTGGTGCGCACCGGGCTCAGTCGAAAGTTCCTCGACGTGGCCGAGGCACTGACGCAATTCGCCAAGGGCGGCTTCGGATCGGCGACGGTGTTGGTCTGCGGCATGTTCGCCGCGATCTCGGGCTCGGACGCGGCCGGCGCCGCCGCCGTGGGCCGCATGACGATCGACCGGCTGGTGGAATCGGGCTATCCGCGCCCCTACGCATGCGCGCTGGTCGCGGCGGGGGCCTGTACCGGCATCCTGATCCCGCCCTCCATCGCCTATATCATCATCGGCCTCGTGCTGGGGATATCGGCCTCGACCCTGTTCCTGGCGGCGGTCATTCCGGGTCTCGCGATCCTGGTGTCGATCCTGGCCACCAACATCATCATGAACCGGCTCTACGGCTGGGAAGGCGGCGGCAACATCGGCATGGGCGCTTATTTCACCCGGCTGGGCGCGGCGCTAATATCCGGCTGGTACGCGTTTCTCGTGCCGGGGATCATCTTCTACGGCATCTTCTCGGGGCGGCTGACGCCGACCGAGGCCGGAGCGACCGCCGTCGTCGTGACCATCGCGATGGGCTTCATCCTTGGCACACTGCGGCTGAGCGATTTTCCCTCGATGCTGGTGAGTTCGGCCAAGGTGAATGGCGTCATCCTGCCGATCATCGCCTTCTCGGCCCCGCTGGCCGAGGCGCTGGCCATCATTGGTGTGCCGCAAGGCTTCGTCGCGGCGGCCACCTCGGTCAGCGACGAGCCCTGGGTGCTGATTCTGCTGATGGTCGGTATTCTGATCGCGGCGGGCTGCGTGATGGAGACGACGCCCAACATCGTGATCCTTGCCCCCATCCTGAAGCCCCTGGCGGACGATATCGGCATGAACGAGATCCAGTTCTGCATCATGATGATTACCGCGCTGGGCGTTGGGTTCATCACGCCGCCACTGGGCCTGAACCTCTTCGTGGTGGCGGGCATCACCGGGGAATCGATCCTGAAGATCGCCTACCGCGCCATTCCGTTCGTCTTCTTCATGCTCGTGGTGACGCTGTTCATCGCCTATGTGCCGACGATTTCGACCGTCCTTCTGCCTGACATCTACAAGTAGGTCCGCCCCATGCCGAGAGAGTACCTCAAGAAAGCCACCCTCACCTCCAAGAGCGACGCGTCGGAGACCAAGCAGATCGTCCGCGAGATCCTCGACGACATCGAGGCGGGGGGCGATGCCAAGGCGCTGGAATACGCGGCCAAGTTCGACCGCTACGAGGGCGAGATCCTGCTGTCGGACGAGGCGATCGCCGCGGCGGCGGCGATGGTGCCCGAAAAGCTGCGACGCGACATCGAGTTCGCCCATGCCAATGTCAAGAAATTCGCCGAGGCCCAGCTGGCGACGGTGGCGGATTTCGAAGTCGAGGTCGTGCCGGGGCTGATCGCGGGGCAGAAGGCGATCCCGGTGAACGCAGCGGGCTGCTACGTGCCGGGTGGCCGCTACAGCCATATCGCCAGTGCGATCATGACGGTGACCACGGCCAAGGTCGCGGGCTGCAAGCACATCGTCGCCTGTTCGCCGCCGCGCCCCGAGGTGGGCATCGCGCCGGCCATCATCTACGCGGCGCATATCTGCGGCGCCGACAGGATCCTGGCGATGGGCGGCGTGCAGGGCGTGGCCGCGATGACCTTCGGGCTGTTCGGGCTGCCCAAGGCCAATATCCTCGTCGGGCCGGGCAACCAGTTCGTCGCTGAGGCCAAGCGCATGCTGTTCGGGCGCGTGGGCATCGACATGATCGCCGGGCCGACCGACAGCCTGATCCTTGCCGATGGCCAGGCCGATCCGATGATCGTGGCCGCCGACCTCGTGGGGCAGGCCGAGCATGGCTACAACTCTCCGGTCTGGCTGGTCACCGA
>JAUIIC010000143.1 GCA_030431935.1 Alphaproteobacteria bacterium | reverse complement strand
CCCACCTCGGCCAGCGCGGGCAGCCGCGCGATGGCGCCTTCCAGCACGTCTCCCACCCGGTCGAGGTCGTCGGGGCAGAGCGCGTTGACGAAATGCGGGTCGATCCCGTCCATCCCCCAGGTCTTGCAGCCCTGCTCGTAGAAGCCGACCAGGAGCCCGGTCTTTTCCTGCCGGCTGTAGAAGTCGCTGATCGGGCAGCGGATGAGCGGCATGCGGTGGCCCGCCTCGCGGATCGCGGGGATCTCGTCGGTGACGAAATACTGGTGTTCCATCGACATGACGGGGTGATGCACGCCCATCATGGCGCCCACCTCGTTCACCCGGTAGCCGCAGGCGTTTACCACAATGTCGGCGGCGATCTCGCCCTTGGGCGTGGTCACGATCCAGGTGTCGTCGGCCAGTTGCCGCAGCGCGGTGACAGGGGTCTGGCGGTGGATCTCGGCGCCCGCGTTGCGCGCCCGCCGCGCCAGCGCCTGGCACAGCTGCGCGGGGTCGATATCGCCGTCGAGCGGGTCCCACAGCCCGCCGACCAACCCATCGGTCGAGATCAGGGGGTGACGCCGGGCGCATTCGGCCGGGTCGATCACCTCGAAATGCACGTCCATGCCGCGCGCCATCGAGGCGAAATGCCGGTAGCCGTCCATCTGCGCCTGCGTGCCCGCCAGCCGGATGCCGCCATCCGCGTGATGGTAGGTGATGGGATAGTCGGGATCCTCGGCCAACTCCTTGTAAAGCCGTATCGAATGGCTTTTCAGCCCGACCATCGTCTGGTTCATGCCGAAGTTCGTGACCTGGGCGGCCGAATGCCAGGTGGTGCCCGAGGTCAGCTCGTCCCGCTCCAGCAGCATGACATCCGACCAGCCCTCCTGCGTCAGGTGATAGAGCGTCGAGCATCCGGCGATGCCGCCGCCGATCACCACGACTTTCGTGCGCGTTCTCATGTTGCCTCCGCGTGCTGCCGGGTCCAGAAACCAACAGGCCGCCCCCCGCGCACAAGCCCCGCGTCACTGTTTCGAGAAACTCGAAACAACACTTCGGCTTTCTGCGGCGCACGGGTTTTTCGTTGCCCCGGGGCCGGCCGAGCGGGCCAGATGGGGCGACCAGCGGCGGGAGGCGGGGCATGACAGGTGGTACGCGGCGATCCGCCGAACGGGCCGGGGGACGGGCCGCCCGCCTTGCCCTGCGCCGTGGCCCGCGGCCCAACCCCAGCCCGCCCGGCCAGCCGGGCGGGCGCTATGCGCCGCTGACCGAGGCCGACCTGCGGGCGATCCACGACACGGCGCTGCGCCTGCTGGAGCACCTCGGCATGGGAGAGGTGCCGCCACGTCTTGCCGCCGACCTGGTCGCTGCAGGGGCCGTGCCCGGCGGGGACGGGCGCCTTCGCATGCCGCGCGCCATGGTCGAGGACGCCATCGCGCGCGCCGCCTCCAGCTTTGTCTTTCACGGGCGCGACCCGGCGCGGTCGATCGAGGTGGGCGGCGACCGGGTGCATTTCGGCACCGGCGGCGCTGCGGTGCAGACGCTGGACATCGACACCGGCCTCTACCGCCCCTCGACCCTGCGGGACCTGCACGACTTCACCCGGCTTCAGGACGTGCTGCCCAATGTCAGCTGGTTCACGCGCTGCTGCATCGCCACCGACGTGGCCGATCCCTTCGCGCTCGACGTCAACACGGCCTATGCGCTGATCCGCAACACCACGAAACCGGTGGCGACGGCCTTTACGCTGGCCGAACACGTCGACCCGATCGTTGGCATGCTGGACGCGGTCGCGGGCGGAGAAGGCGCCTTTGCCCGTCGCCCGTTCCTGAAGGCGCATATCAGCCCGGTGATCTCTCCGATGCGCTATGGCGAGGACGCCGTGGACGTGGTCTATGCCTGCATCGCCCACAACATGCCCCTGTCCTGCATCACCGCCGCCCAGTCCGGCGCCACCGCGCCCGCCACGCTGGCGGGGATGCTTGCGCAGTCGCTGGCCGAGACGCTGGCGAGCCTTGTCATGGTCAACGCGATCCGCCCCGGGCACCCGATGGTGTTTTCCAACTGGCCCTTCGCCGTCGACCTGCGCACCGGCTCCTTCGCCGGGGGCGGGGGCGAGGTGGCGCTGATGAACGCGGCCTCGGCGCAGATCTCGAACTGGCTCGGCCTGCCGTCGGGCGTGGCGGCCTCGATGACCGATGCCAAGGCCATCGACGCGCAATACGGGATCGAAAAGGGGATCACGGCGCTGGCGGCGGGGCTGGCGGGCGGCAACCTGGTCTATGAAAGCTCGGGCATGACCGCGTCGCTGCTGGGCGCCAGCTTCGAGGCCTTCGTCATCGACAACGAGATGCATTCGGGCATCTACCGCACGCTCCGCGGGGTCGAGGTGACCGAGGACACGCTGGCCTTTGACACGATCTGCGCCGCCCTGCTGGGCGAGGGGCATTTCCTGGGGGCCGACCATACCCATGCCGCGATGGAGCGGGACTATGTCTATCCCGATCTCGCCGACCGCACCGCACCCTCGGCCTGGGCCGAGGCGGGGGCGCGGGACCATTGGGCGCGCGCCCGCGACACCGCCCGCGCGATCCTGTCCGGCCATCACCCGGTCTATGTCGATGCCGGGACGGATGCCGCGATCCGCGCCGCGCTGCCTATCCTTCTGCCATAGGCGCGGCGTCGCCCTGCAGGCGGAACGACGGCGCAAGCCAGGGCGCGCGGGCCAGGATCGGCTCGATCAGGCGGGCCTGGGTCAGCCCGCGCAACTGCGCCAGCACCAGGTCGTAGAGCGGGCCGGGCAGGTCATCGCGGCGCGATACGGCGATGTCCCGGGCAAAGCCGTGCGCCGGAAAGGGCATCATCGCCACGTCGTCCAGAAGCCTGCGGGCCCGCGCGCAGGTCAGCGCGGTGGCGATCGTCCAGGCTCCGCCCGCGGCCACGATGGCGAACAGCGTTTCGGTGCTTTCGAACTCCAGCCGTTGCGGCAGCCGCAGCGACAGGCGGCGCAACTGCACCTCGACCCGTTGTCCGATCAACTGCTTGCGGCTGTAGCGCGCGAAGGGCAGGGGCGCGCGGCCTTCTAGGTAGTCCGCCGCGCTCCACCGTGCGGGACGCGGGGCCACGAGGATGAAGGGATCGCGCAGAAGCGGGTCCTCGATCACGTTGGGCTGGCCGGCCTGCATGGCCGTGGCGACCCCGATATCCGCCTCTTCGGCGCGCAGGAGCGTGGCGATGTCATGGCTGGGGCGCGACAGGAAGGACAGGTCGCAGGCGGGCAGGGCATGGGCCAACCGCGTCGCGAGGTCGGGAATGACGTCGGTGTCGAAATCCTCGATGGCGGCGATGCGCACGCTGCGGGTCAGTGAGGGCAGGTCGTCGGCCCAGATGTCGGACACGCCCTTGCGCAACAGCCAAAGCGCCTCGTCCACACGCCGCAACAGCGCCTCTCCCTCCGGGGTCAGCGACATGGGCCGACGCGCGTGATCCAAAAGCGGCACGCCAACAGCCTCCTCCAGGCAGCGCAGGTGATGCGAGGCGGTGCTGATCGACAGGCCAAGCCGCGCGGCGCCGTCGCGCAGCGACCCCAAGGCGGCGACGGCCTGGAACACCTCCAGCCATTTCAGGCTCAGTTTCGACTTCTGCATGTCCTGTCCCTGCCGCCCGGTGCAATGGTTTCGAGGAATTCGAAACTGTCAATCCGCCGGTTCCGGGACGGCATGTCTTTTTCCCCTTGAGAAATGCGCTAGGCTTGGGGCGCGCGCCTCCGGCGCCACTGATCCGGTGAAAGGACCGCCGTGCCTCGCCAACCGCTGCCCCTTTCGCAAGACCCGCACGGGCGTGGCCCGGAGCGGGAAAAGGTGCTGGAAATCGCCATCGGGCGCGAGTTGCGCGCCTTCCGCCGGCAGAAATCCATGACCGTGGCGGAATTGTCGGCGGCAAGCGGGCTGTCCGCCGGGATGCTGTCGAAGATCGAGAACGGAAATATCTCGCCCTCGCTCACCACGCTTCAGACGCTGGCGCATGTGCTCAGCGTGCCCCTGACCGCCTTCTTTCGCCGCTATGAAGAGCGCCGCGCGGCGGTGCACACCCGCGCGGGCGAGGGCGTGAACGTCGAGCGGGCGGGCACGCGGGCCGGTCAGCAATATACCCTGCTGGGTCACCTCGGCGACAATGCCAGCGGCGTGACGGTCGAGCCCTATCTCATCACGCTGACCCATGAGACCGACACCTTCCCGGTCTTCCAGCACGACGGGGTCGAGACGATCTACATGCTGGAGGGCGAGGTGGGCTACCGCCACGGCGACACGATCTACCCGCTGCGCCCGGGCGACACGCTGTTCTTCGAGGCCGATGCCCCGCACGGGCCCGAACAACTGACCCGCCTGCCGATTCGCTATCTCTCGGTCATCTCCTATTCCCAGGGAGGTTAGCTGGGTGCCCAGGAATTAGGCAAATGCCGGTCCCGGGGCATCTGCGCATGGCTGAATGAGGCCGCCGCGAAGGCCCCGCTCTTTTGCTCGACAGTAAACTATGTTTCCCTTCGGGGCGTGTCGGGCAGGGGCCCGGCCTGGGGTGAAGGGGCCTTTGCCATGTGCGGTATCGTTGGTCTGTTCCTGAAGGACGAGGCGCTGGCGCCCGGGCTGGGCGACATGCTGACCTCGATGCTGGTCACCATGACCGACCGGGGGCCGGACAGCGCCGGCATCGCGGTCTACGGCGCGCCGGAAACCGGGGTGGCCAAGGTCACGGTGCAGTCGGACACGCCGGGCGCGGCCTTCGACGGGCTCGACAGCGCGCTGGCGCAGGCCATCGGCGGGCCGGTGTCGATCAGCGTGGCAGATACCCATGCTGTCCTGCGCCTCGACGCCGCCCATGCCGACGCGGCGCCGGGCATCCTGCGCGGCCTGCGCCCCGGCCTGCGGGTGATGAGCCGGGGCGAGACCATCGAGATCTACAAGGAGGTGGGCCTGCCACGCGACGTGGCCGCCCGCTTCGGCCTGCGGGCGATGGCGGGCACCCATGGCATCGGCCATACCCGCATGGCCACCGAAAGCGCGGTGACGACGCTTGGCGCGCACCCGTTCTCGACGGGTGCGGACCAGTGCCTTGTCCACAACGGATCGCTTTCGAACCACCACAATCTGACGCGGCTTCTGGAAAAGGCGGGCATCGCCGTGGAGACCGAGAACGACAGCGAGGTCGCCGCCGCCTACCTGACCTGGCGGATGCAGCAGGGTGCCACCCTTGGCGAGGCGCTGGAACAGGCGCTGCAAGATCTGGACGGTTTCTTCACCTTCGTCGTGGGCACGCGCGACGGCTTCGGCGTGGTGCGCGACCCCATCGCCTGCAAGCCCGCCGTCATGGCCGAGACCGATGCCTATGTCGCTTTCGGCAGCGAATACAGGGCCTTGGTGGACCTTCCTGGCATAGAGACCGCCCGCGTCTGGGAGCCCGAACCCGCCACCGTCTATTTCTGGACCCGCTGATGCAGACCATCGACCTTGCCGACAGCGACCTGCGCACGCTGAACGCCACGCTGCAGGCCGCCGCGACCGGCGGCGGCAACCAGACCGCCTGGGAGGTGCTGAACCCCCGCGGCGCGCACGCGCTTGCCGTGGGGCTGGACGGGCCGATCGAGGTGACCGTGCGCGGATCGACCGGCTATTACTGCGCGGGCATGAACAAGGAGGCCACGGTTCACGTCACGGGCTCTGCCGGGCCGGGCGTGGCCGAGAACATGATGTCGGGCACCGTGGTGATCGAGGGCGACGCCAGCCAGTATGCCGGCGCGACAGGGCGCGGGGGGCTTCTGGTCATCAAGGGCAATGCCAGTTCGCGCTGCGGCATCTCGATGAAGGGCATCGACATCGTGGTGCATGGCAACGTCGGGCACATGTCGGCCTTTATGGCGCAGGCGGGCACCCTTGTGGTGCTGGGCGACGCGGGCGAGGCCCTGGGCGACAGCCTGTACGAGGCGCGCCTGTTCGTGCGCGGCAGCGTCAAGAGCCTGGGCACGGACTGCGTCGAGAAGGAGATGCGGCCCGAGCACCTGGCGCTTCTGGCCGACCTGCTGGAGCGGGCGGGCGCGCCGGCGGCCCCGGAAGAGTTCCGCCGCTATGGCTCTGCCCGCAAGCTCTACACCTTCGACATCGACAACGTGCAGGAGTATTGAGGTCATGAGCGACACGCCCCGCGCCCGCACGCTGCCGATCCAGTCGGCGACATTCACCAATGAAATCAACGCCGAAATCCGCCGCGCGGCGGAAACCGGCATCTATGACATCCGCGGCGGCGGGGCCAAGCGGCGGGTGCCGCATTTCGACGACCTGCTGTTTCTGGGCGCCTCGATCTCGCGCTATCCGCTGGAAGGCTACCGCGAGACCTGCGCCACCAATGTCACGCTGGGCACGCGCTTTGCGAAAAAGCCCATCGAGCTGGATATCCCCATCACCATCGCGGGGATGAGCTTCGGCGCGCTGTCGGGCCCCGCGAAAGAGGCGCTGGGACGCGGCGCGACGATGGCGGGCACCTCGACCACCACGGGCGACGGCGGCATGACTGAGGAAGAGCGTGGGCATTCGAAGCTGCTTGTTTATCAATACCTTCCGTCGCGATATGGCATGAATCCCGACGATCTGCGCCGCGCCGACGCGATCGAGATCGTGGTGGGCCAGGGCGCCAAGCCCGGCGGTGGCGGGATGCTTCTGGGGCAGAAGATTTCCGACCGGGTCGCCGAGATGCGGACGCTGCCCAAGGGCATCGACCAGCGGTCCGCCTGCCGCCATCCCGACTGGACGGGGCCGGATGATCTGGAGATCAAGATCCTGGAATTGCGGGAGATTACCGGCTGGGAGAAACCGATCTACGTCAAGATCGGCGGCACGCGGCCCTATTTCGACACCGCGCTTTCGGTAAAGTCCGGCGCCGATGTGGTCGTCATCGACGGGATGCAGGGCGGCACGGCCGCCACGCAGGACGTGTTCATCGAGCATGTGGGCCTTCCGACGCTGGCCTGCATCCGCCCGGCGGTGCAGGCGCTGCAGGACCTGGGGATGCACCGCAAGGTGCAACTCGTTGTTTCCGGTGGGATAAGGACGGGTGCGGACGTGGCAAAGGCGCTGGCGCTGGGGGCGGACGCGGTGTCGATCGGGACCGCCGCGCTGGTGGCCATCGGCGACAATGACCCGAAATGGGAGGCCGAGTACCAGAAGCTGGGCACCACCGCCGGGGCCTATGACGACTGGCACGAGGGGCTGGACCCGGCGGGCATCACCACGCAGGATCCGGTGCTGGCCGCGCGGCTGGACCCGGTCGAGGCCGGACGGAAATTGCGCAACTATCTCAAGGTCATGACGCTCGAAGCTCAGACGATCGCGCGGGCGTGCGGACACAATCACCTGCACAACCTGGAACCCGAGGACCTGTGCGCCCTGACGATGGAGGCCGCGGCAATGGCGCGGGTGCCCCTGGCGGGCACCGACTGGTGGCCGGGCAAGCCGGGCGGAGGGCTGTAGCGCCCGGCCGGAAACGCAAAGGAGACCCCTGACGATGACCACCGACCTGGCTGCCTTCGCCCGCGACAAGGGCGTGAAATACTTCATGATTTCCTTCACCGACCTGTTCGGGGGACAACGGGCCAAGCTGGTGCCGGCACAGGCCATCGCGGACATGCAGGAGGAGGGCGCGGGGTTCGCCGGGTTCGCCACATGGCTGGACATGTCGCCGGCGGATCCGGACATGCTTGCGGTGCCCGATCCGGCGAGCGTGATCCAGTTGCCATGGAAGCCCGAGGTGGCCTGGGTCGCGGCGACCTGCGTGATGGAGGGGGCCGAGGTAGCGCAGGCGCCGCGCAACGTGCTGCGCGCCCAGATCGCCGCGGCGGCCGCCGAGGGGCTGCATGTCAAGACCGGGGTGGAGGCTGAATACTTCCTTCTAACGCCTTCTGGTGAAACGATTTCGGACCCCTACGACACCGCCGAGAAGCCGTGCTACGACCAGCAGGCGGTGATGCGCCGCTATGACGTGGTGCGCGAGATCTGCGATTACATGCTGGACCTGGGGTGGGAGCCCTACCAGAACGACCACGAGGACGCGAACGGGCAGTTCGAGATGAACTGGGCCTTCGACGATGCGCTGGCGACGGCGGACAAGCACAGCTTTTTCAAGTTCATGGTCAAGTCGGTGGCCGAGGCGCACGGGTTCCGCGCGACCTTCATGCCGAAGCCGATCGAGGGGCTGACGGGCAATGGCTGTCACGTGCATGTGTCGGTCTGGGACGCGCCGGGAAAAGCCAGCAAGATCAACGTGTTCGCCGCCGATCCTGCGCCAGGGGACTGGGCCGAGCTGGGGCTGTCGGCGCAGGGCGCGCAGTTCCTGGGCGGGATCATGCGGCACGCCACGGCGATAGCGGCGATCACCAACCCGGTGGTCAACAGCTACAAGCGGATCAACGCGCCGGTGACCCATTCGGGCGCCACCTGGGCGCCTAATACGGTGACCTGGACGGGCAACAACCGCACCCACATGGTGCGGGTGCCGGGGCCCGGGCGGTTCGAGTTGCGGCTGGCCGATGGTGCGGCAAATCCCTATTTGCTTCAAGCGGTTATCATCGCGGCGGGGCTGTCGGGCATCCGGGCAAAGGCCGATCCGGGGCCGCGTCTGGACATCGACATGTACGCGATGGGCCATACGGTGACGGATGCGCCGCGGCTGCCGTTGAACATGCTCGACGCGCTGCGGGCCTTCGACGCGGATGGCGATCTGAAGGCGGCGTTGGGAGAGGCGTTCGCGGCGGCCTACCTGAAGCTGAAGCACCGGGAGTGGGACGCTTTCGTGTCGCATTTCTCGCGCTGGGAGAAGGAAAACGCGCTGGATATCTGAATCGTGCCGCGATTCGGGTTAACGCGTTGAAATTCCTGGAAATCGCTGTGCGGCATCACGTCGGCACAACGTCGGCATCGCGTCGGCGCGGGGGCAGCGGCGGTGCGGGATGAACGGCGCGCGCGGCGGCGGATCGCCGCCTAGGACCTGGCGCAGCGGCCGAGGAACACGGGCGCGCCCGTGTCGGCGCTGTCGGTGACGGCGCGGTCCCAGAGCGCGCCGCAGCGGCCCTCGCACACGGGGCAGGGCCGGGCCAGCGCCCAGCCGTCGCAGACAGGGCAATCGTCGCGCGCCTCGGCCATGCCCCAGTCGGACCCGCAGGCGGGACAGACGGCGCGGCCCGGACCCATCGCCTCGGCAAGCTCTTCGGACCTGAGAAGCGCGGCGACGTGGGTGCCTTCCATCGCCAAGTCGCCGAGGAGCGCGTCGACATCGGGCAGGTAGGCGACCGAGGGGCCGGTGCCGGTGGGCGGACCATAGGTGAGGTGGACAAGGGCAAGGCGGCCATCGGCGAGCGCAAAGGCCACGTCGTCCTGCCCTTCGGCGCGGGCGACGGCGGAGAACGCGGTACCGGCGAGCGGGTGGCCCGCGGGCAGTTCGCGCGCCAGCGCCCGGTTCAGGCGGCCTGCGCCCAGCCGGCCCACGGGCGCCCAGCCCAGGGCCGCCAACTGGTCCCAGGCCGCGCCGGTCGCGCGGCGGGTGGCGGCGATGGCGGGCGGGGTCTTGCGGAACATGCGCAGGCCCCCGTCAGTCGGGCAGGCCTGCGCGCCGCAGCGCGTCCAGCCAGTGCTCGGAATGGGCGGGGTCGGGCACGGGCACCATCTGGCGCACGCGCCCGACCGTCAGGCCGGGCATCCGGGACAGGATGCGCTCGACGGTTTCGGCGGCCTCTGTCGGGCGGTCGAGCATGGCGAGGCTGGCGGCGCGCTGGCGCAGCGCGGGGCCATAGCCGGGCTGGATGCGCAGCATCACCTCGGCGTTGTCGATGCAGTCGGCGTAGCGGCGGCCCAGAAACAGCGCGATGCCCTTGCCCGACATCCAGAAGGTGCGCAGCGGGTCGCGCGGGCTGAGCGCCAGCGCGGTGTCGCCGTTCTCCAGCGACCGGTCGGTGTGGCCAAGGCAGCCGTGGACCGTGGCAAGAAACCCGTAGCCGCTGGCGAGGTTGGGGTTGCGGCGCGTGGCCTCGTCCAGGAGGTCGAGGCTTTCGTCGAAGCGGTGCCGGAACATGGCGGCCAGCCCCATGATCGCGAGCGCGGCGGAATCGTTGGCGTCGAGCGCCACGGCGCGGCGCGCGGCGGCCTCGGCCAGGCCGATTTCCGTCAGGGGATCGTCGCACCAGGCGTTCAGCATCCGGTGCAGGTGGCAGGCCGCCGCCGTGCCGTGCAGAAGGGCTATGTCGGGGTCCTGCCGCGCGGTCTCAGCCAGAAGCGCCAGCGCGGTGTCGGTGTCCTGCCGGTCGTGCTTGTCCATGTGCCAGCGCGCGCGCATCACCTGTTCCCAGGCGCTGAGGCTTGCCGTCCCCTTGCGGTGGGCCGAGGCCATCTCGGCATACTGGGTCTGGGGTGCGATCTCGGCCACGGCGCGGCGGGTGATCTCGTCCTGGACGGAGAAGGCGTCGTCGAGCGTGCGGTCGTAGCGGTCGGACCAGAGCGCGCGGGCGGTGGCGGTGTCCATCAGTTCGACCGAGACGCGGACGCGCCCGCCGGCGTGGCGCACGCTGCCGGACAGGACGTACTTGACCCCCAGCGCCGCGCCGATGGCCTGCGCCCCGCCGGGATCGTCGCGCAGCGCGAA
>JAUIIC010000142.1 GCA_030431935.1 Alphaproteobacteria bacterium | reverse complement strand
TGTCGATCCCGCCCGCCGCGTCGAGGCGTTCCACCACGGTGGCGGTGACCTGGGGCACGTGACCGGGCCGCAGGGGAGAGCCGCAAAGGGCGGAGAAACCGGCGCGGTAGAACAGGTCCTTGCGGGCATAGGGCGCCCCGGCGAGGGGGCCGCGTGCGGTGGGCGGCAGCGCGCCCAGACGGTCGGCGGTGGCCAGCGCGCGATCCGGTTCCAGCGCGACGATGCCGTGGTAGGCGGCATCGCGGGCGGCGGCGGTGTCAAGCGCGGCGGTGACCGCGTCGCGCGGCGTCAGGACGCCGTCGCGCAGGTCGGCCACTGTGTCGGCGAGGTCGCCCCAGCCGGTGCGGTCATAGCCCGGCGGCAGGTCGGCCGTGGCGGGCGCGGGCGGCTCGGCCAGGGGCTGGGGGTCCGTTTCCGGCGGCAGGGCGTCGGCGGCCCCGGTCAGCGCGGCGCGCGCCGCGCCGATCAGCGCGGAATACCTCTCCAACGCGTCGGGGTCGGGCGTGAACCCGTGCAGAAGGCGCGCGACGTCCTGCATCAGCGTCAGGCGGCCGACAGGTCGGTGAGGCCGGTATACCAGTCGTAGATCTGCTCGCCCGTCCAGAAGGCGACACCCGGCTTGCCGGCCATGTATTCCATCACCTCTTCGAGGTACCGGATGCGGTGCGGCACGCCGCTGATGTAGGGGTGGATGGCGACCGAGATGAACTTGGCCCGTTCGGCGCTTTCGGCATAGAGCCGGTCGAACTGGTCGATGCAGACCTTCTTGAAGTATTCGCCCTGGTGGTGCTGGACGATCATCATGGGAATGTCGTTCAGCTCGACCGTGTAGGGGACCGAGACCAGCGGGCCGTTCTCGGTGCGCACCACGATGGGTTCGTCGTCGAGCACGAAGTCGCCGCAGTATTTCACGCCATGCTTGGTCAGGAGGTCCGGCGTCTCGTAGGTCTGGGTCAGGCCCGGGCCGAGCCAGCCCACGGGGCGCTTGCCGGTGAAGGACTCGCAGGTGTCGAGCGAGCGTTTCAGGTTGTCTTCCTGGTCCTCCATCGCGTGCGTGGGCATCTGGACGAAGGAATGGCCCATGAACTCCCACCCGGCGTCCCGGGCGGTCGCCGCCACGCGCTCGTAGCGGTTGCAGACATCGGCGTTGATGGACAGCGTGGGCGTTATGCCCATCCGGTCGAAGAGCGCCTTGAAGCGCCAGTAGCCCACGCGCATCCCGTATTCGTGCCAGGACCAGTTCGGAACGTCGGGCTGCACCGCCATGCCGGTGGGCGCGGGCAGGATCTGGCGGGCCATGGCGCGCTGGATCTCCCACACCTCGAGGTTGACGATCGGCCAGACCACCATGCGCACGCCTTCGGGCAGCGCGAGCGGCGGGCGATCGACGATGGCGGAATAGGGAATACGCTCCTCTGGGGTCATGGGCATCGGCGGCATCCTTGCGCTGCGGGCGGTGTGTGAGGCTTGATGAAAAACTGGGGCGCGGATACTTGATTGTCAATCAAGTCTTTTTGCAAGCGCATGGAGCGGCATAGACTGACGACCACCGCCGCACCGCCGAATCGATGCGCGCGGCCACCGGGAGACAGGCCTTGGGACGACACGACGACACAACGGCCGCCGAAAGCGCGGCGGCCGAGGATGCCGATGAACTGGCCATCGGGCAGCGGCTGCGGCACCTGCGACGGACCGCCGGGCTGCGGCTGCGCGACGTGGCGGACAAGGCGCAATGCTCTGAAAGCATGCTGTCGAAGATCGAGAACGGTCAGGTCAGCCCGTCGATCAACATGCTGCACCGGATCACGCGCATCCTGAACGTGAACATGGCAACGCTGTTCGAGGCGCCGGACCATGCCACGCCATTTGTGCACCGACAGGGGCGCAGGCCAACGATTCTTGGCACATCCGTGCGGCACGGCGACGGAATCAGCCTGGAAAGCCTGACGCCTTTCGAGATTCACGGCCATCTCCAGGCGCAATTGCACGTGATCCAGCCCGGCGGGCGCAGCGACGGCGTGATCCAGCACGAGGGCGAAGAAATGGGCTACGTGGTCGAGGGCCAGCTGGAACTGACGGTGGACGCGCAGACCGTCACGCTGGGCCCCGGCGATTCGTTCTTCTTCGATTCGCGGCGGTCGCATGGCTATCGCAACCCGGGCACGGCCGAAACGCGGGTGGTCTGGGTCAATTCTCCGCCTACCTATTAGGCAGTGCCACGCGCCCCGGCGCCTGCATCGGCGTGGTTTGCCTTGCTGCAAGGCCGCTGCTTGGTGGGCCGATCCACAAGATTTCCCTCATTCGACTTTACTATTTTGAAAGTCACTTGAATTGTCCTAGGATCATCGCTGCATCGAAGGGGCATGGACGCGCGCGCCGGCGCGGCCCTTTCGCCCGAACGATCCGGCCCAACAAGGAGACTCCGATGAGCCTGAAAGCCACGAAACTCTGCACTGTCGCAGCGGGCGCGGTCGCCTGCCTCGTCGCCGGCCCCGCGCTGGCCGCCGACGTGACCCTGAAGATCGCGCACGTCCTTCCCGATGGCGACCCCCGCGACCAGGGCGCCGACAAGGTTGTCGAACTCGTCGAGGCGGACGCGCGCTGCGACGTCGACGGCCAGGTCTTTCCCGCCGGCCAGCTGGGCATGTTCAACGACATCAACGAAGGCGTCCAGTTCGGCTCGATCGAGATGAGCGTGATGCCCGCCTCTTACATCGTGGGCACCGAGCCGCTGTTCGGCGTCTTCGACTTCCCCTTCTTCTGGCCCAAGGAGCTTGACGCGCTGCTCAAGCTGCACAACGGCGAGGCGATGGCCGAGCTGGCCAGCGAGATGGAAAAACACAACATGGTGATGCTGTCCGTCTGGCACACCGGCTACAAGCAGTGGACGGGCAACAAGCCCCTGAACACGCTGGCCGCCTATGACGGGCTGGTCAGCCGCGTGATGCCCTCGCCGGTGCTGGCCGAACAGCAGAAGGCCTTTGGCCTGAGCCCGGTCACCATGCCCTTCCCCGAGACCTACTCGGCCCTGCAGAACGGCGCCATCGACGCGCAGGAAAACCCGAACCCCACCAGCTGGAACATGAAGTTCCACGAGGTGCAGAGCCACGTGACGATGACCTATCATGGCAACCTCGACCAGGTGATCCTGGTGAACCTGCCCTGGTGGAACAGCCTGACCGACGATTGCCGCGCCGCCATGACCGAGGCCGTGGCCGCGGGCAGCGACGTGACGCTGTCGGAGACGCTGAAGCAGGAAGAGGCGGCGATGGCCGACTTCCTCGCCGCGGGCGTCGAGATCGTCGAGGTGTCGGACGCCGACCGCATGGTCATGCAGGAAGCGGTCCTGCCGCCGGTGCTGGACTTCTACCTGAAGACCAACGGCGACCGCGGCAAGGCGATCCTTGAGATGTTCGAGGCGGAAATCGCCGCGGGCATGTAAGGCCACGGAACCGGGGGTGAGGGCGGCATGACCGCAACCGACAGCGAAGACGGCCCCCGCGGCCTGGTGACACGCATCTTCGATGTGGTGGACCGGGTCGTGGGCTGGGCCGTGGGCATCGCGCTTCTGTGCGTCGCCCTCACCATCTTCTTCAACGCGAGCGGCCGGTACCTGACCGGCTGGTCGTTCCTGGGCGGGGAAGAGCTTTCGCGGCTTCTGACCGTCTGGATCACCTTCGTCGGGGCCTACGGGCTGGTGCGGCGCGAGGGCCACGTGAACATCGACCTGGTGGTGCGCGTGGTGCCGCCCCGGGTGCAGCGCATCTTTCGCGGCATCGTGGCGGCCATCGGGCTGGTGGCGATGCTTTACCTGGCGTGGTGGGCCTACAAGCTGACGGCCTTCAGCTTTGGCACCGGGCAGATGGGCACGACGCTGAAGGTGCCGCGGGCGCTGTTCTTCCTGCCCGTGCTGATCGGCGCCGGCCTGATGGCGCTGGCCTTTGCAGAGGTGCTTTACCGCGCCCTGACCGGGCGGCTGCGGCCGCTGCCCAGCCTGACCGAGGCGACCGAGGACGCGCCCGCGTCCCCGCCCGCCCGCTGATCCCGGAGAGCGCCCACCATGCATGTCGTCGTCCTTGTCTCGGTCGCGCTGGGCCTTCTGATCCTTGGCGGGCCGATCTTCCTGGCGATCCTCGCCTCGACCTTCGTGACGTTCGAGGGCTTTGCCCCGCCGATTCCGCCGATGGTGCTGCCGCAGCGGATGGTTGACGGCGTCAACAAGTTCGCCCTGCTGGCCATTCCTCTGTTCATCTTCGCCGCCGACATCATTTCGCGCGGGCAGATCGGCGAGCGGCTGGTGCGGCTGGCGGAAAGTTTCGTGGGCCACGTGCGCGGCGGGCTGGCGATCGCGACGGTGCTGGCCTGCACGCTTTTCGGCGCGATGTCGGGGATCGGGCCGGCGGCGGTGGTGTCCATTGGGCCCATCGTCTACCCCGCGCTTCTGCGGCAGAACTACAGCCGGGGCTTTGCCGTGGGTCTCATCACCACGGCCTCGACACTGGCCATGCTGATCCCGCCGGGCGTGGCGATGATCCTTTACGCGCTGCAGACCAACAGCTCCATCGGGGCGATGTTCCTGGCCGGGCTGGGCGCGGGGACGATCTTTGCCGTTGTGCTTTGCATCTATGCCTATGCCTATGCGCGGGTGCGGGGCGTCACGACCTCGGAGAAGCTGGGCTGGGGCGCGCGCTGGACAGCGCTGAAGCGCGCGGGGCTGGCGATGGGCCTGCCGGTGCTGGTGCTGGGCGGCATCTATGGCGGCGTCTTCACCCCGACCGAGGCGGCGGCCTTCGCCGTGGTCTATGCCGTGGTGGTGGAGTGCCTGTTCTACCGCTCGATGAAGCTGCGCGAGATCTTCGACGTGTCGATCGCCTCGGCCTCGACGATTTCGGTCCTGCTGATCCTGATCGCGGCGGGCACTGTGCTGACCTATTACCTGACGCTGAGCCAGGTGCCGCAGACCGTGACCCAGATGCTGGCCGGGGCCTCGATGTTCGAGATCCTGCTGCTCATCAACGTCATCTTCCTTGTGACGGGGATGTTCGTGGACCCGAACTCTGCCATCATCGTGCTGACGCCGCTGATCTTCCAGGCGGCCTCGGCGGCGGGGATCGACCCGATCCACCTTGGCGCGGTGATCGTGGCGAACGTGGCGCTGGGGATGGTGTCGCCGCCCTTCGGGCTGAACCTGTTCATCGGGATCACCACCTTCCGGGTGAGCTACCGGGAGGTGGTGGTGTCGGTGCTGCCCTTCATCGGGCTGATGCTGATCGTGCTGGCGATCATCACCTATATCCCCGCCGTGTCGCTGTTCCTGCCGGGGCTGATGCGCTGAGGCCGGTTCAGCAGATGCGTGGCAACTGGTCGCCCACCAGCATGTCGACGATGCGTTGCCCGCCGAAGGCGGTGCGCATGACCACGGGAATGCCGCCGGGATCGGTGGCGCGCCCGATGGCGACGGCGCCCTGCCCCGCCGGTGTGGCGCGCATGGCCGCAAGCGCGGCATCGGCCTGATCGGGCGGCACGAAAAGAACCAGCGTGCCCTCGTTCGCGAGGTAGAGGGGATCGAGGCCCAGGATCTCGCACATGCCGCGCACCTCGGGGCGGAGCGGCAGAGCCTCTTCCTCGATCTCCACGGTGACCCCGGCGGCTGTGGCCAGTTCGTTCAGCGCCGAGGCGAGGCCGCCGCGCGTGGCGTCGCGCGCCGCGCGGGTGCCGGGGGCGGCGGCGATCACGGCCTCCATCAGGGCCGAGAGGCTCTGGCAGTCGGACCGGATGTCAGTGGACAGCGCCATATCGCCGCGCGCCGCAAGGATCGCCGCGCCGTGGTCGCCGAGGACGCCGTTGACGATGGCCACGTCGCCGGGGCGGACGGTGTCCGCGCGCAGGTCGCGGCCGGTCGGGATCACGCCCACGCCGGCGGTCGTGACATAGACCCGGTCCGCCGATCCCCGGCCCACCACCTTGGTGTCGCCGGTGACGATCTGCACGCCGGCCGCGTCGGCCTCGGCCTGCATGGAGGCCACGATGCGGCGCAGAAGCGCGATGTCGCAGCCTTCCTCGATGATGAAGGCCGCCGACAGCCAGAGCGGCCGCGCGCCCCCCACGGCCAGGTCGTTGACGGTGCCGCAAACGGCGATCTTGCCGATGTCGCCGCCGGGAAACTCCACCGGGTCCACCACGAAGCTGTCGGTGGTGAAGGCCAGTTGCGCACCCGGTTCGGCAAGGGCGGCATGGGTCAGGCGGGCCTGGTCCTCGGCCGAGGCGGGGCGGAAGACCGAGGTAAAGACGCCCTCGATCAGGTCGCGCATGGCCTTGCCGCCGCCGCCGTGGGCCAGCGTAACGTAGTCGTCGCGCAGTCTGCTGCCATCCATGCCGGTCACTCCGCCGCCTGGGGCGCGCGGGCGCCGCCGTATTGATAATAGGCCGCACAGGCGCCTTCCGAGCTGACCATCAGCGCGCCAAGCGGCATCTCGGGGGTGCAGCCGGTGCCGAACTGCGGGCAGTCGACGGGCTTGCAACGCCCGGTCATCACCATGCCGCAGGCGCAGCCTTCGGGTTCCTGCACCACGCGGGCGCGGCCGGCGCCATAGCCGATGCCGAATTTCTCTTCGGCGTCCCAGGCGCGATAGGCGTCGCGGATGCGCAGGCCGCTGGCGTCGATCTCTCCCAGCCCGCGCCATTCGAAGGTCGGGCGCGGCTCGTAGACATCGGCGATGGCGGCCAGGCTGACGGGGTTGCCATCGGCGGGGACGACGCGGGCATACTGGTTCTCGATCTCGGCCCGGCCGTCGCGGATTTGGGTCAGCACCATCAAGACGGATTGCAGCAGGTCCAGCGGCTCGAACCCGGCGACGACCAGCGGCTTGCCATAGTCGCGGGCGATGAAGTCGTAGGGCCTGGTGCCGATGACCATGGACACATGGCCGGGGCCGACGAAGCCGTCGAGGACCATGTGCGGATCGTCGAGCAGCGCCTTGATCGGCGGCGGCACGGTGATGTGATTGCAGAAGACGCTGAAGTTCGTCAGCCCCTCGCGCGCGGCCTGCTGGATCGACAGGGCGGTCGAGGGGGTCGTGGTCTCGAAGCCGAGGCCGAAGAACACCACCTCGCGGCCCGGGTTGCGGCGCGCGAGTTCCAGCGCGTCGAGCGGCGAATAGACCATGCGGATGTCGGCGCCGCCCGCCTTGGCCTGCATCAGCGACTTGCGGGTGCCGGGCACGCGCATGGCGTCGCCGAAGGTGGTGAAGATCACCTCTGGCCGCTCGGCGATCTCGACGCATTCGTCCACCCGGCTCATCGGCAGGACACAGACCGGGCAGCCCGGGCCGTGGATGAATTCCAGCCCCTCGGGCACCAGCTTGTCGAGGCCGTAGCGAAAGATCGCGTGGGTGTGGCCGCCGCAGATTTCCATGATGTGGACCGGGCTTTCACGGGTCGCGCCGATCTGGTCCAGCACGCGGCCGATCTCGGCCAGGAGCGCGCGGGCCGCCTTGGGATCGCGGAATTCCTGAACGTATCTCATTGGGTCCCCTCCAGCGCGCGGGCGCCGTCCGCCATCGCCTCCAGCGTTTCCTGCGCCTCGCCGAGGCCCTGCAGGGCCTCCAGCGTGCGCGCGGCCTCGTCCTCGTCGATGCGGCTCATCGCGAAACCCACGTGGATCAGCGCCCAGCTGCCGAGCAGGCCATCAAGGGGGCCGTCGGCGATGCAGGCGACATTGACCTCGCGCCGGACGCCCGAAACGTCGGCCATGGCCATAAGCCGGTCCGCGTCGGTGATGGCGACGATCTGGCCGGGGATTCCAAGGCACATGGTCAGTCCTCCTCTGTCTCGGCGGGGGTCTTGCGGGGCGGGGTGATGCCGTAGCGGTCGAGCTTGGCGCGCAGGCCGACGCGGGACAGGCCCAATTCCGCCGCCGCGCGGCTCTTGTTCCATTTCAGGCGGGTGAGCGTTTCGCGCAGGATGCGCATCTCGATCAGTTCGACCCTGTCCTTCAGCGTGCCCTCGGCGGTCAGGACCTGGTCGGCGCTGCGGTCGGCGCCGTCCTCGGACGGGTCGGCCTGCAGGATGTGGCGGCTGATGAGTTCCGGCCCGAGGACGCGGTCCTGGGCAAAGATCAGCATCCGCGTCACCTCGTTCTCCAGTTCGCGCAGGTTGCCGGGCCAGTCGTAGTTTTCGAGGAAGTCCAGCGCCGTGTCGGCAAGGCCATGCACCGGCTTGCCGTGGGCGCTGGCGGCCTCGAACAACATGTGCTGAGCCAGCATCGCGATGTCGCCGGCCCGCGCGCGCAGGGGCGGCATGGCGATTTCGGCAACGGAGAGGGCATAGTAGAGGTCGGCGCGGAACCGACCCTCGGCTACCTCTGCCCGCAGGTCGCGGTGCGCGCCGGTCAGAAGGCGCAGGTTGGTGCCCAGCGTCTCGTGGCTGCCGAGCGGCTGGAACGCACCCTCGGTCACCACCCGCAAAAGCGCCATCTGCATCGCGGGGCTGAGGCTGTCGACGCCGTTCAGGAACAGCGTGCCCCGGTCGGTCTTCTGGAAGAGGCCCGCCTTGTTGGTCTGGACACCCGCCAGCGCGCCGCGCCGCGCGCCGAAAAGCTCGATCTGCAGCAACTCGTCGGTCATCCCGGCGCAGTTCAGTTCGAAGAACGGGCGGTCGGACCGCAGCGAGGTGTAGTGCATCGCGCGCGCCAGCTGCGTCTTGCCGGTGCCGGCCTCGCCCTGGATCAGGACGGGGACGTCGAAGGTGGCATACTGGCGGGCGACGGCGACGGTAGCGTTCAGCGGCGAGTTCGGCGCGCGCAGGACGTTCTCGAACCCCAGCCCCTCGCGCAGGGCCTTGCGCTGCTGTTCCAGCTTGGTTTCCGCCGTGTTGGACAGGTAGCGCATTTCCAGCGTCATGCGCTCGTGGTCGCGGGCCAGCTGGAAAAGTTGCGTGGCGTTCTTGGCGGCCATGACAAGCTGGTCGGGATGCCAGGGCTTGGTCATGAACTGGTAGATGCCGGCCTCGTTGATGGCCGAGATCATGTCGTTCGTCTCGGTATAGCCGGTGATGATGATGCGCACGGTTTCGGGCCAGCGCTCGCGCACCTCGGCCAGGAATTCCACGCCGGTCTTTCCGGGCATGCGCTGGTCGCAAAAGATGACCTGGACGAAATTGTCCTCCATCAGCCGCCAGCCCTCGTCAGCGGTTTCGGCGGTGAGGCAGTCGAACTCGTCCTCCAGCGCCATGCGCATCGAGGCGAGCGCGTGGCGCTCGTCGTCGATCAGAAGGACCGTGGGCAGGGGGGCGTCGCGGGTCATTCGGCGGCCTGCGGCTGGCGGGCGGCAAGACGGGCTGCAAGCCAGCCGGTCCAGTCCTGCATGCCCTGCCCGGTGCGGGCCGAGACGCGCAGGATGTGGATGGCGGGGTTTACCCGGCGAATGTTCGATTCATACAGGTCAAGGTCCACATCGCAGTGGGGTGCCAGGTCGATTTTATTGAGAATGGCCAATTTCGCGGCGGTGAACATGTCGGGGTACTTCAGCGGCTTGTCCTCTCCTTCCGTGACCGAGAGGATGGCGACCTTGGCATCCTCGCCCAGGTCGAAGGCAGCGGGGCAGACAAGGTTGCCGACGTTCTCGATGAAGAGGATCGAGGCCGGGGCAAGTTCGAGGTGGTCCATCGCATGGCCGACCATGTGCGCGTCCAGGTGACAGCCCTTGCCGGTGTTGATCTGGATCGCGGGGGCGCCGGTGGCGCGGATGCGGTCGGCGTCGTTGGCGGTCTGCTGGTCGCCCTCGATCACGGCGAGCGGCTGGCCCGCCAGTGCCTCGATCGTGCGGCACAGAAGCGTCGTCTTGCCCGATCCGGGGGACGAGACGAGGTTCAGCGCCAGGATGCCCTGCGCCTGCAGGCGGGCGCGGTTCCGGGCCGCGTAGGCGTCGTTCTTGGACAGGATGCCGGTCTCGATCTCGATCAGGCGGTCCTGGCTCATGCCCGGCACCTCGACCCCTGCGGGGCCCTGGCCGAAATGCAGGTCGCCGCCGTGGTGGTGGTGGTGGTGGCCGTGATCGTGGTGGTGGTGATCCTGGCCTTCCAGTGTCGCGTCACCGCATCCGCAAACCGTGCACATCAGACAACCTCCATATCCTTGATCCGCATCTCGTCGCCGGCGACGGGCACCAGCTTGCCGCCGCCGCAGTCGGGGCACGGGTCGAGCCGATGCGCGATCTCGACCTCTTCCATGCAATCGTAGCACAGCGCCCGGCCCGGCAGGTCGAGCATCACCAGTTCCGCGCCCTCGGCGCGAGTGCCGCGCATCACCACCTCGAAGGCGAAGGCGAGCGCATCCTTTTCCACCCCGGCGAAGCGGCCGATCTCCAGGCGCACGCGGCGCACGCGGTCGACGTCATGGGCGGCGATCTGGTCCTCGATCACGCGGCGGATGCCTTCGCAGAGCGACATCTCATGCATCGGTTGCCTCCTTCAGCCGCACCGGGCTGCACGGGTCGAGGATATCCATAAGAAGCGGCGCAAGCCCATGTTTTTCCGCCGGAAGCGCGGAAAGGCTGCGGTCCAGAACGCCGCAGGGGGCCAGAAGGTGATCGGTGGGCGTGACCCGGTCGAAGGCGGCGACGCGGCCCTCCGAGACGCGGGCGGTGACGGCGTAAAGGCCGCGCGCGGCGGGCACC
>JAUIIC010000141.1 GCA_030431935.1 Alphaproteobacteria bacterium | reverse complement strand
CCTGCTGGCCGGTCAGGCCCTGGCCCACCTCGCTGGCGCGCCAGGTATCCAGCGCCGGCGCGATGGCCGCATCCCAGCGCGCGCGCTCTTCGGCGGACAGCTCGATGATCTCGACACCGTTCTCGGCCGCCACCTGCAAACCGCGCTTGCCGGCGTTGAAATAGGCCTCGGCGCCCGACATCGACAGCCACTTGCCCGATGCCTCGTCCACCCAGGCCTTTTCCTGGTCGCTCAGGCTGTTCCAGACGGACTTGTTCAGAAGCAGCACAAAGGCCGAGCCCGATCCGGGCACGTTCGTCGTCAGGTAGTTCGCCGGCTCATGCAGCTTGAACGACATGGTGGCGGAAGACCCGATGTGGATGACGTCGATCACCCCGTTCGTCAGGTTCTGGTTGATGACGCTGACGGGCTGGGACACGGCGGAAGCGCCCATCGCCTCGATATAGTCGATGTCCGAGGCCGAGGTGACGCGCACGATCTTGCCCTGCAGGTCCTCCAGCGTGCGGATCGGGGCGTCCTTTGAAAACAGCACCGGCTGTTCGTTCGACCAGAGCGCCAGGATCTTGGCGTCGAACTCCTTCTCGATCACGTCATAGGCGCGCCACAGCGCCTCGGTGCATTCGATGGCGTCGTTGCAGATGCCGGGGCGGGTGACCGCCGTGGCGATCGGGAACAGCTGCGCGGTATAGCCCGGCAGGTGGAACGCCACGTCGGCGACCCCGTCCAGCAGGATGGAATACTGCTTTGGCGGGACAGAGTTCAGCGCGCCGCCCGGAAACTGCGTGACGGTCAGCGCGCCGCCCGACACCTCGGCCAGCTTCTCGGCGAACGGCGTGAACACCGCCTTGTTCATCGGATGTGTCGGACCCATGAAATAGGCCAGGGCGAGATCGCGGGCAGAGGCCGCGCCGGCCAGGGCAATCGTGGCGGCCGCGGCAAGACCAATAAGCGTCTTCATCGTTTCCTCCCTTGTGTCACGCTCCGGTCCTGCGGCGGGCCGCCGGCCGGGCTTATGTGTTTCCTGGTGTGCGGGTGCGTGGACCCTCACGCCAGGGATGATGCAGGCAAAACGCTAAAAAGGAAACGATAACGTCCCGGGGCCGGTGCCGGACCCGATCAGCCGCCGGCGTCACGGATTGCCTGCCACACACGCCGGGGTGTTGCGGGCATGTCGATGTGCGTCACCCCAAGGGGCGCAAGCGCATCCACCAGCGCGGACATCACCGCGGGCGTCGCGCCCACCGTTCCGGCCTCGCCCGCGCCCTTGACCCCAAGCGGGTTGCTGGCCGTGGGCGTCGGAATCGTTTCCACGCGGATCGGCGGAATGTCCTCGGCGCGCGGCATGGCGTAGTCCATGAAACTGCCGGTCAGAACCTGCCCCTCGTCGTCATAGACGACCTGTTCCATCATCGCCTGCCCAAGCCCCTGCGCGATCCCGCCAACCAGTTGGCCGTCCAGCAACAGCGGGTTCAGCACCGTGCCGACGTCATCAATCGAAACGATGGACAACAGCCGCGCCTCGCCGGTTTCGGGATCGACCTCGACCTCGGCGACCTGGCAGCCGTTGGGATACGTGGCCCCCTCCAGCTTGAACCCGCCTTCGCCCGCCAGCCCGATCCCCAGTTCCGGCGGCAGGATCGGCTTGTAGGACAGCGCGGCGACCTGCTTCAGCGGCATCGCCTTGTCAGTGCCCGCAACGCTCAGCCTGCCGGCCTCGAAGACCACGTCCTCGGGGCGCACCTCCATCAGGTGGGCGGCGATGGCGCGGGCCTTGTCGATGACCTGGTCGGTGGCGAGCCGCAGGGAGCCGCCGCCATTTATCATCGACCGCGACGCGACCGTGCCGCGCCCGAAGCGCACCGCGTCGGTATCGCCCTGGACGACGCGCACCGCGTCGAACGGGATGCCCAGCCACTCGGACACCATCTGCGCGAACACGGTCTCGTGCCCCTGGCCGTGGCTGAACGTGCCCGCCAGAACCGTGGCCGTGCCGTCCGGTTCGACCCGAAGCTCCATCGTCTCGTTGCCCAGCCCGGCGTTTTCCATGTGCAGCGCGATGCCGATGCCGCGCAGCTTGCCCGCCGCGCGCGCGTGGGCCTTGCGCGTCTCTGCCCCGGCCCAGTCGGCGGCCTCCAGCGCGCGCGCCATCACCGCGCCGAAATCGCCGCTGTCGATGGTGTAGACCAGCGGCGTGCGGTAGGGCATTTCCCCGGCCGTCACCATGTTCAGCCGCCGCATCTCGACCCGGTCGCGCCCGGTTTCCCGCGCGGCCGCGTCCATCAGTCGTTCGATCAGATAGGCCGCCTCGGGCCGCCCTGCGCCGCGGTAGGGCTGGGTGGGCGACGTGTTGGTGTAGATCGCGCGCGACACCACATGCGCCACCGGCACCCGGTAGCACCCCGTCGCCAGCGTCGAGGCGAACATCGGCGACACCCCAGCGCCCGCCGACAGGAAGGCCCCGGTGTTGTAGTCGCCGGTGACCTTCAGCGCCGTGATCCGCCCCTCGGCATCCAGCGCTAGAACACCCTCCACCCGCTGGTCGCGCCCGTGATAGTCCGACAGAAGCGACTCTGACCGGTCCGCCTGCCAGATCACGCAGGCCCGCAGCCGCAGCGCCGCCCAGGCGACCAGGATGTCCTCGGGATAGACCCCGCCCTTCATGCCAAAGCCGCCGCCGACGTCCTCGGCCAGCACCCGTACCCGCGTTTGGGCCAGACCCAGCGCGTCGGCGATGTCGCCGCGCAGCGTGTTCGGGGCCTGGGTCGAGGCGTGAAAGGTCAGCTGCCCGTCACGCGGGTCGCAGACCGCCCGGCAAGCGCGCATCTCCATCGCGTTGGCCGACAGGCGCTGGTTGACGAAGGACAGCCGCGTGACGTGATGCGCGGCGGCAATCGCCGCCTCGGTGGCTGCCGCATCCCCAAGTTCCACCCGGAAGGCCACGTTGTCCGGCGCCGCGTCCCAAAGCACCGGCGCGCCGTCCAGGGCGGCCGCGCCCGCATCCGTCACCGCCGCGCGCTCGTCATAGTCGATCTGGACCAGTTCGGCGGCATCGCGCGCCGCGGCGCGGCTCGTCGCCACGATCACCGCCACCGGCATGCCGACGAACCGCACGCGGTCGGTCGCGATGGGCAGCGCCGCTTCGGTCGCCACGTCCCTGTGCATCCCGGGAAAAAGCGTGTGGCAGGACAGGCCGCCATGCCCGTCGGCCAGATAGTCCGCGCCGGTCAGCACCGCGCGCACGCCCTCGGCCCCGGCGGCCTCTGTCACGTCGACGGACAGCACATCGGCGTGGGGCCGGTCCGACCGGACGATCACCGCATGAAGCGTGCCGGGCGCCGCCAGGTCCTCGACGTACCGGCCCTGTCCTGTCAGGAAACGTGCGTCCTCCTTCCGGGTGACAGCCTGCCCAATCCCGAATTTCAACGTCATCGGCGCCTCGTGCGTTCAGTGTCCCGCAAGGGACAGTCAATGGTTGACAATGTTCAGTTTCATGTTTGCATGAGCCTAGTCGGCAAGAAGGGCATAGGCAAATGGCGATCCGTTTCTTCTCCGACAGGAACCGCCCCGTGCACCTCGGCCCGTTCCCGCTGGAACGGCTGGAGCGGGGCCCGATGCCCGACATGGCCACGGTGCCACCGATGCAGCCGCTGTCCTTTCACCGGCCCGAAACGCCGGAAAGCATCGTCAACGCCATGCGCGAATACCAGGCGATGATGGACGCCATCCGCGACGGTCTCGTCAACAAGGCCGTGGCCGCCTGTCCCGACGATCCGGCCGAACGCGCCAACCATATCAAGGGCTTCGGCTATTTCTCGGATGCCGCGATGGTTGGGATCGGCTCGGTGCCGGACGGGGCCTTGCTTGCGCAGCCCATCGTCAACCCCGACATCGACCGCCTCTCCCACGATCTCAAGACCCGGCAGACCAAGACGCTGGCCTCGGGCATCGACATGATAATGGCCGACCTCAAGGAGTCGATGGAGGCGCCGCCAACCACCATCGCGGGCCACACCCACGCCATCGTCTTTCTCTACGACATGCCGCGCGATCCCCGCCCCGGAGAGGCCGGGACCGACTGGCTTCACGACGCGCAGGCGCACCGCGCCTGCCTGCGGGCCACCGAAACCGCCGTGGTCATCGCCAATTACATCCGGCTTCTGGGCCATGACGCCAAGGCGCATTCCGCCACCAGTTCGGACGTGGACCTCAACCGCCTGACCGTGGCCGCCGGGCTGGCGACGGTCGAGGACGGGGTGCTGGTCAACCCCTACCTCGGCACGCGCTTCGGCGTCGCGGCCGTCACCACCACCTTCGCGCTGGCCCATGACGGTGCGCTTCTGCCGATGGCCCGGCAGCCCCGGTTCAAGACACATGGCCCCGCGTGGTGGCTCGGCGCGGGCTTCCGCCGTTCGGCGCTCAACGGCGATCCCTTCGCGAAACGCGATTTCGCCGATGGCCCGCACCCGTTCGAGACGCTGAAACGGGTGGACAGCCCCACCACCTACATCGACGAGGCCAATGTCGCCCGCGTGCCCAAGCGCACCGACATGTTCGCCCGCGCCCAGTTCGGCGACATGGGCAAGCCGCTGCAGGACGGTGCCAAGGGCGGCTACTACGCACGCAAGGCCGCGCCCTCGATGGCGCAACGCCGGATGCTGGGCGCCTTCGTCCTGTTGCAGGACGGCCCGCCCGATGCCGCCCAACGGCCCACCGACGCGTCGCGCAACGCGCTCAACCTCAAGGCCGCCAGCTATTTCCTGGGGATCGACGCCGTGGGGCTCAGCCGCTGCCCCGACTGGACGTGGTATTCCCATGACGCCACCGGCGCCGTGATCGACCCGCCCCACGACCAGGCGATCAGCATGATCGTCGACCAGGGCTACGAGACGATGGAAGGCGCCAGCGGCGACGACTGGATCAGCGTGGCCCAGTCCATGCGCGCCTACCTGCGCTTCTCGCTGCTGGGCGGGGTGATCGCCAAGCAGATCCGCAACCTCGGCTACTCGGCCAAGGCGCATACCGTGCTGGACGGCGAGGTCCTGCAACCGCCGCTTCTGCTGCTCTCGGGGTTGGGAGAGGTCAGCCGCATCGGCGAGGTGATCCTGAACCCCTTCCTCGGGCCGCGCCTGAAATCGGGCGTCGTGACCACCGACATGCCGATGAGCCATGACAAGCCCATCGACTTCGGCATGCAGGCCTTCTGCGAGGCGTGCAACAAATGCGCCCGCGAATGCCCCTCGGGCGCGATCACCGCCGGGCCGAAGCTGATGTTCAACGGCTACGAGATCTGGAAATCCGACAGTCAGAAATGCGCCACCTACCGCATCACCACGCCCGGCGGCGCGATGTGCGGGCGCTGCATGAAGACCTGTCCCTGGAACCTCGAAGGGCTTTTCGCCGAAAAGCCCTTCCGCTGGGCCGCGATGAACTTCCCCAAGGCCGCGCCGGTGCTGGCGCGGCTGGACGACAAGGTGGGCAACGGCGGGCTCAACCCGGTCAAGAAATGGTGGTGGGATCTCGAACTGGAAGAGGACGGCGGCTATCGCCCCACGCGCCACCCCGTGAACGCGCGCGGCCTGCAAACCGACCTCGACCTGAAATACGAGGACCAGACGCTCGCCGTCTATCCCGCCCACCTCGCCCCGCACCCCTGGCCCTATCCCTTCCCGATGGACCGCGAGGCCGGGATCGAGGCCTACCAGGCGATGATTACCGCCGAGGAATACCGAGACCGCCGCGCGCGCGGCGAGACCGGCCCCTGGGACCACCGCTATTCCAACGACAGCGAAAGCCCCGTGGTCCGCGTCGTCGTCTCGCGCGCCGAGAAGATGACGGGCGATGTCACCAAGTACGAATTCCGCGCGCTCGACGGCGGCGACCTGCCCGAATGGCAGGCCGGCGCGCATCTCGACATCCTCGTCGCGCCCGAATTCCTGCGCCAGTATTCCATGTCCGGCGATCCCGCCGACCGCTCCGTCTACCAGATCGGCGTGCTGCGAGAGGACGCGGGCCGCGGCGGGTCCAAGCTCATGCACCGCATCTTCGCCGAGGGCCGCAAGGTCTTCGTCTCGAAACCCATCAACCACTTCCCGCTGGACGAGACCGCGACGAAGACCTTCCTGATGGGCGGCGGCATCGGCATCACGCCGATGATCGCCATGGCCCACCGCCTGCACGCCATCGGCGCCGACTTCCAGGTGCATTACTCGATCAAGTCCCGCAGCGCCGGCGGCTATCTCGACGACCTCGCGACCGCCCCCTGGGCCGACCGCGTCACGCTGCATGTCTCGGACGAGGGCAGCCGCGCCGATCTCGACACGCTCCTGTCGGGTTACCGGCCCGGCTGGCACGTCTACACCTGCGGCCCCGACCGCTACATGCAGGGCGTGATCGAGGCCGCCGAGCGTCAGGGCTTCCCCGACGAGGCGCGGCATCTCGAATACTTCAGCGTCCCCGAACTGCCCGAATGGGAAAACCACCCCTTCACCCTGAAGCTCGCCCGCTCGGGCCGCACCTTCCAGGTGCCCGCCGACAAGACCGCCACCGACGTGCTGGCCGAAAACGGCATCCACATCGACGTGAAATGCTCGGACGGCATCTGCGGGGTCTGCAAATGCGGGCTGGTCTCGGGCGAGGTCGAACACCGCGACTTCGTCCTGTCGAAGGCGCAGCGCGCCAATGCCATCATCCTCTGCCAGTCCCGCGCCGCCGACCCCGACGGCGTGGTCGAGGTCGATCTCTAGGCCTTGCCGAGCAACGCCAGCGCCAGCATGTCCGCCGCCGACGCCGACAGCGCGATGGGCGTGTCGTGCAGCACCGCCAGCCGGGTCAGCGCCTGGGTGTCCGCGGCGCCCGCGTGTGACACGGTGGGGTCGGCGAAGAAGATCACCGCGTCCAGTTCCCCCGTCGCGATCAGCGCGCCCAACTGCTGGTCGCCGCCGCGCCCGCCGCGCTGCAACCGCGTCACCGTCAGCCCCGGCGCGGCCTCGGCGATCATCGCGCCCGTGCCGCCGGTGCAGATCAGCCGGTGGCCCGCCAGCGCCTTGGCGTGCCGCTCCACCCAGGCGCGCAGATGCGCCTTGCGGCTGTCATGGGCCGAAATCGCCAGCCGCCGGGGCGCGGTGGACCGGGCCTGCGCCCGTGCCGTGATGCCGAGGATCGCGCGCACCTGCGCCGTGAAGCCCGCGCCCTCGGCCGGAAAGGTGCCGGCCAGCGCGGCGGTGCCCACGGTAAAGCCCGCCGCCCCGGCCTCGGCCACCGCCGTCACCCTCGCTTCGCTGTCGATGCTGCCCGCCATGATGACGGGCTTTTCCACCGCCGCGCAGACGTGCCGCATCAGGGCCGGCACATCGCCGCCGAAACGGTAGGCCAAAAGGTCCAGCCCGTGCACATGCTCAAGGTCCGCCAGTCGCCGCGCAGACGTCACGATATCCTCCGCTGGGCCTTCCAGCACGCTCGGGTGCCCGGTGATCCGCCCCGGGAACGGATAATAGCGCACCGGATGGCTGCGGGTGACATCCGTCACCGCCTCGGCCCGCGTGCCACCCAAGAGGCAGTCGACGTCCAGCGCCACGGCGGCCCGGGCCGAGGCAAGCTCGCTCTCCTCGTCGAGGCTGACGACCTCCAGGTAAGATCGCCCGCCCGCCGCGCGGATCGCGTCGGCCAGCCCCTTCAGGTCCGCCAGCGGCAGGCCCACGTCCTTGAACCCGATGTGCCGCACGCCGCCGGCCAGCGCCTGCTCCAGCCGTTCCGCGGCATCCGGGATCGTCCGGTCGTTCTCGGTGAGCATCAGGATGAAGTCGAAGGCCATGTCAGGCGTCTCCCGTTTCTGCCAGTGGCGGTGCGGCGGTCCACTCGCGCGCCGCCGTCGCGATGGCCAGGTGCGGCGCCCCAAGGCTGGCCCGGATCAGGGCGTTCAGGTGCCCCAGCGCCTGCGCCACCGGCAGGCCTGCCGCGATCAGCGCGGAAAACACGTCGCCCACCCCGTGCGGCACGCCGTCAAGACGGGGCGAGGCGAACATCCGCACGCCTCCCGCGCCGACGCTCAGAACCCCGGTCATGCCCGGATCGGCGGGGGGCGAGGTGACCAGCACCTCGGCCATCTCGGTCAGGGCCCCGGCGGCCGCCAGCGCGTCGGCCAGCCCCTGCACCGGGTGGCCCGCCAGCCAGCCCAGCTCGAACGCATTGGGCGTCAGGACATCGGCGAACGGCACCAGCCGGTCGCGCAGCGCCATGGCCACGTCCTCGGTCAGGTACAGCCCGCCGGGCGCGTCGCCCAGGACCGGGTCCACCACCACCCTTGCGCCGGGCGACCGCCGCCGCACCAGCGCGACGGTCTCGGCGGCCATGTCCACATGCTCGGGCGAGGGCAGATAGCCCGTCAGCACCGCGTCCAGCCCCGCCAGCCAGCCGTTGCCGTCCATCGCGTCGCGCATCGCGGCCAGCGTTTCGGGCGGGGTGGCGCGGCCCGCCACATGGGCATGGGCCGGATGGTTCGACAGGATCGTGCTGGGCAGTTGCAGCACCTCGTGCCCCAGCATCTGGGCGGCCAGCGCGCCCGCCGAAAGGCCCACATGCCCCGCGCCGACCCAGCTCGACAGCATCAGCACGCGGGCCATCGGCTCAGCGCCCCGGCGGATGAAGCGGCATGTGCCGGTTCACGTCCTTGTAGAGCAGATAGCGGAACGGTTCCGGCCCCCCGGCATAGCAGGCCTGCGGGCAGAAGGCGCGCAGCCACATGAAATCGCCCGCCTCCACCTCGACCCAGTCCTGGTTCAGCCGGTAGACGCCCTTGCCCTGCAACACGTAAAGCCCGTGCTCCATCACGTGGGTTTCGGCAAAGGGGATCACCGCGCCGGGCTGAAGGGTCACGATGTTCACGTGCATGTCGTGGCGCAGGTCCGCCGGATCGACAAAGCGCGTTGTGGCCCAGCGCCCGTCCGTGTCGGGCATCGCGCTGGGCGGCGTGTCGGCGTCCGAGGTGACGAAGACGCCGGGCGCGTCCAGCCCGTCGACCGCCTGATACGCCTTGCGGATCCAGTGAAACCGCGCCGACGCGATGCCGACGTTATGCAGACGCCATGCCGACATGGCGGGAAGATAGGCATACCCCCCCTCCGAGAGGGTGTATGTGCTGCCCTCGACCGTCAGCTCGACCGCCCCCTCGACCACGAAGAGAACCGCCTGCGCGGCGCCGTCCGTCTCGGGCCGGTCGCTGCCGCCACCGGGGGCGACTTCGGCGATATAATGCGAAAAAGTCTCGGAAAATCCGGACATTGGCCGCGCGATGACCCAGAACCGCGCCTTGTCCCAGAAGGGCAGGGCGCTGGTCACGATGTCGCTGAAACAGCCCTTCGGGATGACCGCATAGGCCGTGGTGAAGGCCGCCCGCCCGGTCAGAAGCTGCGACTGCGGCGGCAACCCGCCCTGCGGCGCGAAATATGTGTTTTGTGTCATAGTATTACACCCCCCGGCAGCACCTCGACCCGCCACGGCAGGTCGAAGAAATGCTCCTCCAGATTGTCCCCCTCGCCGATCCGGTCCACCACCACGAACTGCCCCGTCGCACCCCCCGTCCCCACCGGCGTCAGCACCCCATGCCAGACCCCGCGCAGGATGTTCACCGACTGCCCCGGCGCGCTAAGAAAGACGTTTGGCGTCAGGGGCTTGCCGCCCTCGTCATCGGCCACCACGACCAGCATCCGCGCGCCGCTGACCGGCATGAAGGCCTGGCTTCCCAGCGGATGCCGTTCGACCAGCGGGATGTCCAGCGGCAGCCTCCGCTCCTCGGCGTCGAACAGGCTGATCCCCGCGCGCCCATCCCCGAAATCCAGCCGCGCCCGGTCATGGAACCGCCCGCAGCGCCCGTCGTTGATGATCCTGTCGGGCGCGCCGCCCGGTTCGATCACGTCGCCCCAGGGCTGAAAAGCCTGCGCCGTCAGGGGCTTGACCGGAAGCACCCGCGTCATGGCAACACGGCCTGCAAACGCAGTTCCGCGATGCGCTCCACCTGCCGGCAGGCCTCGGCCATCTCGGTCGCGCTGTCGTTCCCGACCCGCCTTTCGAACGCCGCCAGGATGCCGGCCTTGTCGTGGTCGCGCACCGCGATGATGAAGGGAAAGCCGTGCTTGGCCGTGTAGGCGTCGTTCAACGCGGTGAACCGCGCGCGTTCGGCGTCGGTCAGCGCGTCGAGCCCCGCGCTCGCCTGCTCGGCGGTGCTGTCGGCGGTCAGCCGTTTCGCCGCCGCCAGCTTGCCGGCAAGGTCGGGATGGGCGCGCAGCACGCCCAGTCGTTCCTCTGCCGTCGCGGTGCGGAAGACCCGGCACAGGGCGCTGTGGACCCCGGCGGCGCAGTCATGCGCGGGGCCAAGCTCCAGCCCGTGCGCACGCTCGGCGATCCAGGGCGAATGTTCGAAGATCCCGCCATAGGCCGCGACGAAGGCGGCGTGGTCCATCTGCGAGGGGCGCGGATTGTCCTGCGGCGGATGGGTCGCGGCCCAGTGCCGCGCGATGTCGATCCGGCGGGGACACCAGACGCCATCATGCCGTTGAATATGTTCGATAAAGCGGCGCAGCCCCGCGATCTTGCCCGGCCGTCCGATCAGCCGGCAATGCAGGCCCACGCTCATCATCTTGGGGGCACCGGCCTCGCCCTCGGCGTAGAGCTCATCGAAGGCGTCGCGCAGGTACTGGTAGAACTGCTCTCCCGTGATGTAGCCCGGCG
>JAUIIC010000140.1 GCA_030431935.1 Alphaproteobacteria bacterium | reverse complement strand
GGGCGGCCCGCGCCGCCCCGGTGCACCGACAGGCCGACCCCGTCGACGGTGATGCGGGTCTGCGTGAAGCCGGGGAAGGTGGAGGTCATGGGCGATGTCCCGTGCTGGCGCCGCGTGGCCGGAATCGGCGGCATTTACCTTGATTCCATTATATTCTTTGCGAGGGCGCGCTGCCAATCGATGCTATCGTCATCCGCTGCTAACGGAGACCCGCGATGCTTGCCGCGCTGATGCTGCTGGGCATTCTGCCCCTTGCGATGATGGATTTCGACCGTCTTGGCGACGGCGACGACGACGATGCGCCCGCCGAGGATACGCCGGAAACCGGATTGCGCCCCGAGGATGGCGCCGACCTGCTGGACGACCTGCCCGAGGAGGAGATGCTTCCGCGCGGCGACGGGATGCTGTTCCGCTATGGCGCCGGGGACGGCGCGGTGACGGTCGAGGGGTTCCAGCCGGGAGTGGACCGGGTCGCCGTTGATGTCAGCGCGATGCAGGGCACGGTGGATGTCGCGACCCTGGCCGATGACAGCGGCGTGGCCCTGACCCTGACCGAGGAAGGCGCGGCGGGGCCGGGCCTGTCGCTGACCTTTGCCGGGCTCGACGCGCTGCCGGTCGGGGACATCGTGCTGGAGGATGGCGCGGCGGGCAGCGTGCCGCTGGCCGAGGTGACGGGCGGCGAGGCCGGGCTGGCCCCGGCGGACCCGGATGCCCCGGGTGGTCCCGGGGGTGGTGGCGATACCCCCGGCACCGATCCGACCGATCCGGACGATCCCGGCGGCCCCGGCGGCGGCGGCGACGATCCGGGGCTCGACCCGGTGGACCCTGATGCGCCGGACACGCCGCCCGCCGATCCGGACCCGGCGGATGCCGCGCGCCTCGCGGAGCTTCTGGCGCGGGACGGCGCGGCGCCGGGCGGGATCGAAGCGGCCGCGGCGGGGGCCGGGCCCGTCACCACGCTGACGCAGGGCGACGATGCGCTGACGCTGGAGGATGGCGCGCCCGGTGCGGGCCCGGTGTCGCTGGTCGATGGCACGCCGGTGATCGGCGGCGCGCCCGCGCCGGTGGTCGACGCGGGCGCGGGCGACGACCAGGTGACCGGCGGCGACGCGCCCGCCTGGGTCTTCGGCGGCGCCGGGGCGGACACGGTGACACTTGGCGCGGGCGCCGGGTTCGGGGGCGCGGGCGACGACATGCTGGCCGCCGAGGGCGCGGCGCGGGTCTACCTCGATGGCGGAACGGGCGATGACACGATCTCGGGCGGTGACGGCGACGACATCCTGGAGGGCGGAGAGCATGGCACGCAGCAGACCGGCCCGGACAACGACGTGATCGAGGGCGGCGCGGGCAATGACCTGATCCGCGGCGGGCATGGCGCGGACGTGCTGTCGGGCGGCGACGGGGATGACGTGATCGACCATTTCGGCGCCGAGGCCGCGCGGGTCGCGGACGCTGGCGACGCCTTTGGCTGGCACGTGGACGACGGCGCGGACACGCTGTCGGGCGGGGCGGGCGACGATACCCTGATCCTGGGCGACACGGACAGTGCCAGCGGCGGATCGGGGGCGGATACCTTCGTCCTTTATGCCGACGGCGGGGGCGCGGCGGAGATCACTGACTTCCAGCGCGGGGCGGACCTTTTGCGGATCACGCTGAACCCCGCGGCGGGCTTTGCCGACCCCCCAGCGCTGGAGATCGTGCCATCCGGTGACGGGGCCAACGGGCTGGTCACGATCGACGGCGCGGTAGTGGCGGTGCTCCAGGGCGTGCCGGACGCGACGACGGCGGATGTCTTCGTCGAGATGCGGGCGGATCAGTTCCTGTAGGGCGACTGCCGGGCGTGGCATGTGCGGTGGCGTGGTGGAACGCGCCTGCGGCGCGTGCCTCCGGCGGGAGTATTTTGGAACAGAAGAAGCCGGGGGGTGGCGCCTGGCCGGCGGGCCTGGCGGGCGCGGCGGGGCGTGTTTTGCGGGGTTTGGCGACCATGCCGGGCGTTGCTTGGGCAGGAGCGATGCGGAACGCGCCTGTGGCGCGTGCCTCCGGCGGGAGTATTTTGGAACAGAAGAAGGCGGGGGGTGGTGCCGGTGAGGCTTTGCAGGGGGCGGGCTGAGGTGCTCAGGTCCAGGGTTCGGGCTGGCGGTCGTAGCCGATGTAGAGCGGGTGTTTCGGGTGGCCCGCCCGGGTCAGGCCGAGGTGCCAGAGCGGCTGGCCGGTGGCGCGCAGGAGCCGTTCGACCGCCGCGCCCCTGTCGAGATGGGCGCCATGCGCCCCCCAGGCGCAGATGATGCGGTCGGCCCAGGGGCAGCTTTGGGCGATGGCGTCGTCGTTGTCGGGGCCCACGGGATCGGCGGCGGCGCGCATCGCGCGCGGGTCGGTGTCGCGCCACGCGAAGATGTTTGTCACCCGGAAGGCGCCGAAGCCGAGCGCGCGGGCGCGCCGTTCGCAGCGTTCCACGGTGGGGTCGTTCTGCACCTCTGTCGCGGTCGAGGGGTTCAGCATGACGAAGAGCGCGCGCTGGCCGTCCGGGTCCCAGGTGCGGGTCAGCAGGTAGCGGTAGCGCTCGCAGTCCGAGTAGACGGCGACGGAATGGGCGTCGCCCTTCTGGTGGGTCCGGGTGATCATGGGGGCCGTGATGCCGCGCGGGCCGCCGCGGCGCAAGGCGTCAGGTGTTGAAGACGCGGCTGGGGTGCAGTTCGCCGGCGCGGTAGATGCCGACGGCGACGGCGCGGCCCAGGTGGCTGGCCCAGGCCTCTTCGCCGTAGTCGGCGTCGGTGGCGATCACCATGCCGGGGTTGCCGTTGCGCAGGCGCGCCGCGCCCTCGGCGGTGCAGAGCACCTCGGGCAGGTCGGCGAGGCCGACCTCCAGTGGCTGAAGCAGCGCGTCGATGGCGTCGGAGCGGGCGAGGCGCTCTATCTCGTCCAGCGTGACGCCGTCCTCGACGTCGAAGGGGCCGGACCAGACGCGGCGCAGCTCGGTCACGTGGCCGAGGCAGCCGAGCGCCTGGCCCAGATCGCGGGCGATGGCGCGGACGTAGCCGCCCTTGCCGCAGTCCATTTCGAGGATGGCGTGGTCGGGATCGGGGCGCGCGACAAGCTCCAGCCGGTCGACGTAGAGCGGGCGGGCGGCAAGCGTCACGTCCTCGCCGTCGCGGGCCATGGCATAGGCGCGCTGGCCGTCGATCTTGACCGCAGAGAACGCGGGGGGCACCTGCAGTATGTCGCCGGTGAAGGCGGGCAGGGCGGCGCGGATGGCGTCATCCGTGGGGCGGGCGTCGGAGGTCGCCGTGACCTCGCCTTCCGCGTCGTCGGTGTTGGTGGACTGGCCGAAGCGGACGGTGAAGCGGTAGGATTTCATCGCGTCGGTGACGAAGGGCACGGTCTTGGTGGCCTCGCCCAGGGCGACGGCCAGAACCCCGGTGGCGGCGGGGTCGAGCGTGCCGGCATGGCCGGCCTTCTTCGCGTCGAAGGCCCAGCGGACCTTGTTGACGACGGTGGTGGAGGTGGGGCCGGCGGGCTTGTCGATGATGACCCAGCCCGAGACGTCGCGGCCCTTCTTGCGGCGGGACATCAGGCGTCGTCCCCGTCGTCGTCCGACTTCGGGGCTTCGACATCGCGGCGCACGTCGGCCTGGCCGAGGATGCGGCGGGTGTCGTCCATGCGGTCGAAGCTTTCGTCGATGACGAAGCGCAGTTCGGGCGAGAATTTCAGGGTCAGGGCCTTGGACACGGCGCGGCGCAGTTCGTGGCGGTTGCGGCGCAGGGCGGCGAGCGCCTCTTCTCGGTTGTCGCCGCCGAGCGGCAGGACGAAGGCGGTGGCAACGCGCAGGTCGGGAGAGGTGCGGACCTCTCCCACCGTGATGGACATGCGGTTCAGGTCGGGGTCGTGCACTTCGCCCCGGTTCAGCACGTCCGACAGCGTGCGACGGATCAGTTCGCCGACGCGCAACTGGCGCTGCGAGGGCGGGCGTCCCGCCATATGGGTGTGTCTGGCCATGGCGCGTGATCTATGCAAGCGCGGGATGCGGTGCAAGCGGGGCTTTGCAAGGGCCGCCCGATGCCGCTAGACCGGCGGGACAAAGCGGAGCGGGTGAGATGGACGAAAAGCCGGGGATCGTGATTACGGGCGTGTCGGGGCGGATGGGGCAGATGCTGGCCCGCACCGTGCTGGAGAGCGACCGGGTGCGGCTGTCTGGTGCACTGGAGCGACCGGGGCATGACTGGATCGGGCGCGATCTGGGCGAGGCGATGGGCGGCGCGGCGCTGGGCGTGACGGTGGCCGACGACCCGCTGGAGGTCTTTGCCCATGCCCATGCGGTGCTGGATTTCACCGCGCCCGCCGCGACGGTCGACTTCGCCGCCGTCGCCGCGCAGGCGCGCGTCGTGCACGTGATCGGGACCACCGGGTTCGCCGAGGCCGACCTGGCGAAGATCGCCGCCGCCGCGCGGCATGCGGTGATCGTGCGGGCGGGAAACATGAGCCTGGGCGTCAACCTGCTGGTCAAGCTGACGCGGATGGTGGCCGAGGCGCTGGACGAGGAGTTCGACATCGAGGTGGTCGAGGCGCATCACAACCGCAAGGTCGACGCGCCCTCGGGCACGGCGCTGATGCTGGGGCAGGCCGCCGCCGAGGGGCGGGGCACGACGCTGGACAAGGTGTCCGACCGGGGGCGCGACGGGATCACCGGGGCGCGCAAGCGCGGCGACATCGGGTTTTCGGCGATCCGGGGCGGCGACATCGTGGGCGAGCATGACGTGATCTTCGCCGGCGCCGGAGAGCGGATCGTGCTGCGTCACGTGGCCTCGGACCGGGCGCTGTTCGCGCGCGGGGCGCTGCGCGCGGCGCTTTGGGGGCTCGACCGCAAGCCGGGCGAATACGACATGCTGGATGTTCTCGGCCTGAAGTGATCCGGGGCCCGGTTTCCCGCGTATGAGATGCGGGACAAGAACGGGAACCTGGGATAATGACCATCAAACGTGTCGCCGTGGCGGCGGTTGCGGCCGTGCTGCTGTCCGGCCAGGTCGAGGCCGACGGCTTTCGCACGATCACCGACAAGGACAGCTTCGTGAGCCTCGTCGAGGGGCGGCAGCTGACGCGGCTTGGCATTCGGCTCGACGTGTCGCCCGCCGGGCAGATCACCGGCAAGGCCTTCGGGCGCGACGTGACGGGCGCCTGGGACTGGAACGGCGGGTTCTTCTGTCGTGATCTCTATTACGGGTCGCAGGACCTTGGGCCAAACTGCCAGCTGGTGCAGGTGAACGGCAGCACCGTGCGCTTCATCGCCGACCGTGGCGCGGGCCAGTCGGCGGATCTGAACCTGAAATAGGCGTCGGGCGCGCCGTCGGTCAGAAATCGACGGCGATGCCCTTTTTCTCCCAATCCCCGTAGCGGACGGGCTCGGGGCCGTCGCGGCCCCCGAGTTCGGGCGGCAGGTTCAGCGCCTTGGCCGCCTTGCGGCGTTCCTCGGCCTCGGCCAGGGCGCGGCGTGCGGCGGGGGGAAGATCGGCTTGCGTATCGGGGCGGTCGGTCTCGCTGGTCATCCGCGCCTCCTTGTTGCGTCGGTGTCCTTGATATACGCCCGACGGCCATGAGCTCAAGCAAGGACGGCCCCATGGCGACCCCCGGACTGGACGCGCGGCGCAGCGCGCTTTGGCTGATCGGCCAGGTGACGGGCGAGGGCCGCCTGCTGTCCGAGCTTTTGCCCGATGCCGTGCGGCGGCTGGACCCGGCGGAGCGGGCGCGCGCCCAGAGGCTGGCGGTGGACACGCTGCGCTGGATGGACCGGGCGGACCGGATGCTGGGACCGCACCTGTCGCGGCGGCCCTCGCCCGAGGTGCTGAACATCCTGCGGCTGGGGGTGGTGGAGATCTGCGTGCATGGCGGGGCGGCGCATGGTGTGGTCGATGCCGCCGTTTCGCTGGCGCGGTTGGGCCGCAAGAGCAAGCCGGCCGCCGGGATGGTCAACGCGGTGCTGCGCAAGGTGGCGGCGGCGGGGCCGGAGGCATGGGCGGCGCTGCCCGTGCCCCGGCTGCCGAAATGGCTGCGCGGCCCGCTGATCGAGGCCTGGGGCAAGGCACGGATCGAGGGGGTGGAGGCCGCGCATGCGCGCGGCGCGGCGCTGGACCTGACGCCGAAGGATGGCGATGCCGCGGCGCTGGCGGCGCGGCTGGGGGGCGTGGCGCTGCCCACGGGCAGCGTGCGGCTGGCCGAGCCGGGGCAGGTGACGGCGCTGGCGGGATACGACGCGGGCGACTGGTGGGTGCAGGACGCGGCGGCGGCGATCCCGGCGCGGGTGCTGGGGGCGCGGGCCGGAGAGCGGGTGCTCGACCTGTGTGCCGCGCCGGGCGGCAAGACGCTGCAACTGGCGGCGGCGGGGGCGCAGGTGACGGCGCTGGACCGGTCCGAGCCGCGGATGGCGCGGGTGCGCGAGAACCTTGCGCGCTGCGGGCTGGCCGCCGAGGTGGTGGTGGCGGATGCGCTGGACTGGGACGGCGATGGCGGCTTCGACGCGATCCTGCTGGACGCGCCCTGTTCGGCGACCGGCACGATCCGGCGCCACCCCGACCTGCCGCAGGCCAAGGACGGGGCCGAGTTCATGGGGCTGTTCTCGCTTCAGGCGGCGCTGATCGACCGGGCGGTGGCGCTGCTGCGCCCGGGCGGGCGGCTGGTCTATTGCACCTGCTCGATCCTGCCCGACGAGGGCGAGGTGCAGCTGGCCGAGGCGCTGGAGCGGCACGGGGACATGGCGCTGGACGAGGATGCGCTGGCGCGACCGGGGGTGGACACGGCGTGGCGCGCGGACGGCGGGCTGCGGCTGATGCCGGACCTCTGGCCCGAGTTGGGCGGAATGGACGGGTTCTTCATCGCGGCGCTGCGCAAGGCAGGGTAGGCCGGCTGATCGGTTCGCCGCGTCGGGAGCCGCTGTTGAAGAAGCCCTCTGTTGGGGTCGTGTCCTGGCGTGGGTTTAGCGGAGAGACCCCCGCCAGGAACAGCCGCGAAGCGGCCCGGGCAGCGGATGGCCGCCCGCTCGGCCAGCCGCTTTGGTGACGTTTGCGCGCGGATTGAGGTCGTCCGGGCTTGGCTGGGATAACGTGAAGACCTCGGGTGTCGGAGCGGCTGACCGCGGCCATCCGGTGCCCTTTGTCGCGACGCCTGTCCCGGCGCGGCCCGAACGGGGGCATGTGTGCCTCGCCCAAGTCGGGGCCAGACCTTCGCGGACAGCCACGGGCGCATAACCGATGACAGGGCGCGCGCCAGCGCGTATCATGGCCGAAAAGACAAGGTCTGTTCCGGGTTCCGAGGCAAGGCAGGTCGAGCGTGTCCCAGAAAGAGGGATGGTCGGCGCGGCGCACGCGCATGATGAACCGTTGGCATGCCCGGCGGGCCGCTTTCGCGCGCCCTGCAACAGGGTTCATGTCGCAGCCGGAACCCAAGACAATCGGGCGATTCGCCAGGGGGCGGCAGCTGTGCGCGGGCAACTTCCTGTTTGCCGGGCACATGGTGGTGGCGCCGGACGCCTCGATCTGGGAGATCGACAAGCCCGACCTTGCCTTCGAGACCGAACTGCACGGGTTCGCGTGGCTGGATGACCTGGCCGCCGCCGGGGACATCGCGGCGCGGCAGCGGGCGCAGGACTGGACGACCGAGTGGATCCGCCGCTATGGGCGCGGCACCGGGCCGGGCTGGTCGCCCGACCTGACCGGACGGCGGCTGATCCGCTGGATCAACCATGCGCTGTTTCTCCTGAACGGGCAGGGGCGCGAGGAGACGTCGGCCTATTACCGGGCGCTGGCGCAGCAGACCCTGTTCCTGAGCAAGCGCTGGCACGCGGCCTCGCCTGGCCTGCCGCGGTTTGAGGCGCTGACCGGGCTGATCTATGCCGGGCTGTCGCTGATCGGGATGGATCAGCTGGTGGAGCCCGCACTGGCCGCGCTGTCGGAGGATTGCGCGCGGCAGGTGGATGCCGAGGGCGGCATCCCCACGCGCAACCCCGAAGAGCTGATGGAGGTGTTCACGCTGCTCACGTGGGCGGCGTCGGCGTTGACCGAGGCGGGGCGGCGGTGCCCGCCCGAGCACCTGGCCGCGATCGAGCGGATCGCGCCGACGCTGCGGGCGCTGCGCCATGCCGATGGCGGGCTGGCGCGGTTCCACGGCGGCGGGCGCGGGTTCGAGGGGCGGCTGGACCAGGCGCTGGCAAGTTCCGGCGTCAAGACGCCGCCGCGCCCCGGGCTGGCGATGGGCTATGCCCGGCTGTCGAACGGGCGGACGACGGTGATCCTCGACGCCGCGGCGCCGCCGGTGGGCGTGGCCAGCCACAATGCGCATGCCTCGACGCTGGCGTTCGAGCTGACCTCGGGGCGGCGACCGCTGATCGTCAGTTGCGGGTCGGGCAAGCCCTTTGGCGAGGACTGGCGCAGCGCTGGACGCGCCACGCCGTCGCATTCCGTGCTGGCGATCGACGGCTATTCGTCGTCGCGGCTGGGGGGCCGGCGGCTGATCGGGGGCTTCGAGCACGAGTTCCTTGTCGAGGTGCCCAGCGAGGTGCGGTTCCGCGAGACCCGCGACAGCGGCGGCAGCGGGATCATCGGGGGGCACAACGGCTATGTGCGGACCCACGGGCTGACGCATGTTCGGTCGCTGGAACTGTCGAACAGCGGGCGCGGGCTGGCTGGAGAGGATCAGCTTGTGGCGGTTGCCGAGGAGGACAAGCGCATCCTTGACCGCGCCCTGGACCGGGTGAAGCTTGCAGGCGTTCCGTTCAGGATCCGGTTTCACCTGCATCCGGACGTGGACGCCGAGATCAACATGAACGGCGCGGCGGTGTCGCTTGAGCTGAAATCGGGCGAGATCTGGGTGTTCCGCCATGACGGGCTGGCGACGATGTCGCTGGAACCGAGCGTCTATCTTGAGAAGGGCCGGGTGAAGCCGCGCCCCAGTTCGCAGATCGTGCTGACCTGTCTTGCGGCCCAGACTGCGACGCGCGTGCGCTGGACTTTGGCCAAGGCGACGGATACCCCCACGCATGTCCGCGACCTGGAGCGTGACGACAGCGAACTGACCGGCTGAGCGAAGGAATACCCCCGATGAACGATCTTGTGCCCGTGCGCCGCGCGCTGTTGTCCGTGTCCGACAAGACGGGGCTGGAGAGCCTTGGGCGCGGGCTGGCGGCGCGGGGGGTCGAGCTGATCTCGACGGGTGGCACCGCGCGGGCGCTGCGCGAGGCGGGGCTGGCGGTGACGGACGTGTCCGAGATCACCGGCTTTCCCGAGATGATGGACGGGCGGGTCAAGACGCTGCACCCCAAGGTGCATGGCGGGCTTCTGGCGCTGCGCGACGAGGCGTCCCATACAGCGGCCTGCGCCGAGCACGGGATCGGGATGATCGACCTGCTGGTGGTGAACCTGTATCCGTTCGAGGCGACGGTCGCGGGCGGCGCCGACTATGCCGAGGCGATCGAGAACATCGACATCGGCGGGCCCGCGATGATCCGCGCGGCGGCCAAGAACCACGGTTTCGTCACCGTGGTGGTGGATGTCGAGGATTACGGCGCGCTGCTGGCCGAGATCGAGGCGCAGGACGGCGCGACGCGGCTGGCGTTCCGCCAGCGCATGGCGCTGACCGCCTATGGCCGGACCGGGGCCTACGATGCCGCCGTGTCGGCCTGGATGGCGGGCGCGCTGGGCGAGGCCGCGCCGCGCCGCCGGGTGGTGGCGGGCCGGCTGGCGCAGACATTGCGCTATGGCGAGAACCCGCACCAGTCGGCGGCTTTCTACACCGACGGCAGCGACCGGCCCGGCGTCGCCACCGCGCGCCAGCGGCAGGGCAAGGAGCTGTCCTACAACAACATCAACGACACCGATGCGGCCTTCGAGCTGGTGGCAGAGTTCCTGCCCGCAGACGGGCCGGCCTGCGCGATCATCAAGCACGCCAACCCCTGCGGCGTGGCGCGCGGCGCGACCCTGGCCGAGGCATACCGGCGGGCCTATGACTGCGACCGGACCTCTGCCTTTGGCGGGATCGTGGCGCTAAACCGGCCGCTCGACCGCGAAACCGCGCTGGAGATCACGCAGATCTTCACCGAGGTCGTGATCGCGCCCGGGGCCGATGATGACGCGGTCGAGGTGTTCGCGGGCAAGAAGAACCTGCGGCTTCTGACGACCAAGGGGCTGCCCGCGCCGGGCACGCCCTTGGTGGCATGGCGGCAGGTGGCCGGGGGCCTTCTGGTGCAGGACAAGGACGTGGGGCACATCGGCGCGGACGACCTGCGCGTGGTGACGGACCGCAAGCCCACGGAGGCGGAACTGACCGACATGCTGTTCGCCTGGACCGTGGCCAAGCACGTGAAGTCGAACGCCATCGTCTATGCAAAGGGCGGGGCGACGGTGGGGATCGGCGCGGGCCAGATGAGCCGGGTCGATTCGGCGCTGATCGCCGCGAAGAAGGCCGAGCGCATGGCCGAGGCGCTGGGCCTGCCCGAACCGCTGACCAGGGGCTCAGCGGTGGCGTCGGACGCGTTCTTCCCCTTCGCCGACGGGCTGATGGAGGCGGTGGCGGCGGGGGCCACCTGCGTGATCCAGCCCGGCGGGTCGATGCGTGACGACGAGGTGATCGCCGCCGCCAATGCCGAGGGGCTGGCGATGGTGTTCACCGGAATGCGGCATTTCCGGCACTAGGGGGCGCGGGCGATGGGGCGGATCCTGACCGTTGCGGGCATCGTCTTCGTGCTGGACCAGGTGTCCAAGTACATCGTCGTGCACATGATGAACCTGCGCGAGGTCATCGCGA
>JAUIIC010000301.1 GCA_030431935.1 Alphaproteobacteria bacterium | reverse complement strand
AAGCGGCGGGCTGAACGTCTCGGGCGACAGCGCCCGGCCAATCGTCAGCCCCGGTTCCGGATCGGCGCTCAGCGATGCCAGCGCGTCCCAGAGACGCGCAAACCCCACTGCATCCACGCTGGGACGGTCCTGCGCCAGCAGATCGCCGGGCAGGCCCGCCGTGCGCAACAGGTCGCCCGCGTCGAGTCCCAGCGTCTTCAGCAGGCCGGACCAGCCGATATCCAGAACAAAGGGTCGCATCATTTCAACTGGCTCATGAGAATGCGGTCATAGGTCCGGTCCGGCAACAGCCAGCGCAGGAACATCAGCGGCCGCGCCATCTGCCCGCCGGCATAGCGGGTCTTGGGCCGCCCCGCCCGGATCGCCCGCAGCACCAGGTCCGAGATGACCGACGGCGGCGACCCGAACTTAGGGTTCTCGAAGTTCTTGGCCGTGGATTTCTGCAGCGCGCCGGACAGGTCATCGTAGGCGCCGCTTTGCCCGGGGGCGAAATGATCGTTCATCGCGTCAGCAAACCCGGTGCGGATGATCCCCGGCTCCACGATCACCACGTCGATGCCGTGCGGCGCCAGTTCCAGCCGCAGCGCGTCGGACCAGCCCTCCAGCGCATGCTTGGTCGCGTGATACCAGGCCCCCAGCGGCGTATACATCTTGCCGCCCATGGACGAGATGTTGATGATCCGCCCCCGGCCCTTCGCCCGCATGGACGGCAACAGCAACTGTGTCAGCCGCGCCAGCCCGAACAGGTTGACCTCGAACTGATAGCGGGCGGTGTCGATGGCGGTGTCCTCGACCGCGCCATATTGCCCGTAGCCGGCATTGTTTATCAGAACGTCCACGCCACCGTGCCCCTCGACGATCCGCTGGACCGCAGCAACGATCTGGTCGTCCTTCGTGATGTCCATCTCCAGCACGATCGCGCCCTTTTCGGCCAGCGCCGCCATCCGGTCGGCTCGCCGCGCAGCGACATAGACGGTCATGCCCTCTGCCAGCAACCTCTCGGCGAACTCCCGCCCCATCCCGGACGACGCACCCGTCACCAGAACCGTCTCGAACCTCTTTCCCATGTCTGCCTCCATCGCATCCGGTTGCGACAGAGATAGACAGCCGGCCGCGCCCCGGCACTCGCAAGGCGCGCCAATCGACATGCAGATCGCGCCAAACGTGGCGCGGACCCGTCAGAAGGGGCGTTCCACCAGCTCGACCCGCCGGTTCCTGTCCCGCCCGGCATCGCTGACGTTGGAAAACACCGGCACCAGAGGCCCGACACCGTGGGGCGTCAGCCGCTCGCGGGCGATGCCGTAGCGCGCGACCAGCGCCTCGACCACGGATGCGGCCCGTTCGGCAGACAGCCGGCTGTTGTAGTCGAAGCTGCCCTTGGCGTCGGTGTGCCCGACAACGTAGAAGTTGTCGCCCGGATGCGCGCGCAGATGGGTGGCCACCGCCTCCAGCGCGGCATCCGAGGCCGCCTGCAACACCGCGCTGTCGAACTCGAACAGGATGCCGTCCAGCACCACGCGGCCCTTTTCCTCCAGGTCGCGGCCGATCGCTTCGGCGTCGACCACCACAAGGCCAAGCTCGGCGCGGTCCACCTCGACGATGTCGATCAGCGCGCCCACGGAATCCTCGGCGTGCTGCTCGACGTTGACCACGACAAAGACCTCGCCCGCCGCCCGGTCGGTCCGCGCGATGAAGGCCCCGGCGCCACCCTGCGTGGAGGTGCCGGCGCCGATCGAAACCACCTCGCCCTGCGTGCCATAGGGATTCTCGGCGAAATAGACGTCCGCCCACTGGCGCGCGCCCACATCGGTGCCGCGCCGGTCGTCGAACATCCCCTCGGCAAGGATTTCGAAACCTTCGTCGCGGAACGCCTGAAGGTAATTCAGGTAGATTTCGGAATACGCCCGGTCCGTGCCCTGGTAGCGGTAGAAGGTCCGCGTCACGCGGCCCTCGGTGTCGATCCAGTCGTCGATGGAACGGTATCCCGTGACCGGCCCCACCGCGATCCGGAAGGGCCGGTAATT
>JAUIIC010000139.1 GCA_030431935.1 Alphaproteobacteria bacterium | reverse complement strand
AACTGGTTCTTGACCTCATCGGTCGTATATCCAAACACCCGTTCGGCCGTAATGAAGCCGCGACGGTCATTTTCCACTCGTCCTGAAACAATCAAATTGAACATTCTTCCCCTCCGGCATCGTTTAGGGCGTAGTAGCTCATTCGACGGGCGCCCTCAATGCGCGTGGATCATCAGTCAACTTGGGCGCGGAGCAGTCGTCATGTGGCGACGCAGCGGGTCGGTCGCCTGGTAAGCAGCAGCGGCCGATGCTCCCGGCCCAAAGCGGACAGTTGCGTTTCGCTGTCATGCCTTCACGGCGTTGGACTCGCCCAGTCGGTGAAAACGCTCTTCACCGGGCCTGTATCATCGCGCAGAGATTCGAACGCTACGCGGTCGGGGTGGTTCCAGGAAATCAAGAATTCGGCCGGTTGACCGTCGCGGTCATAGACAGTCGAGCGCATGGCAAGGGCACCAACCCCCGGGGCAAGGCCAAGAAGGTCTGCCTCGATTTCCGGCGCAGCGGCAACGCTGACGTGGAAGTCCGAAGTTGCGAAGGTCATGCCAAAGCGTTCGCGCAAAAGGGCATAAAGCGATGGCGCAGCGAAAACATCGGCGGCGACCAGCCCGGGGATGCGATGTTGGGGCAGGTAGCTGGTCTCGACGCAGAAGGGCACCGCATCCGACAGGCGAAGCCGCTTGATCACTATGATCGGGGCACCTTCGTCCAGGTGCAGTCGGCGCGCGATATTTGCATCGGCCCGTGCCTGCTCGAAGAATAGAAGGCGCGCGCCGGGTTTATGACCGGCCTGGCCCACGACTTCCGAGATCGCCGTCGAGACCCGCTTGGACAGCGGCCGCACGACTGCCGGTTCGGGCAAGAACGTGCCTGCCGTGCCGCGGCGTTCCAGATGCCCCGCGTCAACAAGCTGGTTCAGTGCCTTGCGCACGGTCATGCGCGAGATCCCGAATCGTTCGGCCAATTCACGCTCGGACGGGATGCGATCGCCGTGCGACATGCCGGTTTCCAGCATGAGATTGCGCAAGAGCAAGTGCACCCGGGCCAGCGCCGAGCCGGGGCGTTGATCCTGACTGATGAAGGTAGGGATGGGCATTTGGTATATACCGACAGCAGGACACGCATTGAAAACACCCCGATTTTCCGGACGTAGTAGGGGCAAACTGCTCAAGTGACTATACCAAGAACGCGATACAAGCAATCGAAAAAGCCACTCACGGCGCTGCTATGCCGCTATGCAGCATGAAAAAAGTGCAGGCTGCAGCAAGAAAATCGTTGCCTTGGTCTCCTTGGTATGGATACCAATATACCAATGCTAACCAAGCCGGGCAAACTGGTATAGTCCGGTCAACCAACAAGGGAGAGTTCGATGAAGCATCTTCTTGCCGTGACCGCATTGGCGACCGGAATCCTGGCATCGCTGCCAGGCCTGGCGCAGGATAAGACCGTGGTCAGTTTCCTGCACAAGTTCCCCGAGCCCGAGAACATGGCCTACTTCGACGCCGCCGTGGCCGAATTCGAAGCCGCCAACCCCTCGATCGACATCGTGATGGAGGCCGTCGCGGATGAGCCCTACAAGGACAAGATCCGCGTGCTGATGGCCTCGGACCAGGTGCCGGACATCTACTTTTCCTGGTCGGGCGAGTTCGGCCGCAAATTCGCCCGCGAAGGCCGCACGCTGGACCTGACCGAGGCGCTGAAGGGCCCGGAATGGCAGAGCCGGTTCGCCGCTGCCTCGCTGGAGCCGTTCCAGTTCGAGGGCAAGCAGTTCGGCATTCCGGTGAACGTCGACAGCAAATACATGATCTACAACAAGGCGATCTTCGAGAAGCACGGCCTTTCCGTGCCGACGACCTTCGCCGAATTCATCGCGCTGAACGACGCACTCTTGGCTGCGGGTGAAGTTCCGATCGCCTATGGCAACCAGTCACCCTGGGCCGCGACACACTACATCGGCGACCTTTTCGCCAAGATGGTTCCTGATGACGTGCGGCAGGCCGACTATCAGCTTCTGGCCCCGGCTGACCAGCTTTACACCCATCCGGGCTACGTTGAGGCACTGGCGCTTTACAAGTCCTTCGGAGACAAGGGTTATTTCAACAACGGAGCCAACGCGATCTCACACCAACAGGCGCGGGGAGCTTTCATCGTGGGCCGCTCGGCGATGGTCTACCTGGAACTGGTCGAGTTCTACATGCTGGCCGACACGCCGGTGGCCGAACAGGGCTGGGGCTTCTTCCCGCTGCCGCCGATGGAGGGGGCCGCGGGCCGCAATGATCTGTTGACCGGCGCGCCGGACGGGTTCCTGATCTCGGCAAAGACCGAACACCCGGAAGAGGCGCTGGCCTTCCTGAACTTCATCACTTCGCCCGACCAGGCGGCCAAGTATGTCTCGACGACCGGCATGACCTCGGCGGTGATCGGGTCGGTGACGGAACAGACCACGACGCCGGAGACGCTTGCCGGTCTGAAGGCGCTGGAAGATGCCGCCGGCATGGCGCTGTGGCTGGATACCGACATGGATACCGCCTCGGCCAACGTGATCCTGGCCGCCGGCCAGGGACTTCTGTCGGGCGATGAAACCCCGGAAGCGGTGATGGAAAAGGTTCGCGCCGCAGCCAAGGAAACCCTGGCCCAGCGGTAAGCTCCCGCGCTGGACCAGTGCCGGGCGGTCCAACGATCGCCTGGCCTATTCGCTTCCCCCCGACAGGACAGACAGACCGATGCCCGACAGGTCCGACCATACCCAAGCGACGTTGCGGCAAAGCCTGCAAGGCTGGCTCTGGGTCGCCCCGGCGCTGCTGTTCCTGGTGGTCTTCGTCTATGGACCGGCTCTGACGAACATCCGCTTCAGCATGTTCTCGTTCTCGGCCATGTCGCTGGATTGGGACTTTGTCGGCTTGAACAACTACCTGCGGCTCTGGAATGACCCCAAGTTCATGACCGCGCTGACCAACAACGCGATCTATGCGGCGATTTCGGTCACTTGCCAGGTTGGCGTCGCACTGGTGCTGGCTGCAGTGCTGGAGGCGCGGGTCTTCCCGAACTTCTCAGCCAACCTCTTTCGCACCGCGCTGTTCCTGCCGTCGATCCTTCCCGTGGTCGTGGTTGGTCTGGTCTGGCAGCTATTGCTGACACCGACCACCGGCCTGATCGACCAGATCCTGTGGGAAACCGGGCTGGCCAGCTGGTCGCGGGCCTGGCTGGGCGAGCCGGACACCGCCATCTTTGCGGTGATCTTTGTCAGCCAGTGGCAGTGGACCGGCTACATCATGGCCCTCTTCATGGTCGCCATTCGGGCCGTGCCACGCGATCTTTACGAGGCGATGGAGATCGACGGCGCCTCGGGCGTGCAGCAGTTCTGGCACATCACCGTCCCGGGTGTGCGCGAGACGATCCTGATCGTCACCATCATCACCATCCTCGGCTCGCTGAAGGTCTTCGATATCGTCTGGGTGATGACGGCGGGCGGGCCGAACCATTCGTCCGAGGTGCTGGGCACCATGATGTATCGCGCAGCCTTCCGCGACGACATGATCGGCTACTCCTCGACCATCGCCACGGTGATCTTCTTCATCGCGCTGACCATCGGTCTGGTGCAGATCAAGCTGCAGAAGGACCGCTGACATGGCCGCCGCTCGTTCCTTCCCCGCCCTTGCCCTGCTGAACCGCATCCTTCTGTGGGCCGTTTTCCTGACGCTGGCGGTGATCTGCGTCTATCCAATGATCTGGCTGTTCCTGAACGCCTTCAAGACCACGAACGACATGTTCGCCGCCACCTGGGGTCTGCCGAAGGTCTGGCACTGGGAGAACTTCTCGACCGCGTGGAACTACGGCATCTCGCGCTACCTCTTGAACTCGCTGGTCGTCACTTCGGCGACTGTGGTGATCGAATTGTCGCTGGCCACCATGGCGGCCTATGCGCTGGTGGTGCTGAATTTCCGGGCCAAGGCGGCGATCTACACGTTGATCCTTGGCGGCGCGATCCTGCCGCCCGAGGTCAGCCTGATCCCGCTCTTCCGCGTCATGGCCGAGACCGGGCTTTACAACACTTACTTCGCGCTGATCCTGCCGAACGTGGCCTTCGGGTTGCCTTTCACCACTTTCCTGATCCGCGCCTACATGACCGGCATCCCGGGCGAGCTGCGCGAGGCCGCCTTGATGGATGGCGCGGGTGAGGCACGCATCTTCCGCGAGGTCTACCTGCCGCTCTGCCGCCCGATCCTGGCCTCGGCCGGTCTGATCTCGGCGATGCGGGTCTGGAACGAGTTCATCTTCGCGCTGACCTTCGTCGAAAGCGAATCCGTCAAGACCGTAACCATCGGCGTGATGAGCTTTGCCGTCGCCCTGCGGGCCGACTGGGGCGTTCTCATGGCCGGACTGGCCCTTTCCATCCTTCCCATCCTTGCGACCTTCCTGGTCATGCAGCGCCAGTTTGTCGGCGGTCTGACCAGCGGCGCCGTCAAATGAGTTCGCCCATGGCCTACATGCAGATCAAGGGTATCGCCAAGCGATACGGAACCTATGAGGCCGTGCGCGGCATCGATATCGACATCGCCGAACGAGAGTTCGTGGTGATCGTCGGGCCGTCGGGCTGCGGCAAGTCCACGCTTCTGCGGATGATCGCGGGGCTGGAGACGATCAGCCGGGGCGATCTGGTGATCGACGGCCAGCGGATGAACGACGTGCGCCCAGCAGACCGGGGTATTGCGATGGTGTTCCAGTCCTATGCGCTTTACCCGCACAAGACCGTGGAACAGAACATGGGCTTCGCGCTGAAGGTGGCGAAGACGCCGAAGGACGAGGCCGCCCGCAAGATCGCCCGTGCAGCGGAGATCCTGCAGCTTGGTCCGCTGCTGAAGCGGTTGCCGAAGGAGCTGTCCGGCGGCCAGCGCCAGCGCGTTGCCATCGGCCGAGCCATCGTGCGCAACCCCAAGGTTTTTCTCTTCGACGAACCATTGTCGAACCTTGATGCCTCTCTCCGGCTGCAGATGCGGATCGAACTGGCTCAGCTGCACCGCGAGTTGCAGGCGACGATGGTCTACGTCACGCACGACCAGATCGAAGCGATGACGTTGGCAGACAAGATCGTCGTCTTGCGCGACGGGCTGGTGGAACAGATCGGCGCGCCGCTGGAAATCTACCGCCGTCCCGCCAACACGTTCGTCGCGGGGTTCATCGGGAGCCCGAAGATGAACCTCCTGAAAGCCCGCGTGCTGGGCACCGAGGCCGGTCGCGCCCGCGTCGATGCCGCCGGACTGGTGTGTGACGTGGCCGTGGATCATTTGCCCGCCGTCGGCGCCGAGGTCACGCTGGGCATCCGGCCCGAGCACCTTGTCGCCGGACTCGGTGCGTCGGTGGAGGTGCAGGCCAGTGAGCGGCTGGGCGGCGTGACCTATGCCTATGGCCGCCTTGCCGATGGCCAGCCCGTGACCGTGCAGCTTGATGGCGAACATGACTTTGCCGCGGACGGCGGCCTGACCGTGCAGCCCCAGCCGGGCCGCGCGCATCTCTTTTCCGGCGACAGCGGCCTTCGGCTCTGATCCGCCTCATTGGTTTAGAAAAGGAAAGACCATGCTGAACTTCGATCCCGCCCGCTTCCTGCGCATCCAGACCGGAACCGTGTCGATCGCTCGTGACCTTGGCACGTTGGTCGGGTGTCTGGTGGTCGAGGGGGCCGACAGCCTCTTCTTCATGGGGTCGGGCGGCGCGGGCATCCTGATGCAGCCCGCGACCGATCTGATGCGCCGGGCCTCGAACCTGCCCTGCCACAACGTCCTGTGCGCCGAGATCGTGCTGACCGGGCATGTGGCGCTGGGACCGAAGTCGGTGGTCATCATGCCGTCGCTGTCGGGCACCACGAAGGAAAGCATCGCGGCGATGGACTATGTGAAGGCACGCGGGGCCACGGTGATCTCGATCACCGGCCACGCCGACACGCCGCTGGCCAAGGGTGCCGACCACGCCTTCGTCAACTTTGCCGAGGACGATACCTCGTGCGAGATGTTCTATGTCACCTCGCTGGTGGCCGCGCTGGCGGCGATGCAGGCGCAGGGAGAGCGGTCTGACTACGATCGGATCATCGCCGAGCTTGCGGGTCTGCCGCAGCAGCTTCTTACTGTGAAACAGGCGTTCGAGCCGCGCGCCGATGCGTTGGCGCAGGCGATTGCCGGTGATGGCTGGCACATTCTGACCGGGTCCGGTGCAGCCTGGCCCGAGGCCTATTACTACGGCATGTGCATCCTGGAAGAGATGCAGTGGATCCGCACCCGGCCGGTCCACGCTTCGGACTTCTTCCACGGCACGCTGGAGCTGGTGGAAAAGGGCGTCTCGGTCGTGGTCTTCGCGGGTGAGGACGAAACCCGCCCGCTGACCGACCGCGTGATCGCCTTTGCCAAGGGCTATACCGACAAGCTGACCGTGCTGGATACCCGCGATCTTGCGACCACCGGCCTGTCGTCCGATCTGCGGGCGATGTTGGCTCCGGCGCTTCTCGCAACCGTGCTGGAGCGGCTTTCAGCGCATCTTGAGGTGATGCGCGATCACCCCCTGGTGACCCGGCGCTACTACAAACGCGTGGCCTACTGAGATGTTCGCCGGGTTCAGCGACACCCCCTTGTGGCGGGCCGAGATGGCCTTGCCACAGGTCCCCGCCGCGACGGTCGAGCCGCGCGAGGATGTGCTGGTGGTGGGATCAGGCTTCACCGGCCTCTACACCGCGCTGCATCTGGCGCGGGGCGGACGGCAGGTCGTGGTCTGCGATGCGGGCGAGATCGGTTGGGGCTGCTCCACCCGGAACGGCGGGCAGGTGTCGTCCGAGATGAAGCCGGACCTCGATGACTTCATCGGGAGATATGGCGAGGACCGCGCACGGGCCATCCTTTCGACCGGGATCGAAGCCCACCGCCACCTGCGCCAGTTCGTGGCCGAAGAGGGCATCGCCTGCAACTACAGCGTCTGCGGACATTTCATCGGCGCCCACCGGCCCGACCGGATGGAAGGCCTGCGCCATTTCCTGCGCCAGAACGCGCGGCTGGGGGTCGAGGGTGAGGAAATCCCGAAAGGTCGGGTGTCCGACTTCGTCGCCTCGCCGCAATTTCACGGCGGAGTGCATTTGCCCGACTGGGCCAGCCTGCACCCCGGTCGCCTGGTGGCCGAGCTGGTGCGGCTTTGCCTTGCGGCGGGCGTCCGCTTCGTGCCGCACTGCAGGGTGTCGCGGATCGAGGATCATGTCGATCATATCACTTGTCTGGCCGGGCAACGCGCCGTGCGCCCCGCGCATCTGGTGATGGCGACCGACGGCTATACCGACGGCGCGTCAAAGTGGGTGCGGCGGCGGGTGGTCTCGCTGGCCTCGGTGGTGACGGCGACCGAAGCGATGGACCCTGCCAAGGTCCAAGCGCTCTATCCCCGCGCCTCGATGGTCTATGACACGCGGATGAACGTGACCTATCACCGACCCTCGCCCGATGGCGACCGGGTGGTGATCGGCACCGTGGTTCCGGTGAACGTGAGCAACGTTGCCGCCTGCCTGCCGCGTGTGCGCCGCAACATCCTGCGGCTGTTCCCGCAGCTGGAGGGCGTGAAGATCGCGCATGTCTGGACCGGCTTTGTCGGCGCCACGTTCAGCCACCTGCCGCATGTCGGGCTGCACGGCCGTATGGGTTATGCCATCGGTTACAACGGCACCGGCGTCGCCATGTCGTCCTACCTTGGGATGAAGCTGGCGCAGAAGATGCTGGGCAAGGGCGGCGAGACCGCGCTTGACGGGCTGGAGCTGGAAACACGCCCCTTCTTTCACGGCCAGACCTGGTATCGCCGTCCCGTCCTCGCCTTGCATGACCTGAAGGACAACATGGCCTCGCGCGGGGCGACGATCGGATGACCGCGTTCGACCTGATAGCCCTTGGCGACAACTGCATCGACCGGCTGACCGGTGCGGTCACGGCTGATCTGGTGGGTGGCAATGCCGTCAACGTCGCGGTGCAGACGGCCATGCTTGGCCTGAGCACGGCCTATTGCGGGACCGTGGGGCCGACAGGAGAGGCCGATGCCGACCGGGTGCTGGCCGCGCTGACCGCAAAGGGGGTGGACGTCGCGTTGGTGGATCGACGTGCGCTCGCGACCTCGGTCACCTGCCTGAACGTGGCGGCGGACGGCAACCGGACCATCCTGACCGAGGATTTCGGCGCTTGCGCGGGCTGGGTGCCCGATGCCGCGCGCCTGCGTGCGCTGTCAGCGGCCCGCCATGTTCACATCGGCTGGCTTCAAGATGGCGGCCATGCGCGCCGTGTGCTGGCACGCGACGGGGTCAGCCTGTCGCAGGATGTATCGGTGAATGCGGCACCGGAAGACCTGGATGTGGAGGGGCTGACCATCGCCTTTGCCTCATTGTCCGAAGCGCAGGCCGACCATGCCGAGGCGCGCGCGGCAGATCTGGTGGCCCAAGGCGCAAAGGGGGCCGTCATCACGCTGGGCGCACGAGGCAGTCTTGCCCTGATCGGCGGACAGACCTTCCGCGCCGCGGCCCCGGCGATCACCCCGGTCGACACCACTGGCGCGGGCGACGCCTACATCGCGGGCTTTCTGTCCGCGCGGCTGAACGGGGCCGACGTGCCCAAGGCCATGGCAGCGGGCCACACCTGCGCTGCCGCCTGCTGTGGCCATCCGGGGGGCTTTCCCCAGTAGCGCCTAACCCATTGCCGACCTGCCGCACCCCGGAGCTCCGTTTCCGGGACCGGCCCAACCTTGCCAGACGAGAGGACCAGATGACCGACAAACCCTTCCCGACCGAGGCGCAGATCGCCGCCGCACTTGCCGCCGCAAAGGCCCGGCCTGCACTGACCGAAATCTACTTCGTCGCCTGCGGCGGGTCCTATGCACTGATGCTGCCGAACCAGTATGCGGTCGATCGTCATGCGAAAACCATCGCCGGCCACGCGCTGAACGCCGCCGAGTTCATGGCCCGAAACCCGGCACGGCTGGGACCCAGTTCGGCTGTGATCCTGTGTTCGCACTCCGGCACCACGCCGGAAACGGTCGAGGCCGCCCGCTTCGCCCGGTCGAAGGGTGCGCTGACCATCGCGCTGACCAACCTGCCGGGCAGCCCGCTGGACGAAGCGGTGGAGTTCCCGGTCTACTACACCCACGCGCCCAAGACGTTCGCGCCCGACCATTCCCCCGCCGTCATGGCCCGACTGACCTTCGGCATCATGGGCGTGCGCGAAGGGAACCCCCTGGCGCAAAAGGTGGAAAAGGCACTGACCGCCCTTCCGGCCCTGATCGACACCGCCATCGCCGCCCATACAGACCGCATCGCCACCTTCGCCGAAGCCATGAAACGCGAGCCAGTGATCTACACGATGGGCGCTGGCGCCAACTACGCCACGGCCTACTCCTACGCGATCTGCATCTTCCAGGAGATGCAGTGGATCCATTCGGCCGGCATCCACGCGGGCGAATACTTCCACGGACCCTTCGAGATCACCGATTTCGACGTGCCTTTCATCGTGCTGCGCGGCCTTGGCGCAAGCCGCAAGATGGATGACCGGGGTCTTGCCTTCGCAACGAAATACAGCCAGCGCGTTACCACTCTATGCGCCGAGGAACTGGGGCTGGGCAACATCGACGCCGAAGTAGTCGAACACGTCGAGCATATGGCCTTCGGCACTCTGCTGCGGGTCTATTGCGACAAGCTGGCCGATTCCCGTGGTCACCCGCTGACCGTCCGGCGCTACATGTGGAAGATGGATTATTGACGAGGGGTCAGGGGGTGGGTCAGTCCTGCCCCCAATTCCAACGAGGCCAGCATGACGAACGGACTTCTCTGCATCGGCGACAATGTTGTCGATCTCTATCTTGACCGCGGCGTCTTTTTCCCCGGAGGCAACGCGCTGAACGTGGCAGTTCTGGCCCGCCGTTTCGGGCTTTCCGACGTGGCCTACATGGGCATCGTCGGGAACGACCGTGAGGGCGATCACGTCCGCGCTTGCATGCTGGCCGAGAACCTCTCGACCGCCCAACTGCGCCGGGTAGAAGGGCCCAACGGCAAGGCGCAGGTTACGCATGATGCGGAGGGGGACCGGGTCTTCGTCGCGTCAAACCGGGGCGGCATTCGGCGCAAGCTGATGCTCAGGATGGACGAGGATGACCTCGCGCTGATCGCGGCGAAGGGCAATGTTCATTCCAGCTGCTTCAGCTATCTCGAACCGGAACTGCCCCGCATCCGTGCCGCCGCGCGCGGGGTGTCGTTCGACTTCTCCACTCTGCACGACCCGGCCTATCTGGAGCAGGTTTGCCCGCACGTCTCGACGGCTTTCCTGTCAGGAGCAGGGCTGGCCGACGCGGCAGTGTCAAAGCTGATCGCGCGGGTCCTCGACCTTGGACCGGACACCGTCTGCGTGACGCGTGGCGACAAGGGGGCAGTCTGGGCCAATGGTCAGACCCGCATCGAACAGCCAATTGTGCCCGCCAGGGTGGTCGACACCATGGGCGCAGGCGATGCCTTCATCGCGGGCTACCTTGTGGCAAGATTGCGCGGAGATACTCCAGAAGAGGTTCTCCAATATGCCGCCTTCTGCGCAGCGAAAGCCTGCGGATGGGAAGGCGCATGGGGCTATCCGCTCGCAGACATTCCATAGCCCACCGCCGATGTCATTGACCCTGCTCTGGTCCTCGTCAGACGTTCAGTGGCTCGGACCGGCAGCGCGTTGGATCCACCATCGCTGGGCGAAGATGCTTTTGAACGCACAGGTATTCCAGGTGCGAACGACCGCTTTCCGCCCTGACTGCCTTCAGTCCCGCGCCCACGGCTTGGCCTTCGGCGTCACGTTTGTCACAGTGAGCTCTCTCAACATGCCACCGCTGATGAGCCCATCA
>JAUIIC010000138.1 GCA_030431935.1 Alphaproteobacteria bacterium | reverse complement strand
GGCCAGCATCCGCATCGCCGCCAGCGCGGTCGTCGTCTTGCCGGACCCGGATTCGCCGATGAACCCGATGCGCCGGCCCTGCGGCACCGACAGCGTGACGTCGGTGACGGCGTGCACCACCCCGCGAGACGTCGGGAAGTCGATCGACACGTTCCTGAGATCGAGGACGGACACCGGTCAAAGCCTCCTCAGGCGGGGGTTCGACACCTCGTCGAGACCAAGGTTGATAAGAAGCAGCCCGATGAACATGACCGCCAGCAGGGCCGTCGGAATGCCCCACCACCACCAAAGGTTCTGGATCAGCGCACCCGAATTGATCGCATCATAGATCACCCGGCCCAGCGTCGGCACCCGCTGCGGGCCGAGGCCCAGAACCTCCAGCCCCACCGCCGTCACGATCGAGGTTGTGACATTGGCGATGAACGAGCCGAAGAGATAGGGCACGAGGTTGGGCAGCATCTCGCGGAACATGATGTGCCCGCTCGACGCCCCCGACAGCCGGGCCATCTGCACGTAGCCAGACTCGCGCATCGACAGCACCTGCGCGCGGATCAGGCGCGTGGGCGACTGCCAGACGAAACAGGCGATCAGGATCGCCATCATCGTCAGCGTGATGTCGCCATACGCCGCCTGGACCACCACGAGGATCAGCAGCGGCGGGATCGTGATCATCACGTCCGAGCCCACGCGGATCACGTCGTCCACCCGGCCCCCGGTGTAGCCCGCGGTAAAGCCCAGGAAGATGCCCAGCGACATGCCGATAAGGCTTGCCAGAACCCCGACATAAAGCGAATTGGGCGCCCCGATGATAAGCAGCGCCAGGATGTCCTTGCCGGTCACGTCGGTGCCCAGCGGATGCGCCCAGGTGCCGACCTGCCCGCGCAGGTTTTCCACGCCCACCGGCCCCTGCCGCGGCAGGCCCGATCCGGTGAACACCATGTCGACGTCCCAGAACAACCTTCCCAACAGCCCGAGCGCAATGATGCTCAGAAGCAGCGTGGCGCCCAGGATCAGCTTGGGATTGCGCCACGGGTTGTCGAAGCGCCGCATCCGCCGAAGCTGCGCCCGGCTGAGCCCGGCCATGTCGGGCGCGGCGGTCTCGGGCGCGGCGGCGCTCTTCTCGGTCGTCTGGTTCATCGCTCAGCCCCCATGCCGGATGCGGGGGTCGATGAACGGATAGATCAGGTCGACAAGGAAGACCGACAGCGCCGTCATCATGATGATGACGAAACTCACACCCTGGATGACCGGGTAATCCTGCGTCAGGATCGAGTCGTAAAGCAGCTTGCCCATTCCGGGATAGGCAAAGATGCGTTCTACCAGCACCTGCCCCGCAACCAGAAGCCCGATCTTCAGGGCGAAAGAGGTGATCTGCGGCAGGATCGCGTTGCGGATCATGTAGCGGTAAAGGATGTAGCGCGGCCGCAGACCCTTGGCCTTGGCGAGCGTGGTGTAATCCTCGCCCTGCACGGTAATCATCAGCCCGCGCATCCCCAGCGCCCAGAAGCCGAAGGTCACCACGACGATCGACATCGCCGGCAGAACACCGTGATAAAGGACAGAGCTTGCGAAATCGAACGTCCATCCCGGCTCGACCGTCAGGGCGTAGGGTCCCGAAAGCGGGAACCAGCGCAGCTGCGTCGAGAAGACGTACATCAACAAAAGCCCCGACAGGATCGGCGGGATCGAGGTAAAGACCATCGCGGCCGGGATCGCCGCCTTCCACAGGCGCGGCGTGCGTTCCCACACCATCAGCGCGCCCAGCAGGTTGCCCACGAAGAACGTGATGACAAGCGAGATCAGCATCAGGCCCAGCGTCCAGGGCAGGGCATAGCCGATCATCGTCGCGACAGAGGTCGGGAAAGAGGCCGTCGACAATCCGAAATCGAGCCGGAGCGTGTTGGCGAGGTAGAGCCAGTATTGCGTGAAATAGGACTGGTCGAGCCCGTAGGTCGTCCGCAGTTGGGCAAGGATCGCATCGCTGTCGGCGACCGATCCGCCGCCCGCCGCCATCCGTCCAAGCGCCGCATCGGCGGGGTCCACGCAGGTCAGGCCCTGGAACAGCACCTGTACCCAGGAAAAGCAGGGAAAGCGCGGGATCAGCCAGATCAGCGTCGCCGCGATGAAGACCGTCAGGACCAGCGTAAGCAGCCGGTTCGCGAGGTACGACAGCGGAATGCGTCCCATGACCAGCCTCCTCTTCCATGGTCAACTCCGGCCCGCCCGTGGCGGCGGAGTGCGGTCCGGGGCGGTCGAAACCGCCCCGGCGTTCATCAAGGGTCCGCCCTTGCGCTTACTGCGCCCGGGTCAGGTTGTGCAGGATCCGGTGCGTGTCCCCACGCCAGAATGCCGGCGAATTGTAGGGGTTGTCGGTGGTCGGCCAACCCTCCCAGTAGGTCGTGTTGACCGGCAGAAGCTTTGCGGCCTGCACCAGCGGGATGAACGGCATCTCGGCGGCGAGGTACTGGTAGGCTTCGGCCACCATGCCCGGGATTGCCGGATCGCCAAGCGGCATGACCCCCATCGCGTTCACGATCTCGGTATAGGCCGCCGTCGCTTCGGTGTTCCAGCGCCCGGTGTTGTTGAACCCCGGGGCGCGTTCGCCCACCGGCACGACCGAGGCCGAGGTATAGCGGCCCATCGACGCCCAGGGTTCGTTCACGCTGGCGCAGGAAAGCCACGAATAGCTCACCTCGTAATTGCCGAACGGCAGGACCTCGCCCCAGAACACGCCGTTTTCCACCGGCACCGCCCGCGCGTCGATCCCCGCGCGCTGAAGCTGCTCGACGATGACGTCGATGGTGCGCGTGTACTCGGTCGAGGCCGAATTGACGTGGATCGCCATGTCCAGCGTCTCGCCGTCCCGCTCGTAGTAGTCGCCGTTGCGCGTCCAGCCCTGCGCCTCGATCAGCGCCTGGCCGGCGGCGACGTCCGCCGTTGCGGGCAGCCCGTAGCCCGCGTCGACCACGGCCGAGATGAACGCTTCCATCGCGGGATACTGCACGAACATCGTCCGCGAGGGCGACGTGGTGCCCTCATAGGCGATGTTCACGATCTGCGTCCGGTCGATGATATGGGCGATCGCCCGCCGCATCTCTGCGCTGTCCCACGGCGCCACCGTGGTGTTGAATTCCAGCTGGCGCGGACACGGGTCGGCCCAGGAATAGGGCAGGCCGGGCGCGAAGGCCTCGACCTCCGGGTTGCGCGCCTGGATCGCCTCGAACGTGCCAAGCGTCACGGTCTGCGCGGCATCGAGCTGGTTTGCGGCCATGAGCTGGGCCCGCGCCTCCTCGCCGCCGGTTTCCAGCACGATCAGCCGCAGCGGTTCGGGCAGGTCTATGAACCCGGTCGCTGCCCCCCACCAGTTGTCGTTGCGATCCCAGATCGCCCGGTTCGTGGCGATCGAAGTGAGCGTGTACGGCCCGGTCCCGACCGGCGGATTGAAGGTGAAGGTCGCCGGGTTCTCGGCCTGGCTCCAGATGTGCTCGGGCACCGGCGTGAAGGCCCCGAAGACGCGGATGGCAAGGTTGTCGGACACGAACCGGGGATTGGGCTTCTTCAGCGTGAAGCGCACCGTCAGGTCGTCCACCCGCTCGACCGAGGCCACCTCGGACCGAAGCTGCGCGACCTCGCGGGCGTTCAACTCGGCCGTCTGCAGGATCATGTCGACGGAAAACACGACGTCGTCCGCGTTGAACGCCTCGCCGTCCGACCACGTGACGCCCTCTCGCAGCGACAGCGTCCAGACATCGAAGGTCTCGTTGCTTTCGATGCCGGTCGCGAGCCACGGCTCGACCGACCCGTCCGCGCCCAGCACGAAAAGGGGCTCCCACATCCCCTGATGCGCGCCCTGCATGCGGCGCACGCCGGTGCCATCGGTCATCCAGTTGAAGTTCTCGGGGTCCTGGATCGTGCGATCGAGGTCGAGGATCACGGTGTCCTCGCGCGCAACGTCCTGGGCCAGGACCGCGCCGGCGGACCCGAGGATCAGGGCCGCGGCGGCAATCGACACGCTGGTCAGAAGTCTGTTCTTTGAAGTAGGCAACGGAACCTCCCTAGATTATCTCCGGTGACTTGACCGAACCCTCCCGGCTCGGCACTTTGCGCGATTGCATCCCGTCGGAACTCCCGATCTGATTGTGAATGCAACGACACCCCATGAGGCCGAAAGGCCTGCGCAGAGGCCCTCCATGCCAAACATCCTCTATATCGACGTGGACAGCCTGCGGCCGGATCATCTGGGCTGCTATGGCTACGACCGGCCGACCTCTCCCAACATCGACGCGCTCGCCGCCGATGGCATCGTGTTCACCGGCGTGCACGCCAGCGATACCCCCTGCCTGCCGTCTCGCACCGCGCTCTGGTCCGGCCGCTTCGGTCTCGTCACCGGCGTTGTCGGCCATGGCGGAACCGTGTGCGAGCCGCGTCGGCAGGGCGAGACCCGGGCCTGGGCGGGCACCTTCCTCGACGAGGGCCTGACCGGCATCCTGTCCCGGATGGGCTGGCATTGCGCCACGATCTCCAGCTTCGCCGAACGCCACGGTGCCTGGCACTGGTTGGCTGGCTGGGCCGAGGTGCAGGTGCCCCGCGGGCGCGGCCACGAACTGGCCGAAGAGGTCAGCCCCCGCGCCATCGACTTCATCGAACGGCACGCGGGCAAGGGGCCCTGGTTCCTGCACGTGAACCTCTGGGACGCCCACACCCCCTATCGCACGCCCGAGAGCTTCGGGCGTCCCTTCGACAACGCCCCGCTGCCCACCTGGCTGACCGAAGACGTGATCGCCGCGCAGCTTGGCAGCTACGGCCCCCATTCCGCCGCCGAACCGCTTGGCTGGGGAACCGAACCCCTGCCGCTCCGCGCGCCGGACCGGATCGAAGACCTCGGTGCCGCGCAGGCATGGTTCGCGGGGTATGACACCGGCATCGCCTACGCCGACCACCATATCGGCCGGATCCTCGCCGCGCTCGACGCGACAGGACAGGCCGGGGACACCATCGTCGTCGTCTCCGCCGACCACGGCGAGAACCTGGGCGAGTTGAACATCTGGGGCGACCATCAGACGGCCGATGCGCCGACCTGCAACGTGCCCCTGGTGATCCGCTGGCCCGGAGCCCCCGGGTTCCGGGGCCGCAACGACGGGCTGCACTACCATTTCGACTGGGTGGCGACGCTGCTTGACCGTCTCGGCGCGCAGGTCCCCGACGTCTGGCACGCGCGCAGCTTTGCCGCCGACCTCGACGCAGGGCGCGACGGCGGCCGCGCCGCCGTCGTCATGGGGCAGGGCGCATGGAGCGCTCAGCGCGGCGTGCGCTGGCGCGAGGGCGCGCGCGACTGGCTTCTTCTGCGAACCTACGATGCCGGGCTGAAACCGCTGCCGCCGATCCTGCTGTTCGACCTCGCCACCGATCCCGCGGAACAGACCGATCTCGCCGCCGCGCATCCCGACGCGGTGGGGCGGGGGCTGACGATCCTCGACACCTGGCTGGTCGACACGATGGCCGCCGCTCGCATCGAAACCGATCCCATGATGACCATGATCGCCGAAGGTGGACCCTACCACGTCCAGAACCGGACGGCGGCCTATCTCGACCGCCTCCGCGCCACCGGGCGCGGGCACCACGCCGATGCCATACAGGCCGAAGCGGCCCGCTTTGCGCACCGCCGCTGACCGCGCCGGGAACGTCACCGCACGTAGTCCATCACCAGGACCCGTGTCCGGTCGGTCAGGTCCGACCGCGACAGCGTCACCGTATGCGCGCAGGCGAAATCCACCTGGCTGTCCCGGAAATGCGCCAGGAAGCTTTCGATCCACATCGTGTTGCGCGGGCGATAGGTCAGCGTGCGGAAATGCATCGGCACGATCAGCTTCGGCCGGACCCGGTGCACCATTTCCATGAGATCGGGCAACTCGATCGTCAGGTATCCCCCGGCCAGCGCCAGCAGGATGTCCACATCCTCGAAAAAGGACTGCTGCGCCGGGGTCAGCGGGTTGCCGACATCGCCCATGTGCGCAATCCGCAGACCGTCCATCTCGAAGCGGTACATCCCGTTCTGACCCGGCACCGCATGCTCGGGGTGATGGTCCCATTCCGCCGCCTCTATCGCCGTCACGGTCAGCCCCGCGGCTTCGGCCCGCCCGCCCTCCCGCGCCACGCGCAGGGCGTTCAGCACCGCCGGCGCGCCGGGGATGAGGTCCGCCCGGCAATGCGCGTCGTCATCGTCGGACGAGATGATGACAAGGTCCGCCGTCTCGCGGATCGGTGCATAGCCCACGCCCTCTGGCGTGTAGGGATCGGTGATGACCGACCGCCCGCTGGCGTCGGTCAGCTTGAAGGCCGCATGGCCGAACCATGTGATGTCCATACCCCGCCCCTCCGGTCAGTTGTTGCCGACCACATGCGGGCTGGATGTCGCCCGGATGTCGTCGTTGGCGGGCCGGTCGTGGTGACGCCACCGGCCCGTCGGATCGCTGCCACGTGCGATGATGGCCTCGACCCCCCGTGCCCAGACCGGATCGGTGATGCGCACCTCGGGCGGGCAGTAGCGCAACGTGAGCCCGCAGCGGCGCCGGTCCGACAGGTTCGCCTCGGACCCATGCACCAGCATGTCCGCGTGAAGCGAGATCTGCCCCGCCCGCAGCGTGTTGGTGAACGGCGCGCCATAGCGTTCGGCATCGGCGATCCCCTTGTGGAACACGCTTTCGCCGCCCATCGCCGAGGTCTCGATCGCACCGCGGCAATGGCTCCCGGGAATGAACCGCATCGCGGCGTTCCCGTCGTCCGCGTCGTCCACGGCCAGCCAGACCGTCACCGTGCGCGCCGGGCTCAGCGACCAGAAGCTGGCGTCCTGGTGCCACGGCACCCGTTTCGGATCGCCGGGCCGCTTGGACAGGATCGCGCTGGCCCAGCAGACGATGTTCTCGCCCACGATGTCCTGCACATGGTCAAGGATTCGCGGGTCCGTGGCGATGTCCCAGATTCCCGCCATCCGCGCCTGGTAGCAGTTGATCCCGTAGGCCCCCGCCTCGCCCAGATCCGTCATCAGCCGGTCGAAATAGGCACGGACGCGCGCGGTCTCCTCGGCCCCGAAGATGTCGAAGGGCTGCACGAAGCCGAACGTGTTGTATTGCGTGATCTCCGCCTTGGTCAGCTGCCGCGCCCGGTCGGGGTCGGCGGGTCGAAAACCAAGGTCCAGTGAGGGCGCTGTGTCCACCATCTCGGGTCCTCCCTGCACATACGCTAGCCCAGCCCACAGCCCCGGCAGAGACCCGGGCTTGACAAAAAAATGTACTGGATTGATCTTTTCTCGATCCATGCTGCACCAGCAAAAAAGGGGCAATGGGTGCGGCTTCCGCAGAAACTATTCAGGATTGATACTTATCTCGATCCCGCCGAGGCGTTTCATTTCGTCCGCAAGGACCTGCCCGAAGCCCCGCCGGTGCTGGAACACCACCACGACTATTTCGAACTGATGCTGGTCGAGCAGGGGCAGGTGCACCACTGGATCAACGGCGTCGAGGAACTGCTCGAACAGGGCCACCTCGTCTTCCTCCGCCCCGCCGACAGCCACGCGCTTCAGGCCGCGACAGGCTCCGGCGCCCGCATCCTCAACGTCATGTTCCGGCAGGAAACCGCGGCCCACCTGGTCGAGCGCTACCGGGACGAGATCGCCGGGCGCTTCTTCTGGCAGACCGGCCCGCTGCCCTTCGCGCTGCGCCTGCGCGGCCCCCAGCGCGAGCGTGCCGTCAACGCGATGCTGACGCTGCAGACCAGCCACCGCGGCCTCGCCCGGATCGAACACTTCCTGCTGTCGGTGATGACCCATGTGCTCGACGCCGCCGAAGTGGTCGATGACCGCGCGCCGTCATGGCTTCTGGCGGCCTGCCGCGCCGCGCGCGAACCGCGCGTCTTCCGCCAGGGGGCAGAGGGCTTTCGCGCCGCCGCCGGTCGGTCCCAGGAACACGTCTGCCGCCAGGCCCGGCGTTATCTCGGCCTCAGCCCCACCCAGTACGTCAACCGCCTGCGCATCCAGCACGCGGCCATGCTGCTCGCCGGAACCGACCGGGGGCTGGCGGATGTCGCCGGCGACTGCGGGTTCGAGAACCTAAGCTACTTCCACCGCCTGTTCCGCGACCAGTACGGCACAACCCCCCGCAACTACCGCATGCGCCACCGGCAGGACGCCAAGGCCGAAGGCCCGCTCTGACGCGTGACATGAACCGCCGCGCTCTCCCGCAATCCCCGGTCCGCATTGCCCGGCAGCGCACGCCGGCCCCTGCGCGTCTGCCGGAAGGTGTCCGATGCTGTCGTCACACCATGCCCGGGCAAGACAGCCGAACCCTTCGGACAGCTACGAGATCTTCAACCCGAGAAACATCATGGCCAAGGGAACAGGCGAAACGGCGAGCGCGACCGTAAGGAATGTCCAGTGCGGCGAGAATATCCCGCTGAGGCCGGCCAGGATCATGATGCCGCCACCGCCGCCGATGATCGAGTTGCCGGGCGTGTTCACCGCCAGGGCCAGAGCGACATAGCGGTAGCGCAGCGCCAGGCTCAGGACACGCTTTGACTGACCGTCGAGCAGCATCGTCAGCCGTTCCTCCTGCGACAGCGGAGCGGCGCGGGCGACAAGCGCGGCCGCGCGCCGCATCCTGAGCAGCGACAGGGCACGCTCCAGCATGACGATGGGCAGGAAGCGGCCGACCGCAAAGGCCAGTATCATCGACGCGACGGTGCAGATGTAGATCAATGGCGCAATGGCCGGCCCCAGGGCTGCGAGCATCGCCAGGCCGATCTCTGCGCCCGGCACGAACGGCAACGCCAGAAGAGCGATATAGGCCACCGCGCCGACGATGATGGCGCGATGCACTTGCTGCTCGTTGTCCGGACGAACCTGCAGGTCCAGCGCGTCACGGATGAGGTATGAGCCCCAGGTGGCAAGACCAATGATCGCGAAGAGCAACAGCACTCGCAGCACCACCGTGCCCGTGGACGCACCGGCATGTTGCAAGACGTGTCCCTCAGCCCTCGGCGCTCTCGCCGCCTGCGGGCACCAGTTCCCCGGTGGCCGTCAGAACGATCTGGTTGGTCCAGTACCAGCGGCGCGTGGTCCAGGTCCCGTCCACAGTGATGCTGTCACCGTCCACCCGTCCGTAGAAAACCACGGTATGGGGTGCGTCGGGGCAGATCGTCGTGACGGTGAAATGGATCACGCCGTCGATCTCTTTCGTCTTGTAGTCGGACCAGCCGAAATCGCAGTAGTTCTGGCAATCGACGGATTGGAAGCGACCATCGCGAAAGACAAGCAGGTCCTCGAGCACCGCGCCGCTCTCGGTGTCCTTGCCGAGCACCTCGAACGACCGGCCGTCCAGCGCGCCGGTCGCGGACCATGCGCCGTCCGGCACCTGAAAGTCCGGAATATCCCTGTTCATCACCGACATCGTCGCGGCCCCGGTGCCGAGCGTCGCAAGGGCAATGGTCGCGGCCTGAAGGATCTGCGGCATTCAAGCCCCCGTCTGACGTCGAGGAATTCGACGATCATCTCGGCACGATACTATCGCGCGACCGGACCAAGGCCAAATGAAAGTGGCAGCCCGCCCTTTCGGGAAATGGCCGTGGGTCTCCAGCGCGGTTCCGGTTTGTCCGCACGGCTGACGCTCGGGCGACCGGCTTTGCCCCGGGTTCGGTGGGTGAAGTGGCCGGGGTTTCCGTACCGGGTTTGGAGACAGAGAGGCTCCCGGCTCGCCTGCGGTGCAGATGCTCCATGAGGCCCACGCAGCAAAGAACCGCAAACCGTGCCCAGACGGATGCTCCGCCCGTCGGACCTCCACCATGTCAGGGCGGCGGTTCGCGAACGTCCGGGGCGGACTGCCGGGCACAGACCGCCGTGGCTGTACCGGGCTTCATTCGCCCGAACGCGTCCGCGCCTTGCCGACGACGTGATAGGACCGGCGCATTCCGACGCCGACGTCATGCCGACGTTGTGCCGACGTTATGCCGACATGGCGTTTCGGCCCGGTCCGGGCATGAGAAAGGGCGCGCGGGATGTCTCCCGCGCGCCCCCTTCAGGGCCCTTTCGGACCGGATCAGTTCAGCGGAAAGCTCCACAGCATGGTCTCGCCAGAGTGGTCGTCGACCCCGTCGTTGTCGGTCGACACCCAGGCGGTGCCATCGGCGGTGATGGCCAGACCTTCAACCTTGTCAAGGACATAGCCGCCAGTGGACGTCAGGTCGGGGATCAGGTCGCGGACCTCTTCCTTGGTCACCACGGGCAGTGCGCCCCCCAGCGGCGCCGGCACCATCTCGGACAGCGCCACGCGGTAGATCTTCTTGGTCACCGCCGCATCACCCAGCTGGTTGTCCCGCTCGACGACATAGACATGGTCGCCAAACGCCGTGATCTCCGACAACCCAACCCACCCCGTCTCCGGATCCGCCTTGGGGTAGTGAACGGCGCCCCATTCCCTCGTTTCGAGGTTGTAAGCCAATAGTTTCACAAGGTTTTCCGGATCGTCGTCGAACTCGCGCTGGATCGCGACCCAGAGCGTGTCGCCGACCTTGGCGATGCCTTCGGCGGCCCAGCGGCGTTCCACCGCCATGATCTCCTTGGGGAAGGGGATCGTGGCCGCGATCTCGCCATCGGCCCGGACGTGGTAGATCGCGTGCAGGACGCCACGGTCCAGACGGCCCTCGGAGGCGACGTAGAAGTTGCCCTCGCCGTCGAGCGTGATGCCTTCCATATCAAGCCCTTGCGCCGGACGGCCGCCTCGCGTCACCGGGATCGCCTTGGCGATCCGCGCCGGGGTCTGGCCGGGGTCGATGTGGAAGATCGTGGGCTGGAACGCGTAGAAGCTGTCGTTCACCGCCCAGAGCGTGCCGTCGGCATCGGCCACCATGCCGGAGTTCGCGCCCCAGCC
>JAUIIC010000137.1 GCA_030431935.1 Alphaproteobacteria bacterium | reverse complement strand
CTGCGCCTGAACCCCGAGGAACTGGGCCATGTCCGCATCACGCTCAGCGGCGATGACGGCAGCATGATCGTTCTGGTTCATGCCGACCGCGAAGATACGGCGGCACTGATGCGCCGGAATGCCGATCTTCTGCAGCAGGAGCTTCGCGCGGCGGGCTATCCCGACGCGAACCTGTCATTCAGCGGCGGCGACACACTGGGGCAGGACAGGTCCGGTCCATCGCGAAGCCCGGGACCGGACCTTGCCGCCACCGCCGCGCCCGCCGGTTCCCGGGATCAGGCTGGCACCCCTGCCGGCCCCGCCACACCGCCGGATGCACCGCCGGACCGGCTCGATCTCAGGCTCTGACGCAGGAGACCCAAATGGACGTCGCCCAAACCACCCAGACCACCCTGTCCGTTCCCTCGACACAGACGGCGCAGGCATCGCAGCCGACCAGTACGATCTCGTCGGACTTCGAGACCTTTCTTCGCATGCTGACCGTTCAGCTGGAGAACCAGGATCCGCTCAACCCGATGTCCTCGGACGAATTCGCGGTCCAGCTGGCCACCTTCTCTGGTGTCGAGCAGCAGGTGCTGACCAACGACCTGCTGGCCGACATGACGGCGATGCTGTCCACCGGCAGCATGGGCGACCTCGCCGCCTGGGTCGGGATGGAGGTGCTGGCCCCCGTTCCCGTGGACTTCGACGGCACACCCGTCACCCTGTACCCGCCGCCCGAGGCCGGGCGGGGCCCGGCGGAACTTGTGGTCCTCGACGCGGACGGGACAGAGGTGGCGCGCCAGCAGGTTGACCTGTCGCAGGCGCCCTTCGACTGGGCGGGCACGGCTCCGGACGGGACGCCCCTGCCTTCGGGCACCTACACCATGACGTTTGTCGTGGGCACGGCCGAGCTGGCGACACCACACGCCGCCCATCACTACCTCGACGTGGCCGAGGTGCGGCTCGATCCCACCGGCGCGATGCTGCTGACGCCAGGCGGGCAAGAGATCGACCCGGACAGTGTCGCGGGCCTGCGCAGTCCCGGGGACGACGCCTAGGCCGCGCGTGGCGGACTTGTCCGGCGGCGCGTCGCGGCCTAGCGTGGCGCGGCCCAACAAGGAAAAGGCCGCGTGGTGTACGCTCAACCCCAGATCTCCGTGCAGGACGACAGCGCGCCGGGCCTTGCGCGGCGGGCCATGCGGGGGCTGGGCCTCGACCCGGACGGCGCGGAATGGGTGCCGCTTCGCGGTGGGCGGGTCAACCGGCTCTGGCGGGTCGGCGAGAGGGTGGTCAAGCTCTACCATCCCGCGGGCGCCACGCCGCTCTTTCCCAATGACCCGGCGGCGGAGGTGGCCGCGCTGACGGCCTTGCGGGACCGGGGGATCGCGCCGCGTCTCGTCGCGGCGGCCCCGGACGCAACGCCGCCGTGCCTTGTCTACCGGCACCTCGATGGCCCCTCGGCCGCCGTGACGCCCTGGGATGCCGGCGCGCTTCTCGCCCGGCTTCACGCCGAACCGCCACCGGACGGCCTGCGCCGCCTGCCCGGCGGTTCCGACATCCTGCGACAGGGCGATGCGATGCTGCCCGATCTGCCGGACTCGCAGGCGCGGCGCCTGCGTGCGCTGCGCCCGTCCGCGCCACCGCTCCCGCCGCAGAAGGGTGTGTTCCTCCACGGCGATCCGGTGCCGGCCAATATCGTGTCCACGGCGAAAGGGCCGCGCCTGATCGACTGGCAATGTCCTGCCATCGGCGATCCCGCAGAGGACCTTGCGATCTTCCTGTCCCCGGCGATGCAGGCGATCTACGGGCAGGGGCCGCTTTCCCCCGCGCAGGAAGCGGCGTTTCTCGATGCCTACGGCCACCCGGACCGCCGCGATGCGCTGGCCGCGGCCGCGCCTGCCCGCCACTGGCGAATGGCGGTCTATTGCCTGTGGAAGGCGGCGCGGGGCGACATGGCCTACGCCTCTGCGGCCGACCTCGAACTGCAAAGACTAGAGTAGCGTGCCAAGCCAGACACCCGCGCCCGTGAGCGCGGCACCCAGCGCCATGAAGCCCGCCGCACGCCAGGCCCCGCCGCGCGGCGCCGGCGGCTCGGGCTGGTCGCGCAAAAGGTAGGCCTCGGCCATCTGCGGCAGCTTGGGCCCGATCCGCCCCAGGACCCGCGCCGTGCGCGCCAGGTCCTGCGCCAGCGCGCGGGGGCCGATGTTCTTCTTGATGTAGTCCTCGACGATGGGCTGGGCGACGGACCAGATGTTGATCTGCGGGTTCAGCGACCGCGCCACGCCCTCGACCACGACCATGGTGCGCTGCAACAGGATCAGCTCTGTCCTTGTTTCCATGCCGAAGCGCTCTGTCACCTCGAAGAGGTAGTTCAGAAGGCGCCCCATCGACACCCGCGTCGCGTCCAGCCCGAAGATCGGCTCCCCCACGGACCGCAGGGCGCGCGCGAACTCGTCGATGTCGCGGTCGGCGGGGACGTATCCGGCCTCGAAGTGCACCTCGGCCACGCGGCGATAGTCCTTGCGGATGAACCCGAACAGGATCTCGGCATAGACCCGGCGGGTGTATTCATCCAGCCGCCCCATGATCCCGAAATCCAGCGCGATGATGTCGCCATTGGGTGATATCTTCAGGTTGCCCTGGTGCATGTCGGCATGGAAATAGCCGTCGCGCAGCGCCTGGCTCAGGAACAGGCGCAGCACCCGCTCGCCCAGTTCGTGGCGGTTGTGCCCCGCGGCCTCGATGGCGGCGATGTCGCCGGCGGGCACGCCCTCGGCCCAGCCGAGCGTCATCACGCGGCGGCTCGACATGAACCATTCCACCTTTGGCACCTGGAAGCCCGCGTCGCCCTCGGTGTTGGCCGCGAACTCGGCGGCGGCGGCGGTTTCCAGCCGCAGGTCCAACTCGCCCATCACCACGCCCTCGAAATGGGCGATGACGTCGGTGGGCCGCAACCGGCGCGAGGCCGGCGACAGGATCTCGATCAGGCTGGCGGCAAGGTAGAAGGCGTCGATGTCCTTGCGAAACGCCTTTTCGATCTTTGGGCGCAGCACCTTGACGGCCACCTGCCGCCCGCTGTCGGCCAGCCGCGCGCGATGCACCTGGGCGATCGACGCGGCGGCGACGGGTTCGGAGAACTCCGAGAACAGCCGGTCCATCGGCTGCTCCAGCTCTTCCTCGATCATCTTGCGGGCGGTCTCGACCGGGAAGGGGGGCAGCTTGTCCTGCAACACCCGCAACTGCATCGCCAGCTCGTCGCCCACCACGTCGGGGCGCGTCGACAGGATCTGCCCGAACTTGATGTAGGCCGGGCCAAGCGCGGTCAGCGCGCGGGTGGCGGGCGGCAGGTTCGGGTCGCCCGAATGCCCCAGCCAGGCAAAGGGCCAGCCGATGATGCGCGCGGCGATCCGCAGCGACGGCGGGGCGTTGAACGCGTCCAGCACCACGCGCATGGCGCCCGTGCGCTCCAGCGTGGCGCCGGTGCGCACCAGCCGCCAGATGTTGTGAGGTCCGCGCACCCTAGATCTTCCAGCCCGAATGCAGCGCGGCGACGCCCATCGTCAGGTTGCGGTACTTCACCTGCTCGAAGCCCGCGTCGCGGATCATCTGGGCAAAGGTCTCCTGGTCGGGGAACTTGCGGATCGATTCCACCAGGTACTGATAGCTGTCGCGGTCCCCGGCGATCACCTGGCCCATGCGCGGGATGACGTTGAAGGAATAGCGGTCATAGGCCCACTGCATCCCGGGGTTGGGCAGCTGGCTGAACTCCAGCACCATCAGCCGCCCGCCGGTCTTCAGAACGCGGAACGCCTCGGCCAGCGCGTCCTGCGGGCGCGTCACGTTCCGGATGCCGAAGCTGATCGTGTAGACGTCGAAGGTGTTGTCCTCGAAGGGCAGCGCCATCGCGTCGCCCACCACCCAGGTCAGGCGGTCGGCCATGTGCTCTGCCTCGGCGCGCTGGCGCCCGGCCTCCAGCATCGATTCGGTCATGTCCAGCACAACGGCGCTGGCCGTGGGCGCGCGGCGCAGGAAGCGGAAGGAGATATCCCCGGTGCCGCCGGCCACGTCCAGCAGGCGCTGTCCGGCGCGCGGCGCCAGCCAGTCCATCATCGCGTCCTTCCACAGCCGGTGAACCCCGCCCGACATCACGTCGTTCATGATGTCGTACTTCGACGCGACAGAGGTGAACACGCCATGCACGCGCCCCGCCTTCTCGGTCTCGGGCACGGTCTGAAAGCCGAAATGCGTGGTTTTCTGGTCGTCGTCGGTCATCGGGTCTTGCCTCGGCTGCAACACCCTCTCCTTATAGGGCGCCCGGGGGGCGCTGCAATGCGGCGCAAGGGATGGAGGTTGCGCTGCCCGAACTGCCAGAGGTCGAAACCGTGCGCCGCGGGCTGCTGCCCGTGCTGGAGGGCCAGGTGATCGAACGGGCCGAGGTCAACCGCCCCGACCTGCGCTGGCCCCTGCCCGAGCGCATGGCGGAACGGCTGACCGGCGCGCGCGTGCGCGCCCTGCGGCGGCGGTCGAAATACATCCTCGCCGACCTGTCCACGGGCGAAACGCTGATCGTCCACCTGGGCATGTCGGGCCGCGTCCTGATCTCGGGCGTGATGATCGGCGACTATTACCATCACCACCCCGCGCCAGCCGCGCATGACCATGTCGTCCTGCACATGAAGGGCGGCGTGCGCATCACCTACAATGATGCCCGCCGCTTCGGCGCGATGGATCTTGTCGCCACCGACCGGGCAGAGGATCACAAGCTGCTGGCCGGGCTGGGCCCCGAGCCGCTGGGCAACGCCTTTCACGAGGACTACCTGGTCAGCCGCCTGTCGGGCCGCAACACGCCGATCAAATCCGCGCTCCTGGATCAGCGAGTCGTCGCGGGCCTTGGCAACATCTACGTCTGCGAGGCGCTCTACCGCGCGGGCATCTCGCCTAAAAGAAAGGCGGGCCGCGTGTCCGCGGCGCGCGCCCGTGCGCTTGTCCCGGTGATCCGCGACGTGTTGGCAGAGGCGATCGAGGCGGGCGGTTCGTCGTTGCGCGATTACCGCCAAGCCGATGGAGAGCTTGGATATTTTCAGCACAGCTTTGCGGTCTACGGCCGCGAGAACCAGCCCTGCCGCACCCCCGGCTGTCCTGGCACCGTGCATCGCATCGTGCAGTCCGGACGCTCCAGCTTCTATTGCCCGGCCTGTCAAAGATAACTTGAAGTGCGGCGCGCGGGTGGTATGGACTCGTCCGAAGCTGCAACAGGAACGGGCGATCCCATGGCCTTCAAGACGATCATCGTCGAGGTGGACGACCACGTCGCGCTCATCAAGCTGAACCGTCCCGACGCGCTCAACGCGCTCAATTCCGAACTCCTTCGCGAGCTGGGCGAAGCCCTGGCCGACGCGGAGGCCAACGAGAAGGTCCGCGTAATTGTCCTGACCGGCAACGAAAAGGCCTTTGCCGCTGGCGCCGACATTAAGGAGATGTCGGAAAAGACCTTCGTCGACATGTTCACCAGCGACTTCTTCGCGCCCGAGACAGAGGCGATCCAGCGCACCCGCAAGCCGATGATCGCGGCGGTGTCGGGCTATGCGCTGGGCGGCGGCTGCGAACTGGCGATGATGTGCGATTTCATCATCGCGTCGGACACCGCGAAATTCGGCCAGCCCGAGATCAACCTCGGCGTCGTCGCCGGTATCGGCGGCACCCAGCGCCTGACGCGCTTTGTCGGCAAGTCCAAGTCGATGGACATGCACTTGACCGGCCGTTTCATGGATGCCGAAGAGGCCGAGCGTTCGGGCCTTGTCAGCCGCGTCGTCCCCGCCAAGAAGCTGATGGAAGAGGCGATGGGCGCCGCCCAGAAGATCGCCGAGAAATCCGCCCTGACGGCGATGGCCGTGAAAGAGGCCGTCAACCGCAGCTACGAGACGACGCTGCGCGAGGGCATGCTCTTCGAACGCCGGCTGTTCCACGCCATGTTCGCCACCGAGGACCAGTCCGAGGGCATGGCCGCCTTCCTCGAAAAGCGTGAACCCCAGTTCCGCGACAAGTGAGCCCGGCGCGCGGGGCGGCCTGCGCGCCACAACACCCTTTCCTTTTGGCCGGTGCTGGCGTATAGCCGCGCGCTACATGCGCGTGAGACCCGCTCTGGTCGGAATCAGCCGGTGCAACCTGCCCGGCCCCGGGTCTTCCGTGCGCACACAGTTTGACAAGACCCGGAGAAGATACCGCCCATGGCCAATACGCCCCAGTCCAAGAAGCGCGCGCGTCAGAACGTCCGCCGCAACGCCATCAACACCGCGCGCCGCTCGCGCATCCGCACCTACCTGCGCAAGGTCGAGGAAGCCATCGCTTCCGGCGACAAGGAAGCCGCCACCGCGGCGCTCCGCACCGCCCAGCCCGAACTGATGCGCGGCGTCACCAAGGGCGTCATGCACAAGAACACCGCCTCGCGGAAGATGTCGCGCCTCGCCGCGCGCGTGAAGGCCCTCGGCTAATTCCAAACGCCTTTTTTTATGGCTATGCGGTGCATTCCGCACCCGGAAAGGCGCGCCCCCGTGGCGCGCCTTTTGTCATGCAACTGTTGCATTTTGGACGCGTGCGGACAGAGATTCAAAGGTTTACCGGATTCGCTCCGGCAATCCCGCGGTCAAGCGGTTTGTTCGGTTGCGAAGGCCAGACCCCCGTTGCTAGCTTCACCATGCGATTCAGGTCGCCTTGGGGGGACATGCGGTCCGAAAGGCCGACAGCCACATCGCGGGGTCGAGGGGACACCGCGAAGACTTTGACTGGCGGGTGATCGGGCCGGTGTCGAGGTTACGATAGATTGGGGCTGTCGTGGCCTTGGTCTGACTGCATTCCGCGGCGACGCGGACGGCTGCCGGCCATGTCCATATCCGCGGTTCGGGCCGCGTCCTGCTGTCGGCATGCCGTTGCCGGACAGTATGGCCTACGTCCGGACTGGGAGTGCTGTGTGTGAAACGCGCAGTCCAATGAGAGCGGTCCCGCGAAGGGACCGGTCCCACATGGATTGAACGCGAACACATCCGGTGTGCCTGGGTCGCAGAGCAGCGCGCTGTTTCTGCGCACGATATAGTCCTTTGACCGGGCCGGAAGAACAAAAGATGATGGAAGACTGCTGGGGGCGTGCGAAGGCCGAACTTCGCAAGGCGGTGGGCGAGAACAACTTTGCCCACTGGATAGAGCCCCTCGATTTCAAGGGCGTGGACGAAGGCGTTGCGCGCTTCGGTGTGCCGACCACGTTCATGGGCGACTGGGTGTCGCGCAATTTCGGTGACAGCATTTTGCAGCATCTGAACGCGTCCGGCGCCCCGGCGGGCCGGCTGGCCTTTGCGGTTGCCCCGCGCGCCGCGGTCGCTGCCCCCACGACCGCCCGAGAGCGTGCCGAACCTGTGCGCGCCGCCTCCGATGACCAGGACCTGCCCGGCGCCCCGCTGGACCCACGGTTCACCTTCGACAGCTTCGTGGTGGGCAAGCCCAACGAACTCGCCCACGCCGCCGCCCGCCGCGTCGGAGAGGGGGGCGAGGTCACGTTCAACCCTCTGTTCCTTTATGGCGGCGTGGGCCTCGGCAAGACGCACCTGATGCACGCCATCGCGCATGAGCTTCAGGCCCGTCAGCCGCACCTGCGCGTCGTCTACCTGTCTGCCGAACAGTTCATGTACCGCTTCATCCAGGCGCTGCGCGAACGCCAGATGATGGATTTCAAGCAGCTCTTCCGTTCGGTCGACGTGTTGATGGTGGACGATGTGCAGTTCATCGCCGGCAAGGAGAGCACGCAGGAAGAATTTTTCCACACCTTCAACGCGCTGGTGGACCAGAACAAGCAGATCATCATCTCGGCCGACCGCGCCCCCGGAGAGATCAAGGAACTCGAGGAACGCATCAAGAGCCGCCTTCAGTGCGGCCTTGTCGTCGACCTGCACCCCACCGACTACGAATTGCGGCTGGGTATCCTGCAACAGAAGGTCCAGCAATACCGCCGCCAGTATCCCGACCTGGTGATCGCCGACGGCGTGCTGGAGTTTCTCGCGCACCGCATCTCGAACAACGTGCGCGTCCTCGAAGGCGCCCTTATGCGGCTCTTCGCCTTCGCCTCGCTGGTGGGCCGCGAGATCACGATGGACCTGGCCCAGGACTGTCTGGCCGACATCCTGCGCGCCTCGGACCGCAAGGTCACGATCGAGGAGATCCAGCGCAAGGTCAGCGAACATTACAATATTCGCCTGTCCGACATCCTGGGGCCCAAGCGCGTGCGCACCATCGCGCGTCCCCGTCAGGTGGCGATGTACCTGGCCAAGCAGTTGACCTCGCGGTCGCTGCCGGAAATCGGCCGCCGCTTCGGCGGGCGCGACCACACGACCGTCATGCACGGCGTGCGCCGGATCGAGGAACTCAAGACCATCGACAACCAGATCGCCGAAGACGTCGAACTTCTGCGCCGCGCGCTCGAAGCCTGAGCCTTGCGCCCTTGACGGTTCGGCCAAAGCGTCGGACAGTCCAGAAAATCCTTGAGCCGTGGGGCGAAACCGGTAGGTTTCAGCCCCCGGTCAACGGTGTAGGGGACGAGGGTCATGAAGATCAGTATAGAGCGCGGAACGCTGCTTCGCGCTGTGGGTCAGGCGCAGTCGGTGGTGGAGCGTCGCAACACCATCCCGATCCTTGCCAATGTCCTGATAGAGGCCGAGGGCGACACCGTCAGCTTCCGCGCAACCGACCTCGACATAGAGGTGATCTACCGCGTGCCGGCCCAGGTGCTGCGCGCCGGGGCCACGACCGTGGGTGCGGTGACCTTCCATGAAATCGTCCGCAAGCTGCCCGACGGCGCGCTGGTGGAACTGACGGACGACGGCGCCTCTGGCAGGCTGACCGTGCAGGCCGGACGTTCGCATTTCCAGCTTGCGACCCTTCCGAAAGAGGACTTCCCGGTGATGGCCTCGTCGGAATACTCCTGCAATTTCTCGGCCCCCGCGCCGCTGTTGCGGCGGCTCTTCGACAAGTCCAAGTTCGCGATCTCGAACGAGGAAACGCGGTACTACCTCAACGGCGTCTACATGCATGTCACCGACGCCGAGGACGGCAAGGTCCTGCGCTGCGTGGCCACCGACGGTCACCGCCTTGCACGGATCGACGCCGAATTGCCCAAGGGCGCCGGCGACATGCCGGGCGTGATCGTGCCCAAGAAGACGGTGGGCGAATTGCGCAAGCTGCTTGAAGACGACGAAGCCAAGATCGCCGTGTCGGTCAGCGAGACCAAGGTGCGCTTTGCCACGCCCGAAATCACCCTGACGTCCAAGGTGATCGACGGCACCTTCCCCGACTATTCCCGCGTCATCCCCACCGGCAACACCCGCCGGCTGGAGGTGGACGCCGCCGAGTTTGCCCAGGCCGTCGACCGTGTGGCGACCGTCAGCTCCGAACGCTCGCGCGCCGTCAAGATGCAGCTGGACGAAGACCGGCTGATCCTGTCGGTGAACGCCCCCGACAGCGGCGCCGCCGAGGAAGAGCTTGCCGTGGCCTATGGCGACGAAAAGCTGGAGATCGGGTTCAACGCGAAATACCTGCTGGAAATCGCCAGCCAGGTGGACCGCGAGAACGCCGTGTTCCTCTTCAATTCCGCCGGCGATCCCACGCTGATGCGCGAAGGCAACGACACCAGCGCGGTCTACGTCGTGATGCCGATGCGCGTCTGACGGATGCCGCTGCGCGGCAGGCCGTCGGCGGGCGTCTTGGTCCCAACTAGAAGGGGCGGGGTTTGACCCGGCTTGCCCTGTCGCAGCTGATCCTGTCGCATTTCCGCAGCCACCGGCGCGCGGTGTTGGCGCTCGACGGGCGGCCGGTGGTGATCCACGGGCCGAACGGCGCCGGCAAGACCAACATCCTGGAGGCCGTGTCGCTTCTGTCGCCGGGCCGGGGCCTGCGCCGCGCCGCCGCCGATGACATCGCCCGCCAGCCAGAGGCGCTGGGCTGGAAAGTGACCGCCGAGCTGCAAAGCCTCGCCCATGTGCACGAGATCGCCACCTGGGCCGAACCCGGCGGCGCGCGGCAGGTCACCATCGACGGCAAGGCCGCCAGCCAGACAGCACTTGGCCGGATCGCCCGCGTCCTGTGGCTGGTGCCCGCGATGGACCGGCTCTGGATCGAGGGCGCGGACGGGCGGCGGCGCTTTCTCGACCGGATGGTGCTGTCCTTCGACCCCGGCCATGCCGACAGCACGCTCGCCTATGAAAAGGCCATGCGCGAACGCAACCGCCTTCTGAAGGACGACGTGCGCGACGCACACTGGTATGCCGCGCTGGAACGCCAGATGGCAGAGGCCGGCGCAGCCATCCATGCCGGGCGGCTGGAAACGCTCGCCCGCCTCTCCGCCGCGCAGGACGGCGCCGAAACCGCCTTTCCCGCGGCCGAGCTGTCGCTTGACCCGCCCGAGGGCACAGAGATGCCCGACACCGCCGCCGCTCTGGCCGAGGCGCTGGCCGTGGGCCGCCCGCGCGACCGTGCCGCGGGCCGCACCCTGACCGGCCCGCACCGCGCCGACCTTGCCGCCACCTACACCGCCAAGGGCGTGCCCGCGCGCCAGTGTTCCACAGGCGAGCAGAAGGCGCTTCTGATTTCGCTGGTGCTGGCCAACGCCCGCGCGCTGGCGCAGGATTTCGGCGCCCCGCCGATCCTCCTGCTGGACGAGGTCGCCGCCCATCTCGACGCCGCCCGCCGCGCCGCGCTCTACGACGAGATCTGCGCGCTCGGCGCCCAGGCCTGGATGACGGGGACTGGGCCGGAACTGTTCGAGGATCTCGGCCCCCGCGCCCAGGTGTTCGAGGTGCACGACACCGATGGCGCAAGCACAGTAAAGGACGCGGGCGCATGACCCTTCCCTGCAACCGGATCAACTTCATCACCCTGGCCGTCGCGGACCTGCCCCGCGCCCGCGCCTATTACGAGGCGCTGGGCTGGGT
>JAUIIC010000136.1 GCA_030431935.1 Alphaproteobacteria bacterium | reverse complement strand
ATATCATCGAAGGACACGTTGTCGTCGTCGCTGTCCTCCAGCAGATCGTCATCGATATCGACATCCGAGTCGTCGTCCTCGATCACTGCATCGTCGTCGTCCACCAGGTCGGCCTCCGGCTTGCTGGCCTTGGGCAGTTTCTCGGCGGCGGTCGTGCGTCCGCGCGTGCCGGTGTCCAGCGTCACGATCTCGCCCGTGTACGGGCTGACGATCGGGTCGCGGTTCAGGTCGTAGAACCGTTTCCCGGTGGTTGGGCAAAGCCGTTTCGTGCCCCATTCTGCCTTGGGCATATCGACCCTCTTCTACCGTCTCGTGTCAGGAATGGCGTCCCGTGCCACAAGCCTTCGCGACTGTCAAAGCCTTTTCGCGCAGCGTTCGCCATGGAGGCGCGCTACGCGATTGCCGATTCCGATCGTCGGACAGATGGCATAGGACGGACACAAGGAGGAACGCAGCCGATGGACCGGATCCTGCTGGAAGGAAATCCCCCGGTAGAAGTCGCCGTGCGCCGGTCCGCCCGTGCGCGCCGGTTGTCGCTGCGCGTGTCGGCGCTGGACGGGCGCGTCACCTTGTCGATGCCTGCCGGGATGGACCTGCGCCATGCCCGCGACTTCGCCGCGCAAAAGGCCCCGTGGATCCGGCGCCACCTTGAGAGGCACGTCGCGGCGGACCGGCCCGCCCCGGGTGGCATTCTGCCGCTGCGTGGGCAGGACACGCCGATCCGTGTCGCCGACGTGCGCGCCGTGACAGAGGCCGATGGCGCCCTTTGGGTGCCCGGGAAAAGGGCCGGCCAGACGCCGGCGCTGCTGCGCGGCTACCTCAAGGAGCACGCCCGCATCGCGCTGGTTGCGGCCTCGGACGCCTATTCGAGGCGTCTCGGGCAGTCCTATGCGCGGATCACCTTGCGCGATACACGATCCCGCTGGGGTTCGTGCACGACCGAGGGCAACCTGATGTATTCCTGGCGTCTCATCATGGCGCCCCCCTTGGTGCTGGACTACGTGGCCGCACATGAGGTGGCGCATCTTGTCGAGATGAACCATTCGGCGGCCTACTGGGCAGTGGTGGCACGCCTCTGTCCGGACTATGCGCGGCACCGCGACTGGCTGCGCCGCAATGGCGCCTCCCTGCACGCCATCCGTTTCTCGGATTGACCGTTTCGCGGAGTGGTTCCACGATGCCGACATGCTGATACCCGCCCGCAAGGAAGACGCCCTGTCGTCGGCTCATGACCGCGTCTACCGGACGCTGCGCAGCCAGATCATGCATGGCGAACTGCCGCCGGGCGAGGCCTTGACGCTCCGCGGGATCGGCAAGCGATTTGACGTCTCGATGACGCCTGCGCGCGAGGCCGTCCGGCGGCTTGTCGCCGAGGGGGCGCTGACCTTGTCGGCATCGGGCCGGGTGGCGACGCCGGAGCTCTCGGCAGAGCGAATCGAGGAGCTGGCCGCGCTGCGGGCGCTGCTGGAGCCTGAACTCGCCAGCCGGGCCCTGCCGCGTGCGCACAATGCGCTCATCGACCGGCTGCAGGCCATCAACGGCACGATTGCCGAGGTGGTGTCGCGGCAGGACGCGGTGGGCTACATCCGCTCGAACCTGGAGTTCCACCGCACCCTGTACCTGCGCGCGCAGGCGCCTGCGATGCTGGCCATGGCCGAGACCGTCTGGCTGCAACTGGGGCCGACCATGCGAAAGCTCTACGCGCGGCTGCGGCGGACAGAGGTGCCGCGCCATCACCGGTTGATCGTCGCCGCGTTGCGTGCGGGGGACGAACCGGGGTTGCGGCTGGCGATCCGCAGCGACGTCACCCAGGGATTGCGGCTGCTGGTGCAATAGGGGCTGGCGGGGCTGGGCGGCGTCCTGGGCCCGGACGCGGGGTCATCACGTTTGGGCGAGGGCATGGGATCGCGGGCACGGAACGGTTAAGTGCCGGACAGACACTTCGCGAAAAGGATGAGTTCATGTCCCTGACCCGCCGCCGACTGCTGGCGACGCTCGCCGCCGCGCCGGTTCTCACCGCACCGCTTGTCCTGCGCGCGCAGGACGCGGGGCTGATCACCGGGAACGTCTGCATGGTCCAGCCGGCGACGACCGAGGGGCCGTTTTACGTGGACCCTGAGCTTGTGCGCCAGGACATCACCGAGGGCCGGCCAGGCGTTCCCCTCGTCCTGCGGCTGCAGGTGGTCAGCGCTGACTGCGCGCCGATCACGGGGGCCCGGGTGGATATCTGGCACTCGGACGCGGGCGGGCTTTATTCAGGCGTCCGCGCGCCCAACGGCGACACGCGGGGCGAGACCTTCCTGCGCGGCACGCAATTCGCCGACGCGGCGGGCGTGGTCCGCTTCGACACCATCTATCCCGGCTGGTATCCGGGGCGGACGCCGCATGTTCACTACAAGGTCTTCGTGGACGACCGCACGCTGCTGACAAGCCAGCTGTTCTTTCCCGACGCGGCCAGTGACGCGGTCTATACCCAGATCGCCCCTTACGCCGCGCGGGGGCGGGCCGACACGCCGAACACGGCCGATTTCATCGCGAGACGGGCGGGCGAGGCCGCCGTCGCCCGTGTCGACGGGGCATCGGCGGGCCTGTCGGCGGCGCTGGTGGTGGGCGTCCGCGGCTGATCCGGGACGCCCCGTGCCAGGGCCTGGCGAGGTCTGGTGCGATACGCCCTAGCTGTGGATCGGGCCGTCTCCGCAGGCCAGCGCAGCCTCGCGCACCGCTTCCGAGAAGGTCGGGTGCGCGTGGCAGGTACGGGCCAGATCCTCGGCGGCGGCGCCGAATTCCATCGCCACGCAGATTTCGTGGATCAGGTCGCCGGCCATCGGGCCGATGATATGCGCGCCGAGGATGCGGTCTGTGTCCTTGTCGGCCAGGATCTTGACGAAGCCGTCGGCGGCGAAGTTGGCCTTGGCCCGGCCGTTGCCCATGAAGTTGAACTTGCCGACCTTGTAGGCGCGGCCCACGTCCTTCAACTGTTCCTCGGTCTGGCCGACGCTGGCGACCTCGGGGTGGGTATAGATCACGCCGGGGATCACGCCGTAGTTCACGTGCCCGGCCTGCCCGGCAAGGGTTTCGGCCACCGCCATACCCTCGTCCTCGGCCTTGTGGGCCAGCATCGGGCCGGCGATGGCGTCGCCGATGGCGTAGATGCCGTCGATGCTGGTCTTCCAGTGCGTGTCGGTCTCGATCTGGCCGCGGGGCGACAGGGCAACGCCGAGGGCATCGAGGCCGAGGCCGTCGGTGTAGGGCTTGCGGCCCGTGGCCACCAGCACCACGTCGGCGTCGAGCGTGGCGGTGCTGTCGTCCTTGCGCAGGGTATAGCTGACCTTGGCCTTGGTCCTGGTCGTCTCGACCGACTGGACGGCGGCGCCGAGGATGAAGTCGAGCCCCTGGCGCTTCAGAAGCCGCTGGAACGACTTGGCGATCTCGGCGTCCATGCCGGGCGTGATGGTGTCGAGGTATTCCACCACCGTCACCTCGGTGCCGAGACGGGAATAGACCGAGCCCATCTCGAGCCCGATGACGCCGGCGCCGATGACGACCATCTTCTTCGGGATCTTGCCCAGCTCCAGCGCGCCGGTGGAGGTGACCACGATCTTCTCGTCGATCTCGATGCCGGGCAGGCTGGACGGCTCGGAACCCGTTGCGATCACTATGTTTTTCGCTTCGTGAACGTCGTCTCCGACCTGCACCTTGCCGGGGGCGGGGATGCTGGCCCAGCCCTTGATCCAGTCGATCTTGTTCTTCTTGAACAGGAACTCGATGCCCTTGGTGTTCTGGGCGATCACGTCGTCCTTGTAGGCCAGCATCTGCGGCCAGTCGACCGAGGGCGCCTTGCCCTTGAGGCCCATCTTGCCGAAGTTTTCCTGGGCCTCGTGCAGCTGGTGGCTGGCGTGCAGCAGCGCCTTCGAGGGGATGCAGCCGACGTTCAGGCAGGTGCCGCCCAGCGTCTCGCGGCCCTCGACGCAGGCGGTCTTCAGGCCCAGTTGGGCGCAGCGGATGGCGCAGACATAGCCGCCGGGGCCGGAGCCGATTACGATCACGTCATAGCTTGCCATTGGGACCTCCTTTGGGGGGATTTGGCGGAAATCGGGGTGTCGGCATCACGTCGGCACAACGTCGGCATGACGTCGGCGCCGAGGCGGAAAGGGGAGGGGCGCTGCCCCTCTTGCCCTTCGGGCAATTCACCCCGGAGTATTTCGACAGAGAAGAAGCGCATGGGGTCAGACAAGGGCGGCGAGGAGCATCAGGGCGGTGGCCGCGAACCCCACGAGCCAGACCAGCGAGCGCCAGGGAGAGAGCCCCAGCGCGTAGGCCGGGACATAGGCGACGCGGGCCGCGAGGTAGAGCCAGGCCATGGCGGCGGTGAAGCCCGAGGAGGCGCCCGAGAGCGTGACCACGACGACGGCGATGGTGAAGAGGATCAGCGCCTCGAAATGATTGTCGAGCGCGCGGATCAGGCGGCCGGTGCGGGGGCTGACGCGCTCTGCCAGCGGCGGCTGACCGGGGGCGGGATCGCGCGGGCCGAGGGTGGCGCGCGTGCCGAGCTCCATGTTCGCGGGCACGCTCATCAGGACGTACTGGCCCATCTGAAGGAGCGCGGCGAGCGCGAGGACGGTCAGTTCCGGGGACATCAGAGCCCGAGGAAGTAGAGGATGATGGTGGCGAAGAAGCCCGCCGACCAGGCCAGAGAGCGCAGGCCCACGATGCCGAAGGCATAGGCGGGGACGTAGACGACCCGGGCGATCAGGAAGACCTGCGCGGCCAGAAGCGAGTTTTCGTCGAAGCCGTCGCGGGCCTGAAGGATCAGGATGGCGGGCGCGAAGAGCGCCATCGCGCTGATCGAGTTCCAGAGCGCGCGTTCAAGCCGCGCGGCGATGCCAGAGGCGCTGCGGCCCTCGTCGCGGGAGGACAGCAGATAGCCCATGCCAAGCTGCTGCATGGTGCCCGAGGCCTGCAGCACCAGCGTGATCGCGACGTAAAGCCCGTAAAGGGCGAGAATGGAAAGCTCGTCGGTGAACATGTGACCTGAACCTCCTGCAATGGGGCGCGGGCCGGGGCATGCCGGGCCCGCGCAGGCGGCGTGTGTCGGATCAGAGATCCATCAGCAGCCGGCGCGGATCCTCGAGCGCCTCTTTCACGCGGACGAGGAAGGTGACGGCGCCCTTGCCGTCGACGATCCGGTGATCGTAGCTGAGCGCCAGATACATCATCGGGCGGATCACCACCTGGCCGCCGATGGCCACGGGGCGGTCCTGGATCTTGTGCATCCCGAGGATGCCCGACTGCGGCGGGTTCAGGATGGGCGAGGACATCAGGGAGCCGTAGACGCCGCCGTTCGACAGGGTGAAGGTGCCGCCCTGCATCTCGGCCATGGACAGCTTGCCGTCGCGGGCGCGCACCCCCAGTTCGGCGATCTTCTTTTCGATGGCGGCGAAGGACATCTGGTCGGCGTCGCGCACCACCGGCACCACGAGGCCGTTGGGCGTGCCCACGGCAACGCCCATGTGGACGAAGTTCTTGTAGACGATGTCGGTGCCGTCGATCTCGGCGTTGACCTCGGGCACCTCGCGGAGCGCGTGGCAGCAGGCCTTGGTGAAGAAGGACATGAAGCCCAGCTTCACGCCGTGCTTCTTCTCGAAGAGATCCTTGTATTCGCGGCGCAGTTCCATCGTCGCGGTCATGTCCACCTCGTTGTAGGTGGTCAGCATGGCGGCGGTGTTCTGCGCGTCCTTGAGCCGGCGCGCGATGGTCTGGCGCAGGCGGGTCATCTTGACCCGTTCCTCGCGCGCGGCGTCCTCTGCCGGGACGGGGGCGCGCGGGGCGGCCTTGGGCATCTCGGCCACCGGGGCAGGTGCAGGCGCGGGGGCAGGGGCGGCGGCGGCCTTCATCACGTCTTCCTTCATGATGCGGCCATCGCGGCCGGTGCCGGTGACCTGGTCGGGCGTCAGGCCCTTTTCGGCCATCAGTTTCTTGGCCGAGGGGGCGTCCTCGACATCGCGGTCGGAGGCGGCGGCGGCGGGGGCCTGGGCCTGGGCCGCCGGGGCGGCGGGCGTGGGGGCCGGGGCGGCGGCGCCGTCGCCCGAGGTCATGACCGCGAGCTTGCCGCCGGCGGCGACGGTGGCGCCCTCTGGCGCGAGGATTTCGGTCAGCGTGCCCGAGGCGGGGGCGGGCACCTCGACCGAGACCTTGTCGGTTTCCAGCTCGCACAGCATCTCGTCCTGCTGGACGGTGTCGCCGGCGGCCTTGAACCAGGTGGAGACGGTCGCCTCTGCCACGCTTTCGCCCAGCGTGGGGACCATCACGTCGATGCTGGCCGCGGACGCGGGCGCGGCCTTGGCGGGGGCGCTGGCGGCGGGTTTGGGCGCGGCGGCGGCGGCGCCCTCGGTTATGGTCGCCAGAAGCGCGTCGACGCCGACCGTCTGGCCCTCGGCCGCGACGATGTCGGCCAGGGTTCCGGCGGCGGGGGCGGGCACTTCTACCGTGACCTTGTCGGTTTCCAGCTCGCACAGCATTTCGTCGGCGGCGACGGCATCCCCGGGTTTCTTGAACCAGGTCGCGACGGTGGCCTCTGTGACGCTTTCGCCCAGGGTGGGCACGCGGACTTCGGTGGTCATCTGTCGGGTTATCCTTCGATTCCGAGCGCCGCGTTCACCAGCGCTGCTTGTTGTGCCTTGTGCTGCGAGGCGAGACCGGTGGCCGGCGAGGCGGCGGCGGCCCGGCCTGCGTAGACCGGGCGCTGGTTGTCCGCGCCGATCCGGGTCAGCACCCATTCGATGTTGGGTTCGATGAAGGTCCAGGCGCCCTGGTTCTTGGGCTCTTCCTGGCACCAGATCATCTCGGCGCCCTTGAAGCGTTCCAGTTCCTTGACCATCGAGAGCGCGGGGAAGGGATAGAACTGTTCCACGCGCAGGAGGTAGATGTCGTCGAGGCCCTCGGCGTCGCGCTTTTCCAGAAGGTCGTAATAGACCTTGCCGGAACACATCACGACGCGGCGGATCTTGTCGTCGGGTTGCAGCGTCAGGTCCGAGTGACCCTTTTCGGCGTCGTCCCAGAGCACGCGGTGGAACGAGCTGCCGGTGGTGAAATCGTCCACGTCCGAGATCGCCAGCTTGTGCCGCAGAAGCGACTTGGGCGTCATCAGGACCAGCGGCTTGCGATAGCTGCGGTGGATCTGGCGGCGCAGGATGTGGAAGTAGTTGGCGGGCGTCGTGCAGTTGGCGACGATCCAGTTGTCCTCGGCGCACATCTGCAGGAAGCGTTCGAGCCGGGCCGAGGAGTGTTCGGGACCCTGGCCCTCGTAGCCGTGGGGCAGCAGCATCACGAGACCCGACATGCGCAGCCACTTGCGTTCGCCGGAGCTGATGAACTGGTCGAACATGATCTGCGCGCCGTTGGCGAAGTCGCCGAACTGGGCTTCCCACATGGTCAGCGCGTTGGGCTCTGCAAGGCTGTAGCCGTATTCGAAGCCCAGCACCGCGTATTCCGAGAGCATCGAGTCGATGACCTCGTAGCGGGCCTGGCCCTCGCGGATGTGGTTCAGCGGATAGTGGCGTTCCTCGGTCTCCTGGTCGATGAAGGCCGAATGTCGCTGCGAGAAGGTGCCGCGGGTGCTGTCCTGGCCGGCGAGGCGGACGGGATAACCCTCGGTCATCAGGCTGCCGAAGGCCAGCGCCTCGGCGGTGGCCCAGTCAAAGCCGGTACCGGTCTCGAACATCTGCTGCTTGGCTTCCAGAAGGCGGCCCACCGTCTTGTGCAGGTTGAAGCCTTCGGGCACGCGGGTCAGCGCGGCGCCGACCTCGGCCAGCGTTTCGGGCGCGATCGCGGTCTGGCCGCGCTGGTATTCCTCGCCCTGGCGGTCCAGGTGGCTCCACCGGCCGTCGAGCCAGTCGGCCTTGTTGGGCTTGTAGTCCTTGCCGGCCTCGAATTCCTCGTTCAGCTGCGACTGGAAGGCGGCCTTCATGTCCTCGATCTCGCCCTCGGGGATGAGACCGTCCTTGACCAGCCGTTCAGTGTAAAGCTGAAGCGTCGTCTTGTGACGCTTGATGCGCTTGTACATCACCGGGTTGGTGAACATGGGCTCGTCGCCCTCGTTATGGCCGAAGCGGCGGTAGCAGAAGATGTCGATGACGACATCCTTGCCGAACTTCTGCCGGAACTCCGTTGCCACCTTGGCGGCGTGGACCACGGCCTCGGGGTCGTCGCCGTTGACGTGGAAGATCGGCGCCTCGACCATCAGGGCGATGTCGGTGGGATAGGGCGAGGACCGCGAGAAATGCGGCGCGGTGGTGAACCCGATCTGGTTGTTCACGACAAGGTGGATGGTGCCGCCGGTGCGGTGGCCGCGCAGGCCAGACAGGCCGAAGCATTCGGCCACCACGCCCTGGCCGGCGAAGGCCGCGTCGCCATGCAGCAGCACGGGCAGGACGCCGGTGCGTTCGGGGTCGCCAAGCTGATCCTGCTTGGCGCGCGCCTTGCCCAGGACGACGGGGTTCACCGCCTCGAGGTGGCTGGGGTTCGCGGTCAGCGACAGGTGAACGGTATTGCCGTCGAACTCGCGGTCGGACGAGGCGCCGAGGTGGTATTTCACGTCGCCCGAGCCGTCGACATCCTCTGGCTTGAAGCTGCCGCCCTGGAACTCGTTGAAGATCGCGCGGTAGGGCTTGCCCATCACGTTGGCCAGCACCGACAGGCGGCCGCGGTGCGGCATGCCGATGACGATTTCACGGACCCCCAGCGCGCCGCCGCGCTTGATGATCTGTTCCATCGCCGGGATCAGCGCCTCGCCCCCGTCGAGGCCGAAACGCTTGGTGCCCATGTACTTGACGTGCAGGAACTTTTCGAAGCCCTCGGCCTCGACCAGCTTGTTCAGGATGGCGCGGCGGCCTTCGCGGGTGAAGCGGATTTCCTTGTTGAAGCCCTCGATCCGCTCTTTCAGCCAGCCGGCCTCTTCGGGGTTCGAGATGTGCATGTACTGCAGCGCGAAGGTGCCGCAGTAGGTGCGCCGCACGATGTCGAGGATCTCGCGCACCGAGGCCAGTTGCAGGCCCAGCACGTTGTCCAGAAAGATCGGGCGGTCATAGTCGGCGTCGGTGAAGCCGTAGCTTTTCGGGTCAAGCTCTGGGTGCGGGGTCGGTTCCTGCATGCCGAGCGGGTCGAGATCGGCGGCCAGGTGCCCGCGGATCCGGTAGGCGCGGATCAGCATCAGCGCGCGGATCGAATCGAGGACGGCGCGCTTGACCTGTTCGTCCGAGATCATCACGCCCGCATCGGCGGCCTTGGCCTTTATCTTTTCGGCGGCGGCCTTGGCCTCTTTCGGGCCGGGGGCGGGCGCGGCGGGCCATTGCCCGTCGAGCGCATGCGTCAGCTCGTCCGAGGGGGTCGGCGGCCAGTCGCGGCGGGCCCAGCTGGGGCCTTCGGCCTCGCGCTTGACGCTGACCTCGTCGTCGCCAAGCTGGCGGAAGAACTGCTGCCATGCCTCGTCGACCGCGCCGGGGTCGTTGGCGTAGCGGGCATACAGTTGTTCGATGTATTCCGCGTTGTGGCCCTGAAGGAAGGACGAGGCCTTGAACTGGTCGTTCGGGGACTGGTCGGTCATGACGTCACCTGTTGGGGGTTGGGGCCATATGCGTTGGCGCCCGGCTGGCTGGGCCGCGTCAGCCACCAGAGCACGAGAAGCGGAGAGATCAGCAGGACGACCGCGCCGAGAAGCGCGATCAGACCGCCGACACCGGCGAAGATTGCGCCGAAGTCGCCGGTCATAAGTGCCTCGGTCCCCCCGAGAAAGCCGATGAAGGAGAGCATGCCGACCATGACGATCAGCGGATAGAGCAGGTAGATGCCCGCACGCCCGCTGTCATGCATGCGGCGCCAGCCCGCGGCCAGCGCCGGAAGCAGCATGGCCAGCGAGAAGATCGCGGCGAGCGGGCCGTTCGAGCGGAGCTCGAACTGGCCGGGGGCGACCTCGACCATGCTGGTGCCGAAAAGAAGGCTGTCCACTGCGCCGATGACCAGGCTGCCGAGAACCAGGAACAGCGCGAACCACCAGTATTCGGACCGCGAGGCGCGGCCCGAGAACGTGGCGTATTTGCGGAGGCAGGTTCTTACGGCGTCGCGGAAGCCCACCGGGGTTCTCCTGTTATCTGGTCATCCGATGGCGGCGAGCACCGCCTGGCCGAGGCCCGCGGGGCTGTCGGCCACGACGATGCCGGCGGATTTCATCGCCTCGATCTTGTCCTCGGCGCCGCCCTTGCCGCCGGCGACGATGGCGCCCGCGTGGCCCATGCGGCGGCCCGGAGGCGCGGTGCGGCCGGCGATGAAGCCCGCGGTCGGTTTCCAGCGGCCGCGCTTCTTCTCGTCGGCGAGGAACTGGGCGGCTTCTTCCTCGGCGCTGCCGCCGATCTCGCCGATCATGATGATGGAATGGGTTTCGTCATCGGCGAGGAACCATTCCAGCACGTCGATATGCTCGGTCCCCTTGATCGGGTCGCCGCCGATGCCGACGCAGGTGGACTGGCCCAGCCCGACGTCGGTGGTCTGCTTGACCGCCTCGTAGGTCAGCGTGCCCGAGCGGCTGACGACGCCGACGCTGCCGCGCTTGTGGATGTGGCCGGGCATGATGCCGATCTTGCAGGCGTCGGGCGTGATGACGCCGGGGCAGTTGGGGCCGATCAGCGTGGTCTTCGAGCCTTCGAGCGCGCGCTTGACGGTCATCATGTCGAGGACCGGGATGCCCTCGGTGATGCAGACGACCAGCGGGATTTCCGCGTCGATGGCTTCGAGGATCGAGTCGGCGGCGAACGGCGGCGGGACATAGATCACGCTTGCGTTCGCGCCGGTGGCGGCCACGGCCTCGTGGCAGGAGTTGAAGACCGGCAGGTCGAGGTGGGATTGCCCGCCCTTGCCCGGCGTGACGCCGCCGACCATCTTCGTGCCGTAGGCGATGGCCTGTTCGGAGTGGAAGGTGCCCTGAGAGCCGGTGAAGCC
>JAUIIC010000135.1 GCA_030431935.1 Alphaproteobacteria bacterium | reverse complement strand
CGGCAACCTGCGCGCGTTGAGCGTCCTGCTCGTCTTTGCCGTCACGGCGCATGCCACACTCAAGGGCGTCCTGGCGCCGGTCCGCACAACGCTGGGTGAATGGACCCTGCCCTTGGGCGAGGCGGCCTCGCTTGCGGCCCTGCCCGGCGGCGGCGTGGTCTGGGCGTCGCTCATCGGGCTTGGTGCGCTTGCGGTGGCCCTGCGCTCCGGCAGTTCCTGGGGCGGGCTGGCGGCCGGGGTCGCGATCGGCCTCCTGGTGCCGGCGGGCTGGGTCGGGACCGGCTTCGTTCTCTATGACGACTTCGACCCCATCGCCCTGCAAAGCCTGTCGTTCACCGCACCCCACGCCGATACCCTGTTCTGGGGCATCGCGTCGACCTCGATCCCGGCCAGTTTCGGCGTGGGGCTTGTCGGCGGGACCATCGGCGGCGCCTTTGTCGCGGCCCTGCTGGGTCAGCGGCTGCGCTGGCAAAGCTTTGCCTCGCCGGCCGAAACCGGCCGCTACCTGACCGGGGGCGCCCTGATGGGAGTCGGGGGCGTGCTGGCCGGGGGCTGCACCGTCGGCGCAGGTCTGGCCGGCATCCCGACGCTGAGCGTCGCGGCCGCACTGGCGCTCTTCGCCATCGCCCTCGGCGCGCTCGTCACCTCGCGCCTGCTTCAGCAAGGCCCCTCCGGCTTGGCCGTCGCCGCCGAATAGAGACGCCCGGCAATGGCGCGCCCGGACACCCCCGGGCCTGCCACTACTCCACGTGCTTGCGGATACGCTGGATCAGGAACCAGACCAGCAGAACCACGATCGGCGTGGTCCCGGCCGTCATCAACCCTTTGGACAGGCCGATCTCGGCCCCGAGCGGCGCGACCATGTAGGTCACTAGGTTTACGGCGTAATAGCTGATCGCCACCACGGACAGCCCCTCGACCGTCTTCTGCAGCCGCAATTGCAGGTCGGCACGCCGATCCATGCTTTCCAGGAGCATCTGGTTTTCCGCCGAGCGCGCCACGTCGACGCGGGTGCGCAGCAGATCACCGGCACGGATCGCCCGCTCTCCCATCGCGCGCAGGCGCGCCTCTGACGAGTTGACCGTCCGCATCGCCGGATCGAACCGGCGCATCATGAATTCGCGAAAGGTCTGGCGGCCCTCGAACCGGGTTTCGCGCAGCACCTCGATCCGCTGGTGCACGATCGCTTCATAGGCCCCCGTCGCACCGAAGCGGAAACTCGTGTCCGCCAGAAGCTTTTCCAACTCGGCCGAGATCGACAGAAGGCCGGTCAGCGTTTCTTCCGGGCGGGCGACGTCGCTGGTCATGTCGCCGATGAGACGCGACAGCCGCGTGTCCAGCGCCCCCATCTGCCGCGACAGATCCCGCGCGCGGCTGAGCCCCAGCATGGACATCGTCTTGTAGGTCTCGATCTCGCAGATGCGCTGCACGATCCGGCCGATCCGGCGCGGCCCCATGTCGGGCTGCACGAAGACGCCGAAGCGCATGTGACCCGCGCTGTCGATCCGGAAGTCGCCGGCCATGACCGCGGTTTCGTCCAGGATCCAGCTGATGGCGAGGCTGTCGGCCACGAACCAGTCGTTCGCCTTGCTGCGGATCGCGGCCAGGTCCTCTGGCATGTGCTCGACCCGGATCAGCGCAGAGGTGATCCGCGCACCCGGCAGCGACTCCAGCCAGTCGTCGGGAAACACCGAGAATGCGTTCTTGTCGAAGGGCCGGTCGGTGACGCCCTCGACGAAGATCGTGTAGGTCACGAACTCGGTATGTTGCTCCCACTTCAGCTTGTGCTTGCCCAGTTCGCCGAAATAGTGCGTCGCGCCGGGCTGCGGATGCTTGGCGCCGAAGCGGTCGAGCAGGTCGTGCAGATGGGTGACGTCGGCCGACCGGTCCCGGTTTGCGGCGTCGCTGGGTTGCTTGACCGCCAGATATGCGGCGTGACCCGGTGCCGATACCGTGGGAAAGGGGCGCGCGTGCAGCTCGTTGGCGAGGCTGTAGCGGTCGGGATGGTCCTGAATGGGGCTCATGGCCTGCCTTCTGCTTTGAGCGCAGAAGGTAGTCGAGAACACGCGCCTGTAAACCGCAAACACCCCGGGCGCGTCAATCTGGGGCGACAGGTCGCGAACCGATTGCGCGCCGGGCGGATTTGGCCAAAGACTTGGCGCAAATGCATCGGGAGGGACGGTATGCAGATCGGGTTCATCGGACTTGGCAACGTGGGGGCGAAGCTGGCCGGCAGCCTGCTGCGCAATGGGCACGCACTTGGGGTCCGCGACCTGGACCGGAGCGCCGGTGACGCGCTGGTGAGCGCGGGCGCGACCTGGTTCGACACCCCTGCCGAGATGGCGGCCGCCTGCGACATGGTGATTACCTGCCTGCCCAGCCCCGCGGCCTCGGCCGCCGTGATGGAGGGCGCGGACGGCCTGCTGGAGGCGCTTGGCCCCGGCAAGCTCTGGGCCGAGATGTCGACCACCGACGCGGCAGAGGTCCGGCGCCTTGGCGCGCTTGTGATGGAGCGCGGGGCCGGCGCGCTGGACTGCCCTGTCTCGGGCGGCTGCCACAGGGCCGCGACCGGCAACATCTCGATCTTTGCGGGCGGCGATCGCGCGACCTTCGAGGCAGCCCTGCCCATTCTCACGACGCTTGGGCGCCGGGTTCTGCACACCGGCGAGCTGGGCAGCGCGTCGATCCTGAAGGTGATGACCAACTACCTTGCCACGGCGAACCTTCTCAGCCTGTGCGAGGCGCTTGTCACCATGAAGGCCGTGGGCATGGACCTTGCCACCACCTACGAGGCGATCCGGATCTCGTCCGGCACCAGCTTTGTTCATGAAACCGAAAGCCAGGTGATCCTGAACGGCTCGCGCCAGATCGACTTCACCATGGACCTCGTGCTGAAGGACATCGGCCTGTTCCACAGCCTTGCCGAGGGCGCGGGCGTGCCCCTGGAGATCTCTCCGCTGATGATCGACATCTTCCGAGACGGACAGGCCCGCTATGGCGCGCGCGCCCAGTCCGATGACATCATCCGCCGGCTGGAAGAGGCCACGGGCCTAGACATCCGCGCGCCCGGCTTTCCGGCGGAAATGGTCGACGACGAGCCGGAGGAACCGGGATACGAGGTCGTGCCGCCGCGCTGATGGCCCGGGTCCTGCTGTTCAACAAGCCCTATGGCGTCCTGTCCCAGTTCACCGACGGCGATGGCAGGGCGACGCTGGCCGACTACATCGACGTGCCCGGCGTCTATGCCGCCGGGCGGCTCGACCGCGACAGCGAGGGCCTGCTGGTCCTGACCGACGACGGGCGACTTCAGGCGCGTATCGCCTCGCCCAAGACGAAGACGCCCAAGACCTACCTCGCCCAGGTCGAGGGTGTCCCGGGGCCAGAGGCCCTGGACGCCCTGCGGCGGGGGGTGACGCTGAAGGACGGGCCGACGCGGCCCGCACGGGCCCGGGTGACCCCCGCGCCCGAATGGCTCTGGCCTCGCGACCCGCCCGTGCGCTACCGCAAGTCGGTGCCCGAAAGCTGGGTGCAACTGACCATCACCGAAGGCCGCAACCGGCAGGTGCGCCGGATGACGGCGGCCGTCGGCCACCCGACGCTGCGGCTAATCCGTGTCGCCGTCGGGGACTGGTGCCTCGACGGGCTTTTGCCCGGGGAGTGGCGCCGGGGCTGACTGGGAAGCGTAGACTTATCAAACCTGCGGCAGAAAAACCGCGTCTCGGACGTGTTCCTCTCAAGGCAAACCCCTGCGGCTTTCCCCGTTCAGGTGAAAGGATAATCTTCACCATCCGGTTCAAGATTTTTTGTTGGATAGTCATGTCATGAATAGCAAGACGGCGGCCGTAGGCCTCGAAACAGCGGCGCGCGCGCTGTCCGCACTTCTCGTTGGCCTGATGACGGTCAGCTTCACAATCGCCTTCACCGCCATGATCTATACTGGGCCATTGGCCCCGCACGTCGCGCAAGGGCTGGCCCACAGCCTGCTGGGAACGCTGGTTTCGGTCCTCGTCGGCACTCTCCTGATGTCCTACAAGGGCGCGGTCATGCGGGCGCAGGATCTGCCGGCGATCATGCTGGCCGGAAGCCTTGCCGCCGTGCTTTCCGGGCAGGTGCTGTCGCCGGAAACGATGGCCGCCACCGCCGGCGCGACGATCGTGCTGGCAAGCCTTGCCGCAGGTGTGGGAACGCTTCTGTTCGGCATGTTCCGGCTTGGCGGGCTTGCCCGTTTCATTCCCCATCCCGTGATCGGCGGCTTTCTCGCGGCGACCGGCTATCTGATGGTCATGGCCGCCGTGGGCATGTGCCTGCAAGACACTTTCGACATCCGCAACGTTGACGCCGCCATCGCGCCCGGGGCACTGGCCCGCTGGGCGCCCTGGGTGCTTGCCGGGCTTGCGCTGGCGTTGGTCAGCCGCCGGACCGGGTCCAGGACGATCCTGCCCGCAACGATCACGGTGCTGTTCTTCCTGTTCTACGCGGTCCTGGCCGTGCGCGGCATCTCGCTGGCCGAGGCCGCCTCGTCGGGCCTGCTGCTGGGGCCGTTCGGCTCGACGACACTCCTTGTGGAGCTCAACGCCCGCCTGCTGGTGGACGCGGATTGGAGCGTGTTGCTGGCCCAGCTGCCAATTCTGCCCGCAATCATGGCGATGACCGTGCTCGGGACGATGCTGGGGGCAAGCGGGCTGGAAACGATCCTGGGCCGCGACTTTCACATGGAAAAGGACCTCCGCGGCACCGGGGCGGCGAACATCGGCGCGGCGCTGGCCGGAGGAATCGCGACATTCCACGGGATGGCGGAACCGACGCTGGCGCACAAGGCGGGCGTGACCGGGCGGCTGGCCCCGCTGGCGGCGGCAGGCGTCGCGGGCGCGACCCTGTTGCTTGGAGCGGGGGTGCTGGAACTGATGCCCGTGGGCGTCTTCGCCGCGCTGGTCGCCTATCTCGGGTTCGACATGCTCTTCACCTGGCTCTGGGACAGCCGAAGAACGCTGAAGAGGTGGGACTACCTGCTGGTCGCGGGCATTCTGTCGGTCGCCGTGTTTCAGGGGTTCCTTGTGGCGCTGGTGGCGGGCTTCATGGCAGCGAGCGTCCTGTTCCTCGTGACCTATGCAAGGATCGACATCGTCCGGCTGCGCAGTTCGGCCGGCGAATACCGCAGCCGTGTCGAACGGTCGGTCGAAAGCCAGGCGTTTCTTTCCGAGGTGGGACGGGGCATCGTCATCCGCGGTCTCGACGGTTACCTGTTCTTCGGAACCGCCAGCAAGCTCCGCAACGAGGTTCGGGCATTGCTGGATACACGTCCGCCGCCTCGCCGGGTCATCCTCGACTTCACAAGGGTTTCGGGCATCGACGCCTCGGCGATGCAGTCGCTCGCCAAGATCGCCGGGGACTGCGACGCGCGTGACGTTGCCCTCGATTGCACCGGCATGGACCCAGATGACGCCCGGCAGCTGAATGCGACATGCGCTGCGGGCATGGCGCCGACGATGCATGCCACCCTGGACAGCGCGCTGGAGGCCGCCGAGGCAGGGCTTCTGACCGACCGTCCGGAGCCGGTGGAATCGGACGAAACCCGCGCCATTCTGCAAGAGCTGGAACGGCTCGCCGACACGCAAAGCGCGGCGGTCTTGTGGATGGACTGCCCCGCGGGGACGCGTCTCATTACGCGGGGCGCGGCGGAACGCGACCTGTACCTGTTGCGCGAAGGCCTGCTGCGCGCCGAGGTGGAGGGACCGAAAAACGAGATGCTGCGCGTCGCGGCCTTCCGGCCCGGCGCCATCATCGGCGAGTTGGCACATTACGCCGACCTGCCGCGCACGGCGGATATCGTATGCGACACGGCCTCGCGTCTTCTTCGGGTGAACATCGAAGAGCTTTCGCGTACCGACCCCGGCCTTGCCGGGCGCGTTCACGACCAGGTCGCTCGGGTCCTCGCCCGCCGGGTCGCAACCATGACAGCGCTTCTGCGCCACGCCGGCATATGACGAGAAAGGGCGCCGAGGGCGCCCTTTACACATCAGCAAAACTGCGCGGCGGGTCAGTCGATCTTGGGCAGCAGGCTGTCGATAGAGGCCTTGGCGTCGCCGTAGAACATCCGCGTGTTCTCCTTGAAGAACAGCGGGTTCTCGATACCCGAATAGCCGGTGCCCTGCCCGCGCTTGGACACGAAGACCTGCTTGGCCTTCCAGCATTCCAGAACCGGCATGCCGGCAATGGGGCTGTTGGGGTCGTCCTGCGCGGCGGGGTTCACGATGTCGTTCGAGCCGATGACGATGGCGACGTCCGTATCCGGGAAATCCTCGTTGATCTCGTCCATCTCCAGCACGATGTCATAGGGCACCTTGGCCTCGGCCAGGAGAACGTTCATGTGCCCCGGCAGGCGGCCCGCCACCGGATGGATGGCGAAGCGCACGTTCTTGCCCTTGGCGCGCAGCTTGCGGGTCAGTTCGCTGACCGACTGCTGCGCCTGCGCCACCGCCATGCCATAGCCCGGAATGATGATGACCGAGTCCGCGTCGTTCAGCGCCGCCGCCACGCCGTCGGAATCGATGGCGATCTGTTCGCCCTCGATCGCCGCGGCCGGTCCCTGCGGGCCGCCGAAGCCGCCCAGGATCACGCTGACGAAATGCCGGTTCATGGCCTTGCACATGATGTAGGACAGGATCGCACCCGACGAGCCGACAAGCGCGCCCGTCACGATCAGCAGATCGTTTCCAAGGCTGAAGCCGATCGCCGCCGCCGCCCAGCCCGAGTAGCTGTTCAGCATCGACACCACGACGGGCATGTCCGCGCCGCCGATCCCCATGATGAGGTGGTAGCCGATGAAGAGCGCCGCCGCCGTCATGATGACCAGGGGCAGGATGCCGCCGGTGTTGAAGTACCAGATCAGGCAGAGCACCGAGATCGCGGCCGCGGCCGCGTTCAGCATGTGCCCGCCGGGCAGCTTGGTCGCCGCCGAGGTCACCTTGCCCGCCAGCTTGCCATAGGCGATGACCGAGCCGGTGAAGGTGATCGCGCCGATGAACACGCCAAGGAACAGCTCGACCCGCAGGATGGCGATCTCGACGCTGGTTTTCTTGGACAGAAGCGCCGCGAAGCCTTCCAGCACGGCCTTGGCGTCGGTGTCCATGGCCATCACGCGCGCCAGCTCGATATGCGCGTTGAAGCCCACGAACACGGCGGCAAGGCCGACAAGCGAGTGCATCGCCGCCACCAGTTCCGGCATCTGGGTCATCTGCACCCGTGTTGCCAGCTGGTAGCCGATGAGGCCACCGCCCGCGATCAGGATCAGCGACAGGAACCAGTAGCCGGAGCCGGGCCCCGCGAGCGTGGCGAACACCGCCAGCGCCATGCCGACGATGCCGTACCACACGGCGCGCTTGGCGCTTTCCTGCCCCGAAAGGCCGCCCAGCGCGAGGATGAAGAGGACAGCCGCGACGACATAGGCGGCAGTTGTGAATCCGAGTTCCATTGTCCCCTGCTCCTTACGATTTCTGGAACATGGCGAGCATGCGCCGTGTCACAAGGAAGCCACCGAAGATGTTCACCCCGGCCATGAAGACCGAAAGCGCGGACAGAAGGATGACGAGGTAGGATCCCGATCCGATCTGCAAGAGCGCGCCCAGGATGATGATGGACGAAATCGCGTTCGTGATCGCCATCAGCGGCGTGTGCAGCGAATGCGCGACGTTCCAGATCACCTGGAAGCCCACGAAGACCGCCAGCACGAAGACGATGAAATGCTGCATGAAGCTGGCCGGCGCCACGAGGCCCACGGCCAGCAGAAGCACGGCGCCGACGCCGATCAGGGTGACCTGGCGCTTGGTCTCGGACTTGAAGGCGGCGATCTCCTTCGCCTTCTTCTCTTCCGGCGTCAGCTCCTTCGGCTTTTCCTTTTTCGGAGCCGAGGCGATAGCCTGCACCTTGGGCGGTGGCGGCGGGAAGGTGATCTCGCCGGCGTGCGTGACCGTCGCGCCCCGGATCACGTCGTCTTCCATGTTGTGCACCATGACGCCGTCCTTCTCGGGCGTCAGGTCGGTCATCATGTGCCGGATGTTGGTCGAGTAAAGCGTCGAGCTTTGCGTGGCCATCCGGCTGGGGAAGTCGGTGTAGCCCACGATCGTCACGCCGTTGTCGGTGACGATCTTCTCGTCCGCCTTCGTCAGCTCGCAGTTGCCGCCCCGCTCGGCGGCCAGGTCGACGATGACCGAGCCGGGCTTCATCGCCTCGACCATGTCCTTGGTCCACAGGATCGGGGCCGCGCGGTTGGGGATCAGCGCCGTGGTGATGACGATGTCGATGTCAGGCGCAAGCTCGCGGAACTTGGCCAGCTGCTTTTCCTGGAACTCGGGGCTCGACGGTGCGGCGTATCCGCCGGTGGCGCCGCTGTCCTGGTTCTGTTCGAACTCCAGGAAGACGAACTCGGCCCCCATCGATTCGATTTGTTCGGCCACTTCGGGCCGCACGTCGAAGGCGTATGTGATCGCGCCAAGAGAGGTCGCCGTGCCGATCGCGGCCAGGCCGGCGACACCGGCGCCCACAACCAGAACCTTTGCCGGCGGCACCTTGCCCGCCGCCGTCACCTGCCCGGTGAAGAAGCGGCCAAAGTTGTTGCCCGCCTCGATCACGGCGCGGTAGCCGGCGATGTTGGCCATCGACGACAGCGCGTCCATCTTCTGCGCCCGGCTGATGCGCGGCACCATGTCCATCGCGATCACGCTGGCCGACTTGGACTTGCAGAGCTCCAGCAAGGCCTCGTTCGACGCGGGATAGAAGAACGAAATCAGGGTCTTGTCCGCCGTCAGGCGCTTGGCCTCGGTCTCTGAAGGAGGGCGCACCTTGGCGATGACGTCGGCGTTCTTCCACAACGTGGCCGCCGTCTTCACGACCTTGACCCCAGCCGCCTCGTAGGCGGCATCGGTGAATCCCGCCGCAAGGCCGGCCCCGGCCTCGATCAGGCATTCGTGGCCAAGCTTCTGCAACTGAAGAGCGCTGTCCGGCGTCATCGCGACGCGCGCCTCGCCCTCGAAGATCTCTTTCGGTGTTCCGATCTTCACCTTATCGTCCCCTCTCGGTGGCTGGGTGACCCAAAAGATGGGTCAATCCGGGCGCGTGTCTACTAAACCGTGGCCAGTTTCACCACAAGCGTCGAGACGCAAGATTCTTTCGCAACTGCGAAAGCTCAGATCCAGCGGCGGGTGCGCGCGGCCCAGGTTTCGAACTCTGCCCCGAAGGCCGCGCGAAGTCGCGCCTCCTCTGCCCGGATAAAGCGGCGGTCGATCAGCCAGACGAAGACCGGCACGAGAACCAGCGCGGGAACCGCGTCCCAGCGCAGGATGAAGCCCGCCAGAACCAGCGCGTCGCCCAGGTAGATCGGGTTGCGCGACAGGCGAAAGACGCCGCCCGTCACCAACGCCGAAGGGTCCCGGTGCGGGATCACGGTGGTGCGCGCCGCCATCATCGTCGCGGCCGCCAGGCCCATGAGAAGAAGCCCCGCGCCGACCAGCGCGGCACCGGCCCAACCGGCCCAGGCCCCGCCGAAACCCAGCCCGGGCACGACGCGCGAGATGCCCCAGGCGATCAGCAGGGTCAGGGCCAGCCAGAGCGGCGGAAGATCGATCCACTTGCGCATGCCCCGTCAATAGCGTCCACGCCTGCCCGCGCAAGGCCTCTCTCGGGCACGCGCTTGCCACTGGCCGAGGAGTGTCTAGGGTATCGGTGCGAAAAGGGGGGGGACGCGATGCAGGGCAAACACGCGCTGGTCACAGGCGGCGGAACGGGGATCGGTCTGGCCATCGCCGACGCGCTGGCAGGGGCCGGGGCCGAGGTGACGATCACCGGGCGACGCGCCGAGGTCCTGGAAGAGGCGGCGGCCCGCAGGACCGGCCTTCACCCCCTGGTGATGGACGTTTCGGACGAGGCAAGCGTGCGGGACGGTTTTGCCGCCGCCGTTGCCGCGCGGGGGCCCGTCTCGATCCACGTGGCCAACGCGGGCGTCGCCGAGGGCCGCGCCCTGCACAAGACAGACCTGGACTTCTGGCGCTGGATGATGGCCACGAACCTCGACGGAGCCTTCCTGACAATCCGCGAGGCGCTGGGGACCATGCGGGGGCTGGACTGGGGCCGCGTCATCGCGGTCTCCTCGATCGCCGGAGTGAAGGGCCTGAAGGGCGGGCCCGCCTATTCGGCGTCCAAGCACGGCATGGTCGGGCTTGTCCGCTCGCTGGCCGCCGACTATGCAGGCAAGGGCATCACCTTCAACGCGCTCTGCCCCGCCTATGTCGCCACCGAGATCATCGACCGCAACGTCGTCTCGATCATGGAGCGAACTGGGCTGTCCGAGGAAGAGGCGATGAAGCTCATGGTGGGTGTCAACCCGCACGGCCGCCTGATAGAGCCCTCTGAGGTCGCCGCCGCCGCCCTCTGGCTATGCGGCCCGGGATCGGACAGCGTGAACGGCCAGGCGATCCAGATCGCGGGCGGCGAGATCTGAAACCCACGCGCCCCCGAGGGCGCGGCGAACGGAGCGACGGATGACGGATTTTGCAGCCACGAGGGCCATGTTTCACATTCCCGAGGGCGTGACCTACCTCGACGGCAACTCGCTGGGCCCGCTTCCGCTGGGTGCGCGCAAGCGGGTGGCGGCGACCGTCACGGACGAATGGGGCGAAATGCTCATCACCGGCTGGAACAGAGCCGGCTGGATGGGCATGCCGCCCCGGCTGGGTGACCGCATCGGCAAGCTGATCGGCGCGGCGCCAGGAACGACGGTGATCGGCGACACCCTGTCGATCAAGGTGTTCCAGGCGCTGGCGGCCGCCGTCGCCAAGAGACCGGATCGCAAGGTGATCCTGTCCGACACCGGGAACTTCCCCACCGATCTCTACATGGCGGAAGGCCTGATCCAGACCCTTGGCCGCGGACACGAACTCAGGACCGTGGCCCCCGAGGACGTGGCCCGCCACATCGACGAGAGCGTCGCGGCGGTGATGCTGACCGAGGTCGACTATCGCACCGG
>JAUIIC010000134.1 GCA_030431935.1 Alphaproteobacteria bacterium | reverse complement strand
CTGCGCGCGGCGTGTCGGCGTTCCCGCCAGAGGTCACGGTGCAGATGGTGGCGAATTTCGAGGCGGGCGGCGCCGCGATCAACCAGCTTGCGCGCGCCTTCGGGGCGCGGATGGATGTCGTCGCGCTTGAGCTGGAGCGGCCCACGGGCGACTTCACCGAAGGCCCGGCGATGACCGAGGCCGAATGCGCCGCCGCAATCGCTGCGGGATGGGCCGCGGTGGACCCTGGCGCCGATCTGCTGGTGGCCGGAGAGATGGGCATCGGCAACACCACCTCGGCTGCGGCGCTGGCCGCCGCGCTTCTGGGCGGGGCGCCCGAGGACTGGGTGGGGCGCGGCACCGGCGTCGACGACGCGGGGCTGACGCGCAAGGCCGGGGTGGTCGCGGCGGGGCTGGCCCGGCACGCCGACGCCCTGGGCGACCCGCTGGCGGTGCTTGCCTGCCTCGGCGGGCGCGAGATCGCGGCGATGGCGGGCGCGATCATGGCGGCGCGGCACCACCGCGTCCCGGTCATCCTCGACGGGTTCATCTGCACCGCCGCCGCGGCGGTGCTGGAGCGCGCGGCGCCGGGCGCGCTGGATCACACGGTCGCGGGCCATGTGTCCGAGGAACCGGGGCACGCGCGTCTGCTGGCGGCCCTGGGCAAGGCGCCGCTTCTGTCGCTTGGTCTTCGCCTGGGCGAAGGCTCGGGCGGGGCGCTGGCGATCGGCGTGCTGCAGGGGGCCGTCGCCTGCCATTCGGGGATGGCCAGCTTTGCCGAGGCGGGCGTTTCGGGCGGCTGAGCCCGGTCAGCTGCCGGTCTTGCTGTCCGGCACCTCGGCCTGCGAGAACTGGGTCAGAAGCGCGGTCTCGAGATCCTTGTTCAGCTTCTTGGCAGCCTCGACGTATTCCGCGTTCTGCTCGACCGGCACGCCCGGCTTCCACAGAACGGCCAGGTCGCGCACCGCCTGCCGGTCCATGTGGAAGAAGGTCTGCGTCAGTTCTGCCGCCTCGAACTCCGTCAGGCCCATGTTCTCCAGCACGTAGCGCCCGGCGCGCAGGCTGGAATCGAACAGCTCGCGCACGATGTCGTTGGCGCCTGCGCGGTAAAGTTCATAGACATGCACGCGGTCGCGTGCCCGTGCCACGATATGCAGGTCCGGTCGTTCCCGCCGGGCATAGGATACGAGCCGGATCGCCGCGTCCTTGTCGTCCAGCGCCACGACCAGCACGCGCGCCGAGGCCAGCCCCGCCGCGTGCAGCAGTTCGGGGCGCGTCGGGTCTCCGAAGTAGCCCTTGAAGCCGAACTTGCGCATCAGCTGGATGGTGGCAAGGTCATGGTCCAGCACGGTCGTCTTGAACCCCGACATCTGCACCATGCGGTTGACCACCTGCCCGAAGCGTCCGATGCCCGCGATGATGATCTGCCCGGTCTCGTCGATCTCGTCATGCGGGGTGTCGTCGCCGCTCTCCTTCATCCGCTTGGACAGCAGGTCATAGGCGATGAAGAAGAGCGGCGTCAGCAGCATCGACAGCGCGATGGTCAGAAGCAGTTTCTCGGCCAGCGCCGTGGGCAGGACGCTTTGCTGCAGCGAAAAGGCGATCAGCACGAAGCCGAATTCGCCCGCCTGCGCCAGCCCCAGCGTGAACAGCCAGCGGTCGCGCCCCGCCAGCCGGAACACGCGCCCGAGGACGTAGAGGACAAGCCCCTTCAGCCCCATGATCCCCAGCGTCAGGCCGAGGATCGTCGCCGGATCGCGGAAGAAGACCGCAAAGTTGATGCCCGCGCCCACGGTGATGAAGAAAAGGCCCAGGAGCAGGCCCTTGAACGGCTCGATATCGCTTTCCAGTTCGTGCCGGAACTCCGAGTTCGCCAGCACCATGCCCGCAAGGAAGGTGCCGAGCGCCGGCGACAGGCCGACAAGGATCATCAGCAGCGCGATGCCCACCACGATCAGCAGGGCGAAGGCGGTGTACATCTCGCGCAGGCGCGCGGCATGGATGAAGCGGAACAGCGGCCGCGTGAGGTAGACACCGGCGAGGATCACCACCGCGACGGCGCCCAGCGTGACCAGCGTGACGCCCCATCCCGGCAGCCCCTCGACCAGCGACAGGCTGGCATGGGCGGCATCGCCGTGGTGGTCGGCATCGGTGGCCCGCTGCACCGAACCGTCCGGCGCGAAGACGGGCCCCGGCGCCACCGCCAGAAGCGGCAGCAGCGCCAGCATCGGGATCACCGCGATGTCCTGCGCCAGAAGGACGGAGAAGGTGGACCGCCCGCCGCTGGTGCGCATCAGGTTCTTTTCGTTCAGCGTCTGCAGGACGATGGCGGTGGACGACAGGGCAAATATCATGCCGATGGCCAGGCCCGTGGCCACCGGCTGACCCAGCATCACCGCCCCACCGGCCACCAGCGCCATGGTCACGAGGATCTGCAGCCCGCCCAGCCCCAAGAGCCGGTCGCGCATCGCCCAAAGCGCGCGCGGCTCAAGCTCCAGACCGATGAGAAACAGCATCATGACCACGCCGAACTCGGCGAAATGCTGCAGGTCCTGGGTTTCCGAGCCGACAAGCCCCAGCACCGGCCCGATCAGGATGCCCGCCAGCAGGTAGCCCAGCACCGACCCCAGCCCGAGCCGCGCCGCCAGTGGCACCGCGATGACCGCGGTCGCCAGGTAGATCGTCGCCTGTAGCAGGAAGCCTTCCATGCCGTGCCTTTCTTCGGGGTGTGTCCCAGCATCGCGGTCCGCGCCCTTTTACTCAAGCGGATTGCACCCTGTTGTCGCCACAGACCGCGGATCGCCCGGAAAACAGCCGGATTTCCGGGCGGTCCGGGCCCGGGCACGGGCGGTGCGGTCAGACCGGCAGGGGCGCGTCGGGTTTGAACTGGTCCATCACGATCTGGCTTTGGACCCGCGCGACGGCGGGGTGGGGCAGAAGTACCTCGTGGATCAGCACGTTCAGCGCCGACAGGTCGGCGCAGAACACCCGCAGCAGGTAGTCGGCCTCGCCCGTCAGGGTCCAGGCCGACACGATCTCGGGGCGCAACTCCACCGTGCGGGCGAAAGTGCGCACCTTGTCGGGGGCGTGGGTCGCCATCTGCACCTGCACGAAGGCCTGCACGCTCAGGCCCACCGCCTGCGGGGCGAGCCGGGCGGTATAGCCGGCGATGACGCCCGCGGCTTCGAGCCGTTGCCGCCGGCGCCCGGCCTGGCTGGCCGACAGGTGCAGCACCTCGCCCAGCGCCTCTGCCGTCAGGTGGGCGTCGGTTTGCAGCGCGGCCAGCAGCCGCTTGTCGGTGTCGTCGAGGGCGATGCGCGTTTCCTGCATGAAACGAACGATACCCGAGGCTTTCCCGCAAGGAAAGCCGATAGGGCGCCCCAGAACGCGCGGAATTCCCGCGGTGGACATGCGAGAGTCGGTGAAAGCGCGACAGAAGGAGATTCCAGATGGGTCCGTTCCCCCACGACGCCCCCAAGGCCACGATCACCGCCGAGAACCCCGCCGGCACCGACGGGTTCGAGTTCGTCGAGTTCGCTCATCCCGAGCCGGACACGCTCCGCGAGCTCTTCGGCAAGATGGGCTATGTCCACACCGCCACGCACAAGACCAAGGCGATCGAGCTCTGGCAGCAGGGCGACATCACCTATGTGCTGAATGCCGAGCCGGGCAGCTTTGCCGCCCGCTTCGTCGATGAACACGGCCCCTGCGCGCCCTCGATGGCCTGGCGCGTGGTCGACGCGCAGCACGCTCTGCGGCACGCCGTGTCGAAGGGCGCAGAGGAATACACCGGCGCCGACAAGACGATGGACGTGCCCGCGATCAAGGGGATCGGCGGCAGCCTGATCTACTTTGTCGACACCTATTACGAGGCGAACCCCTACAACACCGAGTTCGACTGGATCGACAAGGCGCACCCCGAGGGCGTGGGCTTCTACTACCTCGATCACCTGACCCACAACGTCCACACGGGCAACATGGACACCTGGTTCGGGTTCTACGGTCGTATCTTCAATTTCAAGGAGATCCGGTTCTTCGATATCGAGGGCAAGTATACCGCGCTCTATTCCCGCGCGCTGACCTCGCCCTGCGGTCGCATCCGCATCCCGATCAACGAGGACCGGTCCGAGAACGGGCAGATCGTGGAATACCTGCGCCGCTACAAGGGCGAGGGGATCCAGCACATCGCGGTGGGCGCGCGCAACATCTATGAAAGCGTGGACGCCATCGCCGAGCGGGGCATCAAGTTCATGCCGAAGCCGCCGATGAGCTACTACGAGATGTCGCGCGAGCGCGTGGTGGGGCACGAGGAACCGCTCGACCGGATGGAGAAGCACGGCATCCTGATCGACGGCGAAGGCGTCGTCGGCGGGGGCGAGACGCGCATCCTGTTGCAGATCTTCTCCAAGACCGTGATCGGGCCGATCTTCTTCGAGTTCATCGAGCGCAAGGGCGACGACGGGTTCGGCGAGGGCAACTTCAAGGCGCTGTTCGAGTCGATCGAACAGGATCAGATCGAGCGCGGCGTGATCCAGGCCGCCGAGTGAGCCATCCCGCGAGGGGTTCGGGCCGGTCCGCTTCTGCGGGTCGGCCCTTTTCTTTTGCAGGTCAAGGAGTTGGGTGGGACGCGGTTTGCAAACCGCGTCCGCGCGGGCCCGTTGGGGCCCGCGCGGAAGGCGCTTGCAAGCGCCTTGGCCCCTAGCGGGGCGGGCGCATCGTTAAACGGATGTCAACCAGTGTGCGGGGTCAGCTGCGCGGCAGCTGCAGCGTGATGTTCCGCCCGCCCTTTATGTAGCGCAGCTGGTCGTCGCCGATGGCGGCCACCTGTCCGCCGTCGAGCCGGTCGCCGACCTCGACCTTGACGTAGCGGCCAGAGGGCATCCGCACCAGGGCGCGGCGGTCGTTCGACGATCCGTACACCCCGATCAGGTTCACCTTGCCGAGGTTGATGGCATTGGTCTCGGTCGCCTCGCGCGCGACCGAGGCCGTGGTGGGCAGCGTCGGGATGACGGCGGCGGCCACATCGGGGGCCGGCGGCTCCACCGGTGCGGCCTCTTCACGGGCTTCCTCGACGCGCGCGGCGATGCTGTCGGGACGCCGTGGCGGCTGGAGAGAGGCCAGCACCGCCAGTGCCGTGGCGTCCGCGCCGATATCGACCTCGGGCTCGGCGGCGGCAAGATCGGTTTCGCTGGCGGCCTCGTCGCCTGTCGCGCCGGTTCCGGTCGTCACCGGCGCGGCGTCCGCCTGCTGCGGCGCGCTCAGGGGGCGCGGTTCAGGGCGGATGTCGGCCAGTTCGGTGCGCGAGAGCCCCCCGAAGCGTCCGCGTTCGTTCGTTTCGATCAGGTTCTCGGGGCGCGGGATCGGGCGGATTCCGCGCAGACGCTCATCCGGCACGGGCGGCACGATCTCGGGGCCGAGGCCGTCGGGGCGGGGCCGTGGCGTCACCGGCGGCGGGCCGGCGGTGACGGTCACGCCAGAGGGCGTCAGGGCGCCTTCGGGCGTGGCGCGCACCAGTCCACGCTCGTCGAGGTCGAAGGTGACACCCGGCGGCGGGGGCGGTGCCGGCAACTGTGGCACGCCATCGGAACTGACGGTCGGGGCCTGCGGCAAGGCGATGGCGTCCTGCTGGACGATCACCGGGTCGATCGAGGTGATGTAGAAATCGTCGAGCCTGTCGGTGCCGGGGCTGTCCGAAGGCTCTGGGTCGAGCGCCCAGATCCCGCGCGAGGCATAATACGTCTCTGCATCCGCGCGGCTGAAGGGTTCGCGCAGGGTGGGTGGTGCCTCGGCGGGTGCGGGCGCGGCGGGTGCGGCGGGCGCGGGCGGCGCGGTATCGGCCGCCGGGGGCACGGCATCGTCGGACAACGCCAGTTCCAGCACGTCCTCGCCGATCGCGATGGTGCCCGGAAGGCTGTCGGTCTCCACCAGCGTCCCGGCGGTTTCGGGCGGGGCACCATCGGTCTGGGCGGGCGGGTCGGCGTCTGCCACGGCGGGCGGCGGCGCGGTCTCTTCGGCGGGGGTTTCGGCCGGGACGGCCGTTTCCGCGGCGACCGGCGCGGGGGGCGTCTCGGCCTCGGGGACGGGCAGCGGGGCCGCCGTTACCTCGGGCTCTGCGGTGGGGGCGGGCCGGCCGGTTTCGGAGAGTATCGCGCCGGGCGTGATCGCCGAGGTGCCGTCAAGCTCCAGCGGGGGCGCGGGCTCGATCGCCTCTGGCGCCGCCGCGGTCTCAGTCGTGGCCGTGTCGCGGTCGCCCAGGAACAGGATAGAGCCGACGGCAACCAGCGCCATGACGCCAAGAAGCCCGCCCGTCAGCATCAGCCCGAGGTATTTCGGCGGGCCCTTTCGGGTCTGCCCGCGCGCCCCGAAGAGCGTCATTGCCTCTTCCTCGGCCCGATCTTTGGCCGGCGCCGGCTTGGGCAGCGACGGAAGCTCTACCGCGGAAGCCTTCTGCTTCATGCTGGCCATCGCGGGGGCGATCCGTCCGGCAAGGCCGGTCAGTCCCGAGACGTCCGGCGCCTTCAGCTTCGGCACCTTCAGTGCCTGTGCCTTCAACCCTGCCGCCTTGAAGCTGGGGGCCTTGAAGGCGGGCATGCGGATCTTCGGCGTCTCGATCCTGGGGAGCGCCACCTTCGGCATCGCCACCTTGGGCGCGCGGTCCTTGAACGCGCCCTTCGCGCCGGGCTTGTCGAAGGGGGGCAGGGGGAATGGATCGGTTTCGGCTGTCAGCCGCGGCTTGGGGCGCGGCGCCTCGACCGGATCGGGCACGGCGGAACCAGGCCGCAGCGCGGGATCGGGGGTGTTGGCCGGCGTCGGATCGGGCGCGCGCGCGGTCAACGGCGCGCTGGCCAGCGCCGTGGCGCCTGCGGCACCGCCCGACATGCCGATGCGGGACGATACCTGCGCCAGCCCCTGCGACGTCGTGCCCGAAACGCCGGAGGCGGTGGCAAGGCCGGCCTTGCGCCTTGTGGAGAAGGACGGCGGGGCGTCGGCCGACGACGGGGACGGCGAAGCGGCCTGCGCCGGAGCGCTTTTGCCGAAACCGCCCTTTGCCGGTTTCGGCGGGGGCGGCGCGGCCTTGGGTGTCGCCGGGCTGCCGACGGCGGCCAGGCCGGACTTGGCCGGGGCGGATTTGAACGGCGCGGCATCGGCAGGTGTCGCTGCCTTGTCGCGGCCCAGGAGCCGGGCCCAGCCGCGCTTGGTGGCGGGCTTGTCCTCTGCCGGGGGCGTTGCGGGGCCCGCCGGTGCGGTGGCGGCGGACTTGAACCGGGCCCAGCCCTTCTTGGCGGGGTCCGCGGCGGGTGTCAGGCCCGCGATTTCCGGCGGCTTGGCGGCATCGCCGGACTTGAAGCGCGCCCAGCCCTTCTTGGCCGCGGCGGCCACCTGCGGCGGCGGGGGCGGGGGGGCCTTGGACAGCGGCACCTTGGCGGGCGTCGCCGGGGCGGGCGTCGCGGGGATCTGCACGCGCGGGCGCGGCGGCGCCGGTGTGGGCGGCTGCGGCTTGGGGGCCTTGGCCGCAGGCGGCGCGGGGCGCCGGGCACTGGTGCGCGCGATCTCGCCGTCGCGTTCCACGACCTCGCCGCGCGACAGGAAGCTGTCGGCAAAGACGGTCTGACCGAAGAACGGTTCGGAGGGGAAGCGCGTGGCATCGGGGCGGGCCACGAAACAGACCGGGTTGAACCGGTGCTCGGTCGCGAAGGCCTCTGCCTCGTTCAGGGTTTCGCGCGCGACCACGGCGACACGGGCGGTGCCGTTGTCGGCGATCCAGTCATAGACGAGGTCTTCGACGGGATAGGGCGTCAGCCCGTCCAGCGCCGCGCGAATCTGTTTCGCGCGGTCGGTGTCGCGCGGGCCGGGCGCGTCCACGGTGGTGTAGAGGATCTGCGAGTCCGGCAGGATCAGCTTGGTCGAGAAGCCGCCCGCGCCGAGGTCCGCCGCCGTGCCTCGCAGGAGTTTCAGCTTGTCCGTCAGATCGGGATCGTCGAGCGCGGCATCGCCCACCTCGGTCCAGCCGGAGCCGGAGCGGTGGAAGAGCTGGATGCCGTCGTGGCTGAGGCTAAGGGCGAAGTTGGGCTTCATCCGTCCGATCTATCACATTGACCTGAAGCGGTTGGAGTCCCGCAGACAACAGACCGCAGACTATAGCAGGATTTCGCCGAGTCAAAGTGAGTTGAGCGTTCGGCGGCTTGCGACGGGCTCGAAGGGGCGTCACGCTGGAATGCGAAACCGGTCGGAGGATGGGCATGGCACGATTGTTGCTTGGAGTTTTCATGGCGCTGACCGTGGCCTTTGCGGCCGCGGCGGACGACGCCGGGCGGATCACGGTGACCGGCATCGGGCAGGTGGCGGCGGCACCGGACATGGCGACGATCCGGCTGGGCGTGGTGGAAGAGGCCGCCAGCGCGGCCGAGGCGATGCGGGCGGCCTCTGCGGCGTCCGCCGCGATCCTGGCCGAGGTCGAGGCGGCGGGCATCGCGGCGCGCGACGTGCAGACCAGCGACCTGTCGATGGGTCCGGTCTGGGGCGATGGCGGGCCGGGCCAGCCGCGCATCGTGGCGTTCGAGGCGCGCAACACGCTGATGGTGCGGGTGCGCGACCTGTCCGCCTTGGGCGGCGTGCTGGACGCGGTGCTGGAGGCCGGTGCCAACCGCTTCGAGGGGTTGAGCTTTTCGCTGCAGGACCCCGAACCGGTGGCGGACGAGGCGCGGCGGCGGGCGGTGGAAGACGCGGCGCGCAAGGCGGCGCTTTATGCCGGGGCGGCGGGCGTGACGCTCGGCCCGATCGTCGAGATCTCCGAGTCCGGGGCAGCACGGCCGCAGCCGATGGAGATGGCGATGGCGCGGCTGGCCGACGCCATGCCCATCGCCGAGGGCGAGGTGTCGACGGAGGCGCATGTGACGATCGTCTGGGCGATCGGCGACTGACGCCCGCGAATCGGGGTTAATGCCCGGAAAAGACGGGGAAAACGCCCTGCGGCATCACGTCGGCACAACGTCGGCATCGCGTCGGCGCGACGGGCGGCGCGCGCGGCGGTAACAGGGCGCGCGCCTTGGCAGGGTTGCGTCAAGCGGCCCGCCCCGCAAGGCGGACCGCGAAGGCGGGATCAGGCGGCGCGGATCGTGCCGGTGGCCTTGGCCAGCGCCTGGTCGAGGTCGCGAATGAGGTCGTCGGCATCCTCGATCCCGATCGACAGGCGCACCACGTTGGGAGCGGCGCCCGCGGCGACCTGCTGTTCGGGCGTCAGCTGCCGGTGCGTGGTCGAGGCCGAATGAATGATGAGCGAGCGCGCATCGCCCAGGTTGGCCACGTGGCTGAAGAGCTCCAGGTTGTCGACCATCCGCACGCAGGCGTCATAGCCGCCCTTGAGCGCCACGGTGAACAGCGCGCCGGCCCCCTTGGGGCAGACCTGTTTCGCGCGCGCATGGTAGGGCGACGAGGGCAGGCCGGCATAGGTCACGGCCTCGATCCGGTCGTCGGCTTCCAGCCATGCGGCGATCTTCTCGGCGTTCTGGACGTGGCGTTCCATGCGCAGGCTGAGCGTCTCGATCCCCATCAGCGTGTAATGCGCCGCCTGCGGGTTCATGGTCATGCCAAGGTCGCGCAGGCCCACGGCGATGCCGTGGAAGGTGAAGGCGAGGTTGCCGAAGGTCTCGTGGAACTTCAGCCCGTGATAGGCCGGTTCCGGCGCGCTGAGCGAGGGGAACTTGTCCGAGGCCGACCAGTCGAAGCGCCCCGAATCGATGATGCAGCCGCCGGTCACGGTGCCGTTGCCGGTCAGGTACTTGGTGGTCGAGTGCACCACCAGTGTCGCGCCATGCTCGATCGGGCGGCACAGGAACGGGGTGGCCGAGGTGTTGTCGACGATCAGGGGCAGGCCCGCCGCGTCGGCCACCGCCGCCACCGCCGAAAGGTCGGTGACATAGCCGCCGGGGTTGGCGATCGATTCGCAGAAGACGGCGCGCGTGTCGTCGTCGATGGCGGCCTTCAGCGCGTCCAGGTCGTCGAAGTCCACGAACTTGGCCGACCAGCCGAAGCGCCGGATGGTCTGGCTCATCTGCGTGACGGTGCCGCCGTAAAGCCGGGTCGAGACGACCACGTTCCGGCCCGGTCCCATCAGCGGGAACAGCGCCATGATCTGCGCCGCGTGCCCGGACGAGCAGCAGACCGCCCCGACCCCGCCTTCGAGCGTTGCAAGACGCTCCTGAAGGACCGCCACGGTGGGGTTCGTGAGGCGCGAGTAGATGTAGCCCACCTCTTGGAGGTTGAAGAGCGCGGCGGCGTGTTCGGCGTCGCGGAAGACATAGGCGGTGGTCTGGTAGATCGGCGTCTGGCGCGCGCCGGTGGCCGGATCGGGCCGGGCGCCGGCATGGATCTGGAGGGTTTCAAAGCCGTAGGTGGGGCCGTCGGACATGGGTCACTCCCTGAAGTCGTGGTTGTTTTGCTTCACCTCTAAGGACAAAGCGGCGGCGGGGCAACGGGCGGCGCATGGCTTCTTCTGTTCCCAAATACTCCCGCCGGAGGCACGCGCCGGGGGCGCGTTCGGGCCGCCGGACGCCAGCGCGCGCGCCGGGTGGATGCGCGCATGCAACGCTGGCGACACAAAATTGCGCCTGCCGGTGTATTGGGCGCGCATCCGTCATGGAATCGGCTAATGTTTGGGCGTCTGCTGGGGACGCTGCATGAACTTCCACAGTTCCGATGGAGAACATTTCCTGGGTGTTCGTACGAATCGCCGTGGCGAAACGGAGGTGGTGTACGACAACGCCGGGCGGCGCCGTGTGATCTTCCGGCTGGAAGGCCACCCGCCCGCGAACGATGCGCTGGAGCGGGCGCTGCGGCAGTCCGTGGACAGCGACAACGTGCTTGGGGCCTTGCGCGCCTCGCTCCTGGCGCAGAACATCGACTTCGATCTCGCTGACTGAAGCCATGTGCGCGTCGGCCCGGCGCGATCGCTGGTCGGACGGAGAGCGGCATGGCGGACGGATCTGACAGGCGAACCCGCGTCACATCGAGCCATTGGGGCGCGTTCGAGGTGGACACCGAGG
>JAUIIC010000133.1 GCA_030431935.1 Alphaproteobacteria bacterium | reverse complement strand
GGGCGGGTCTCATCGCCTTCGGGCGGGTACATGCGGTCGAGCTTGCCCAGCCCTTCGGTCGCCCCGTCGAGCGCGGTGCGGATGCGCTTGAGCTTGCTCAGTTCGTCGAGCACGCCGCGCAGTTGCACGGGGTCGGTGGAACTGTTGAAGCTGCCGAGGTCGGCACCCGCGACCTTGGTGAAGCTGTCGATCACGTCTTCCAGCTTTTCGGTGAGGCTGAAGCCGCGCAGCGCGCCGAAGATCTGGCCGATGTTGGGTGTGTCGCGCAGCATCTCGCGGTAGCTGTTGCGGTAGGTGGCCGCATCGGCGCCAAGCGCCTCGGCCATGCTGTGCGCCTCGGGCGCGGCGATGAAACCGGCAGCGATGTCGCGCACCGACGCGGCCTCGGTCCGGAGGTCGGTGCGGACGGTGTCGAGAAGTGCAAGGAAACCTTCGGGCGCGCCGGACTTTACGGCGTTCTGGCGCATCTGCTCCAGTGCCGCGAACTGGTGGGTGATGTCGCTGTCGTACTCGGCGAGCGCCTGCCGCAGATCCTCGGCCGTGGGCAGGCCCGATCCGCCTTCTTCGCCGCCGCGGCGCATCAGCTCCTCGAAGGTGCCGAAGCGGCGGGTCAGTTCGCGCAGCTTGTCGTCGCGAGGCAGGTCGGGGAGCTTTTCGTAATATTCGGCGATTCGCGACAGGGCGTCGAGGTCGGTTCCCGCGCCCTTGCGGACCTTCACCTTGTCGATGTCCACCTTGGCCTTGTGAGAGGCCGCCATGCCCAGTTCTTCGAGGGCGTCGGTGATATCGGCCTGGTTGGGTGACACCTGCACCGCTTCGCCCGTCGGGCGGTTGCGGCCGGCCATGATCTCGGCGCCGACCGGCGAGTGAGCGTTGTTGGTCGCAACCTGGACCTGGATGACTTCGCGAGGGGTCGTGATCGACATTGCCTTGTCCCACAAAACCCGCGCCTTGGATGCATTCCGCTGCCGCAGCGCGCCTGATCTGAAAGCAAGACTAATCCGTTGCCCCGCCGTGCAGCGTGTCGGACGATACAATTCGGTGCTGCACCATCGCACGATGCGTTGCGCGACGGCGGCAATCGGCTAGGCTGCGGGCATGGATTTCGTCGGCATCGTCAGTCTCTACGAAACCTTCAAGGAGTACTTCACCGCCTTGCTGCTGGTGTTGCCGCGCACCTATGCTTTCATCATCGCGTCGCAACTTCTGCCGGCCACTGCCGTGCCGAGGCTTGCGCGGACAACACTGATCCTGCTGATCTCGATGCCGCTGGTGCCCACGGTCATGCCGCTTCAGGGGCTGTTCGAGCAGAACGTGGGCCTTTACTTCGGCTACTTCGCCAAGGAGGCGGCGCTGGGCTTCATCATGGGGTTCTGCATGACCTGGCTGTTCTGGTCGGTGCAGGCGGCCGGCACCTTCATCGACAACCAGCGCGGGGCGGCGATCGCGTCGTCGATCGACCCTTTGCAAGGGCATGAGAGTTCGCCCCTGGGGCTTCTGTTCAGCCAGGCATGGATCACGTATTTCTTCTCGTTCGGCGGGTTCCTCATCATCGTGGGCATTCTCTACGCGTCTTTCGAACGCTGGCCGATCTACGAGCTTCTGCCGATCATCAACGACGATTTTCCCGCGATGATGCTGGAAATTCTCGATCTCGGGATGCGGCTGACGGTGCTTTTTGCGGCGCCGATCATCGCGGTGATGTTCTTCGCGGAATTCGCGCTGGCGATGGTCAGCCGTTTCGCGCCGCAGGTGCAGGTCTTCATCCTGGCCATGCCGATCAAGAGCGCCATCGCGATGGTCCTCCTGATCTTCTACATCCCGATCATGATGCGCTACGCGCTGGCCGAGCAGGACCTGTTGCAGGTCTATATCGACAGGCTGTTCACCATTCTGGAGGTGGGGCGCGACAACGCGAACTAGCCCGTCGCGCCGGTCCTATTCGATTGCCAGCGCCATGTTTTCCAGCCGCTGGCGGTCCAGGAACAGGATGTGCCGGTCTTCCAGGCGCACGATGCCGTCCTTGTCCCACTTGCGCAGGGTCTTGTTGATGTTCTCGCGCGTGCCGCGCGCCATCGACCCGAGGTCGCTTTGCGTCACCACCGGCCCGAGGCAATCGACCATGCGGTCGCGATAGCGGACCTCGTTGCCCAGCGTCTCCAGCAATTGCAGCAGGGCATGGGCCAGGCGCTGCGACAGCTTGGGCAGATAGAGCGCGCGCGTCAGCTGCATCTGTGCGAGGTAGCGGCGCGCAACGAGGCGGCCCATCTCGGCCCGAAGCTCTGCCGCGCCGGACCCGTCGCCGCGCAGGCAGTCGGCGCTGATCGCCAGAACCGTCGTCGGTCCGATGGTCGAGGCGGTCTCGACATGGTCGAAACCGCCGAGCACGCCGGCCTCTCCAAGCGTGCCGCCGGGCGCCATGATGGCGAAGAGGGACACGAAGCCTTCCTCGGTGATGTAGGACAGGCGCACATTGCCGGACTGGACGATGTAGAAATGCGTGCTCTCGTCGTCCTGGTGGTAGATGATGTCGTTCGGGCCCAGCACACGCTCGCGCGCATGACGGGATATCCGGTCCATCGCGTCGGGACCGATATCGGAAAGAGCACCCAGCTTCATTGCTCGCAGGGTTCACCACAAGTCGCTGTCTGGCAACAAGAAATGGAGTTCAGCCCCCACAAAAGATCGCGACTGTGCCGCCGAATCTTTCATCCCGAAAGCCGTTTGTGTCATGTGGCACCTCTCAATCGCGTCCGGCCATGGTATTGACGACGGGACAAAGGACCGGACGGCGCGCGATGCCGTGGCGATCAAGGACCGAGACAGGGGATGCGAATGATCGAACTTGACGAGTTGAACGCCCTGATGACCGAGCTGGGCCCGAAGCTGGACGCGCTTCAGGTGAAGCACTTCGAAGGCAAGAACTTCTGGACCGTCCTGTTCGACGAAGCGGTGCTGCTTTATGTGGACTTGGACCCTGCGCGGCAGATGCTTGTGGTCTCTGCCGATGTCGCCGAGCCGCTGCCCGAGGCGCGACTGGCGCGCTACGAGATGATTCTGCAGTACAACAATCTCTGGACGGAGACCGGCGGCCTTCGCATGGCGCTGGATTCGCCCGAAGGCGTGGTGGTTCTGCTGGTCGATGTGCCGCTGGCGGGGATCACGCGAGAGACGCTTGCGACGCTGTGCGGCAATTTCGTCGAGGCAGTGCATACCTGGTGCGAGATCCTGGAGCGCCCGCTGGACACCGGAGGCGACACACCGCCCGCCGACGAGGATGCATTCATCGTGCGGGTCTGATCCCCGCGCCCCGAGATCTGGAAGGTGCCCGACATGGCAATCGATCCGAACTTCAGCAGTATTCACACCGCGCATTTCAGCGACACGGCCAAGGATTCCGACAAGACGCTGCGGACCACGGACGGAACCACGCTCTACACGCATTCAAAGTTGTCATCCTCGACGGTGGCGCGTGCGCTCGGCCTCGGCAAGTACGTGAGCCAGGAACGGATCGACGCGCGCGAGACGAAAAAGCACGACGGCGCGGACCTCATCAAGCGCAGCCTCGACCGCGAATACGGCGCGGGTTTCGGCGACCGGGTGTTCAAGCACATTCTCGACACCGGCGGCAAGAACATGGCCGAGGGGGTCACCCGGCGCGACCTTGGCACGATCAAGTCCGCCGCCGATGAGCTGCAGGCACATGATGCCAGGTTCACGAGCTTTTCAGGCGGCATCACCCTTGGAGAGGATGGGGCGCTGGCGCAGGTCAGGAACGCCGTCGCGGTGCTGAAGGACACGAGCTATACCGACGGGGAACGCGGTATCGCCGCCGATACGCTGCGCAATGCGTTTCTCGGCGCCGATCTCGACGGCCTGGACGCCACCTTCCAGACCGGGGGCCTCAAGAGCCGCGACCTGCGGGCCGCGCTGACGGCCAGCCATCCAAACGGCGATCGGGTGTTCTCGGTCGATGACATGCGCGACCTGATGGCCAACACGCTGGGGCCCTATTCCAGGGACGAGAGCAGCTCGACCTTCATGCGTGCGGGGTCGGTCACGAGCGTCATCATGAACGAGACCATCATGGTGGCCGGGGGCGGCCGGGTCGGTACGATCCGGGACGAGATCAAGGACATCATCCTCGACAGCCGCGGTGACTATGACGACAAGACCGACCCGGGCACGATGAAGTCCGACACGCTGGCTGCGATCGACAAGATCGATACCTACTTCGGGACGCTGGACCTTGGCGACGAATTGAGGGCGGTCTTCTCGGAAATCCGCGACCTCGTGGAACAGGGGCGCGACAGCCACGGCTGGAGCGGCTCGGACTTTGCCGCAAACACGCTGATGCTGCGCGGGCTGATCGGCAGCGACCTGATCCTGTCGATCCGCGCCGATTCGGGGGTGCGGTCCGGTGAGAAGTTCGATCCCGCTTCGGATGTGCCGGTCTTCATGCAGCGCACGGTGAACGCCGGCGATACCTTTCAGGACGTCGCGCGTTCCTACATGGAGGACAAGCTTGCGGAGGTGCGCGCCGAGGGCAGCGGCCTGAACGCGCTACTGGACCAGGTGCGCGGTTAGGGGCGCAGGCCACGGATCGCGGCGCGGGCGGCGTCGACCAGGGCGGGGCGCACCCGCCGGGCGATCTCCAGCCGGTCGAAAAGGGCGGCATCCTCGGCCAGCGTCCGCCGCAGGGCCGCGCCGTGGGCCTGGCGCAACTCGGTGCCGATGTTGATCTTGCACACGCCCGTGTCGCGCGCCAGCCGCAGCCGGTCGGGCGCCGAGACGCCCGATCCGCCATGGATCACCAGCGGCACGCCCGTCCGCTCCGTAAGCGTGCCGATCAGGGGCCAGTCTAGCGCCACGGCGCCGGTTTCCTTCAGGTGGACGTTGCCCACCGAAACCGCCAGCGCATCGACCCCGGTCTCTGCCGCGAAGCGCGCGGCCTCGTCCGGGTCGGTGCCGCGCGATGCGTCGCCCGCGGCATAGCCGACAAAGCCGATCTCGCCCTCGCAGGACACACCGGCGGCATGGGCCATCGCGGCCACGGCGGCGGTGTCGGCGATGTTGCGCTCCAGCGGATCGCGCGAGCCGTCGTACATGACCGAGGTGAAGCCCGCCTCGATCGCCGTGCGGCAGGCATCAAGGCTCGCGCCGTGGTCGAGGTGCACCACCACGGGCACCGAGGCCGCATCGGCGAGATTGCGCAGCATGGCGCCCCAGACGGGCGTCGGGATGGCCTTGCGCGCGCCGGGGCCGGCCTGCAGGATCACGGGCGCCCCTTCGGCCTCTGCCGCCTCGACGAAGGCCACGGCGTCGTCCCAGCCAAGGCAGACCAGCCCCGCGACGGCGTGGCCCCCGGACAGCGCGGGAGCAAGGACCTGTGCAAGCGTGGCGGCGGTCATTTGAACTTGGCGATCATGTCCTTGATGCCGGGGATCGTCTCGATCTGGTCCGCGTGGCTCGGCTGGAAATACTGCACCAGCGGGCGCTGGGTCAGCCCGCCGAGGATGGTGAAGTAATACATCTCGTAGCCCGGAAGGACGGCGCAGGGGTGATAGCCCGTGTCGATGCAGATCGTGGAGCCGTCGACAATGTGATAGGCATCGCCGGGCTTGCCGTCCTCTCGTTGAAGCATCTGGAGGCCCGAGCCGTGGTTCGGACGGAAGCGGAAGTTGTAGGTCTCGTCGTGCCGCGTCTCGTCCGGCAGGCGGTTGGTGTCGTGCTTGTGGCTGGGAAACCCCGACCAGCCGCCGGCGCCCACGGTGAACAGCTCGCTGACCAGCAGGCGGCCCACCTTGTCGGCCTGCTTCTGGCCCAGGATGTGCTTGATCTTGCGGTGCGTCTTGGTGTCGTCCGAACCGTATTGCACGAGGTCCAGGTCGGCGGCGCGCACGTCGAAAGGGGCCAGCACCTCGTCGTATTTCGCGCCGGCCACGAAGACCTCGGCGGTGTCCGAAACGCAGGTCATCACGGCTTCTGCCCCGGTGGGAACATAGACGCCCTCCGGCTCGCCGTCCCAGACATCGACGCCGCGATTGCCCAGCGCGTCGAAGCGCGCGCCCATCACCTCGACGTCCACCGTGCCCGTGGCGGGCACGATGCAGGTTTCATATCCCGGCACCTGGTAGGTGAAGGACTGCCCACGCGTCAGCTTGACGATGTTGAAGTAGTTGAGCGGCACCACGGGATTGCCCGCGTCCACGATCGGCGTGTTGGCGTTGTCGTAGGGCGGGATGTGCATGGGGTGTCTCCTCAGTCTGGATCGGTCGGGCCGGGGTGGCCCGCCAGGAAGGCGTCAAGCTCTGCCGTGGTGGGGCAGGCGGGGGCGCAGCCGACGCGGGCGACCACCATCGCGGCGCTGGCGGACCCGCGCAGAACGGCGTCGCGCAGGTCGTGGCCTGCCGCCATCGCGGCGAGGAACCCGCCCAGAAAGGCGTCGCCCGCGCCCGTGGGTTTCAGCGCGTCGGTGCGGTAGATGCCGGTGCGGATCTCCTGTCCCTCGGCCAGGGTCACCGCACCCGCGCCGCCCATCTTGTAGACGACCGTCTTGCCCTGCGCCGCAAGCTCGCGCGCGGCCTCCAGCCCGTCCTCGAACCGGCCGGCGAGAAAGCCGAACTCGACGTCGTTGCCGACGATGATGTCGGACGCCGCCGAGGCGCGGGCATAGGCCTTTTGCGCGGCGGCGGCGTTGGGCCAGCTGTAGGGGCGATAGTCGATGTCGAAGACCACGGTCAGCCCCGAGGCGCGCGCCAGGTCGAAGGCGCGGAAGGCGGCGCTGCGCGAAGGCTCTGCCGACAGCACCGTGCCCGTGGTCACAAGGGCGTCGAAGGCGTCGTAGTCCGGACGCTCCACGTCGTCGGCGGTCATCCCGAAATCGGCGGCGTGGTTGCGGTAGATCACCGCCTGCGTTGCGTCCCCCATCGTGTCGACCACCGCCAGCGAGTTGCGGGCCTCGCCACCCAGGGCGCGGACATGGGTCCGGTCGATGCCGTAGGCGTCAAGCTGCGCCAGCGCGAAGCGGCCCACCGCGTCGTCGGACACGCAGGTAAGCAGGGCAGGGCGCGCGCCTTGCCGCGCCAGCGCCGCCGCGATGTTGGCCGAGGACCCGCCCAGCGCGGCGGTGAAACCCGTGGCGGCCTCTATCGGCGTGCCCGGAGGATCGGCGTAAAGGTCCATGCCCGCGCGCCCGATCACAAGCACCCGATCGCCGCGCAAGGCGCTCCGCTGTCTCGGCACAGACCCCTCCCTGATCCTGCTTGCCGCCCAAGCCTCGCGACGATACCCCTTCGGCAGGGGGATGCAACAGGGGGAGGGCGCCATGCCAGCGATCGGCATCGGCATTGTCGGCGGCGGCTACATGGGCAAGGCCCATGCGGCGGCGATGGCGGCCGTGGGCACCGTCTTCGAGACCGCGCTGAAACCCCGGCTGGAGATGATCGCGGCCTCAAGCCCGGCCAGCGCCGCGCGCTACCGCGATGCCTTCGGTTTCGCGCGCGCCGCTGGGGACTGGCGAGAGCTGGTCGCAGACCCACGGGTCGAGGCGGTGGTGATCGCCGCGCCGCAGACCGCCCATCGCGCCATCGCCGAGGCCGCCTTCGCGCTGGGCAAGCCGGTGTTTTGCGAGAAACCGCTTGGCGCCTCGCTGGAGGACAGCCGCGCGATGGTCGCCGCCGCCGAGACCAGCGGCGCGCCCAATATGGTGGGCTTCAACTACATCCGCACGCCCGCCAGCCAGTATGCCCGCCAGCTGATCGCAGAGGGCGCGCTGGGCCGGATCACCTGGTTCCGGGGCGAGCATACAGAGGATTTCTACGCCGACCCCGAGGCGCCCGCCACCTGGCGCACCCGCGATCCCTCGTCCGGCACCATGGGCGACCTGGCCCCGCACATGCTGAACGCGGCGCTGGCGCTGATGGGGCCGGTCGCGTCGCTGATCGCCGAGGTCGAGACCGTGCATGCCACGCGCCCCGGCCCGGACGGCCCCGAAGAGGTGCTGAACGACGACCAGGCCCAGCTGATGTGCCGGTTCGAGACCGGCGCCATGGGGCAGATGCACTTCAGCCGCGTCGCGACGGGGCGCAAGATGGGCTATGCCTATGAGGTGACGGGCACGAAGGGCGCAATCCGCTTCGACCAGGAGGATCAGAATGCGCTCTGGCTCTACTGCATGGAGGGGCCCGAGGCGACGCGCGGCTTCGTCAAGATCCTGACCGGGCCGTCGCATCCCGATTACCTGCCCTTCTGCCAGGGTCCGGGGCATGGCACCGGCTACCAGGACCAGATCATCATCGAGGCCAAGGACTTCCTGACCGCGATCGAGACGGGCCGGGCCGTCTGGCCGACCTTCCGCGACGGGATGGAGGTGAACCGCCTTGTCGCCGCCGCCGCCGTGTCCTCGGCCAACCGGGCCTGGGTCGACGTGGCCGATTTCTGACCGCCCGCCGCCGGGGGCGGCGGGCACCACCTTGAACGAGGACGACATGACGAAACTGAACTGGGGGATGATCGGCGGGGGCGAGGGCAGCCAGATCGGCCCCGCGCACCGGCTGGGCGCGGGGCTGGACGGGGCCTTCGACTTCGTCGCGGGCGCGCTGGATCACCGGCCCGAGGCCGGGCGCGACTATGGCCGGCGTCTCGGGCTGGCCGCAGACCGCGCCTATGGCGACTGGCAGGAGATGCTGGCGGGCGAAAGCGCGCGCGAGGACCGGGTCGACCTTGTCACCGTCGCCACCCCCAACGCCACGCATTTCGAGATCACGCGCGCCTTCCTTCGAGCCGGGTTTCACGTGCTGTGCGAAAAGCCCATGACCATGACCGTGGAAGAGGGCGAGGAGATCGTGGGGCTGGCCCGCGAGACCGGGCGCATCTGCGCGGTGAACTACGGCTACACCGGCTATGCGCTGGTCCGGCACATGCGGGCGATGGTGGCGCGCGGCGACCTGGGGCGCGTGCGGCTGGTGGTGGCGGAATTCGCCCATGGCCACCACGCCGATGCCGCCGACGCCGACAACCCGCGGGTGCGCTGGCGCTATGACCCCGCGCAGGCCGGCGTGTCGGCCCAGTTCGCCGATTGCGGCATCCACGCCATGCACATGGCCAGCTTCGTCACCGGGCAGGAGGTGGAGCGCCTGTCGGCCGACACCGTGTCCTGCATCGACAGCCGGGTGCTGGAAGACGACGCCATGGTGAACTTCCGCATGTCGGAGGGCACTGTCGGGCGGCTCTGGACCTCTTCGGTGGCGATCGGGCGGCAGCATGGGCTGACCTTGCAGGTGTTCGGCGAGAAGGGCGGGCTGCGCTGGGCGCAGGAACAGCCGAACCAGCTTTACTGGATGCCGCTGGGCCAGCGCTTGCAGGTGATCGAGCGGGGCGAGGGGAACCTGTCGCCCGAGGCCGACCGCGCCAGCCGGGTGACGGTGGGCCATGCCGAGGGGATGCCGCTGGCCTTCGCCAACATCTATTCCGACCTGGCAGAGGCGATCCGCGCCGCGAAGGAGGGGCGCCCGATGGACCCCGCCGCCAACCTCTATCCTCGAGCCGAGGATGGGTTGCGGTCGATGGCGGCGGTCTTTGCCGTCGCGGCCTCGGGCAAGGCGGACGGCGCCTGGACCGACGCTCGCCCTCCGATGTTCCGCGAGGGGTGATCGCGGGGGCGGGCACGGGCCCGCCCCGGAGCCACGTTCAGGACAGGCGGCGCGCGGCCTGGTCGGCCAGCGCCTGTTCGAACTCTGCCGCTTTCCAGTTCCCGGCAAGCGCGCGGTGGAACAGCGCAGCCTGCGTTTCCGGCGCCAGCCCGCCCACGGGCGGGTCGCGGTCCAGGTTCGTGGGGAAGGAATAGCCATAGGCCGACGCGGCGATGGCCGCCGCGATCTCGGACGGGCTCATCTGGTCCGACAGCGCCTGCAGCACCGGGTAGAGCGCCGCGCACATGGCCTGCCGGTCTATGGTCTCCATCGCGACACCCAGCGGTGACGAGATCTGGATCAGGTTCGCCATGCGCTGGATGTCTGCGCTGACGTTGGCACCCGCCCCGTGGAACAGCGCCGGGCTGAAGAACAGCGCGTCGCCCTTCTCCAGCGGCAGCTGCACGCAATGATCCTCGAAATACGCCTGGAAATCGGCGCGGCGATAGGCGGCGTAGCCGGGCCGATAGGCCTGCGAGAAGGGCAGAAGCTTGGTCGGGCCGCTTTCGATGGGCATGTCGCAATGGGCGATGGCGCCTTGCAGGGTCATCACCGGCGACAGGTCGTGCACATGGGCGGGAAAGGCCGCCGAGACCTCGGCGGTCTGGAACCCCAGATGATAGTCGCGGTGCCCGGTCTGCGCCGCGCCGCCGGGCCGCACGAGGTTCACCTGCGCCGTCATCTGGTAGCCCGACCCAAGCCAGGCCTCGCAGGCCGCCGCGATGGCCGGATTGCCGAAGTAGCGGGCAAAGACCGCCGGTTCGGCGAGGCACAGCTTTTGCAGCGAGTTCCAGATGCGCGCGTTGTTCCCGGCCGCGGCGAAATGGTCCGCCCCGCCGCCCGAGGTGCCGTTCTCATCCGCGATGATGCGGGTGTAGGCCTCTGTCGCCGCGTCGATGGGCGCGGTGTCGGCATAGGCGCGCTTCAGCACGAAGGTGCCCGGCCCGTCGCGCAGCACCCAGGCCCATTCGGCGAGGATCGCGCGGCGGTCGGCGGCATCGTCCAGCCGCGCGCCCAGCGTGGCCATGTCATAGAGCGGCACGTTCTTCTCGACGGTGCCGGTCCAGTCCAGGTCGCCCGCCTGCAGCGACTGGCCGGTCAGCGCGGCGAAATCGCCGAGGTCGCAGTCGTCTTCGGTGAAATAGGCGGGCCCGCGCGTGGCGCGGCGCGATTGATCGTCCATGTTATCCTTCCCTTTCCGGATCTTGCGCGGGCCTATGGCTCCAGCGCCTTGAGGAATGCGGCAAGCTCGGCATCGTCGATGGCCACCATGTGCTCGGTTGCCGGATAGGCGCCGCTGTCCACGTCCGTCCTGAACTCGGCAAAGGCCGCGATGCGTTCGGCCTGTAGGCGGGCGTATTCGGCGGCGAAATCGCGGTAGCTGCGGGCGTGGCGCGGCTTGTGACCGCGGGTGCAGCCCAGCACGTCCTCGGCGAAGAGGTATTGCGCATGGGCATGCGGCCCCGCGCCCATCCCCAGAAGGACGAGCGTCGTGCGCCGCGCGATTTCCGCCGCGACGCGGTCCGGCACGACCTCGAG
>JAUIIC010000132.1 GCA_030431935.1 Alphaproteobacteria bacterium | reverse complement strand
CGCAGGCGTTCGGCCATGCTGGCCTTCGGCGCGGGTGGTCCCAGCTTGGGATTGCGCCAGCACAGCAGGCCGATGACCATGACGTAGACCAGCGCTTCCAGGATGCCGGGGATCAGCCCGGCCAGGAACAGCTTGCCGATCGAGCTTTCGGTGAGGATGCCGTAGATGATGAGGATCCCCGACGGCGGGATCAGCGAGCCGATGGTGCCACCCGCTGCGATACACCCAGTGGCCAGCTGCGGATGATAGTTGTGCCGCCGCATTTCCGGCAGGGCGACCATGCCGAAGGTGGCCGCGGTGGCGATCGACGATGAAGACACCGCCGCGAATCCGGCGGAACCAAAGACCGTGGCCATTGCCAGCCCGCCCGGCCGGTGCCCCAGCCAGCGCGCCGCAAGATCGTAGAGATCCTTGCCGATCCCCGACTTGAACGTCACCTGCGCCATCAGCAGGAAAAGCGGCAGCACGCCGAAGGTGAAGTTCGACATCAGTTCGAAGGTGACGGACGCCATGCGCCCGGTCACCGCAGTCCAGCTGGTCATGTACCAGAAGCCGCCGAACCCCACTATGCCCATGGCAAAGGCGATCGGCATCCGAAGCGCGATCAGCCCGAATAGGATGATGAAGCCGAACAGCCCGACAAGTTCAGGAGCCATGACGATCCTCCGTGCCGGCGAAGCTGTCGACCGGGTCGTGTCCGCCGTCAGCGTCCGGATCGTCCCCCAGCAGCCAGCGCCATGTCTGATAGGCCAGCACCAGCGTCACGCCGACAAAGCCCGCCACGATCAGCCAGCGAAACGGCACGATGTCGATGCGCAGGACGTCGGTGATCTCTCCCCGAGCGCTCAGCCGAAGCGCCAGGCGATAGACAGAGTAGCTGACCAACGCCCAGAAGATCAGGCTGACCAGCCCCACGCCCGTCATCGTCCAGCGGCGCATCGCCCGCGGGAAGCCCTGGTAGACCAGGCGCACGTCGACATGGGTCCGGTTGGCAGTGGCCAGGAAGATGGCCGAGGTTATGGTCACGATGGTGAAGGTCTCGGCAACCTCGTAGCTGCCCTGGAAGGTGCCGCCGAACCAGCGGTAGACGACCGTTCCGCCGACGACCAGCATCAGACCGATAAGTCCGAAAGATCCCACGAGGAGGATCAGGAGGTAAATTTTGGCCGCAAGCTGGCGCAACATGTACATTGCATGTCTCCGCGGTGAGAGGAACCAGGATGGGCCCGGCACGCGATGTCGCCGCCGGGCCCGAAGACGGTCAGCCCGCCGCGTCCAGCATTTCCTTGCCCCAGGCCTGAAGGTCTTCCATGATCGCCGTGCCAGGCAGCCCCATGTCGTCTAGTGCCTTGGCCTGCGCGCCCCAGATCTTGTTCTGCGCCGCGATCACCGCTTCGAGCGTCGCTTCGTCGGGCTCGATGAATTCCACGCCCTGTGCCTTGCCGAACTCCAGCCCCTCGACGTCCTGCGCCGCCGAGAAGGCGTCGATCTGCTCAGCCCAGAACATGGAATTGTCCGTCAGGATTTGCTGGATATCCTCGGGAAGGGCATTCCAGCTGTCCAGGTTCATGGCGCGAGAGCCGTAGGCGCTGCGGGGCATCGGGATCTTGGTGTAATACTTCACCACCTCAGCGAACTTGAAGCCGATCAGCGTCTCATAGGGCGCCACGGTGCCGTCCAGAATACCCTTCTGCAGGGCGACATAGACCTCGCCCATCGGCATCGCCACGGCGGCGGCGCCGAGCTCGTTCAGGACGGTCACGGATTCACCCGTCGCCTTCAACCGCAGGCCGGCGAGGTCCTCTACGCTTCGCACGGCGCGGTCGGCAGTCTGGATGTGCATGTTGTCGCCTGCATGCGCGGCGATCAGGTGCACGTCCTCGTACTCGGCGCGCAATGCCGGATACTTGTCCCACAGGCGCCAGAACAGCTCCACTTTCTGCACTGGGTTCAGCCGGGGATCGAGCCAGCCGCTCATCGACTTGGTGATGTCCTTGCCCGAACGTGAATAGATCGGCGCGATGAACGCCATGTCCGCCACGCCAGTGGCGAGCTGATCCATGCCTTCGCGGCTTGAGATCAGGGCTCCGGCCCAGTAGGGCTGAAACTTCACGCGGCCGCCACTGTCTTCCTCGACCTTGGCGAAATAGGCCTGGTCCGCTCTGCTGAAGATGTGGTTCGGCGGATAGGGCGTGGCGTAGCGGATCGTGTAATCCTGCGCCATAGCGGCCGTCCCGAAGGACAGTGCCACGGCCAGGGCACCGAGGGCCCGGCGGGTGAGCTTGAGGTTTGTCATCTTCTTCCTCCCTTGTGCCGGATCACTCCGGCGGTTGCCTGCGGGTCCGCTCTGTGCCGGATGCCCGCGTCTTCGGCGCCGGGCTCATCCCGGCGAACCGCTATTCTCTTCCCTGCGGCGTGCCGCGGCCCGCGGCTCTGCGCGCTGCTCGATGAAGCGTGCGACCCGCGCGGTCATCGCGTCGCGATCCCATCCGCGCGCGTCGACCATGCTGGCCTCTATCTCGACGACAGGCAGGCCCGCCGCCTCGCAGGCGTTGATCGTGCCGCGAACGCCGAAGCCGGACATCCGATCGCCAACCGGGGTCAGCATCACCGCCCCGTCGGCACGAAAGTCCTTTGCCATCTGCAGGATCCAGTCCGACATCCACGGGTTGATGTGCAGCTGCTCGTTCATCGAGATGTGCCGTGCCGCGAGGGCGCGAAGCGGGTCGTCGCCGTACTTGCGGTATCCGTCCGACAGGAAATTGGTGTACATCGTCCAGGCGAAGACGGCGCCGTGGCTTTGCTCGAACGCGCGGTAGAAGCCCGTGTCGTGCCACAGGCCGTTGTTCAGCCACAGAAGCCTGACCTTCTCGTCCGGGCAAGCCGCGCCCCCCGCTGCCGCATGCCCGGCCAGTTCCCGGCCATAGCGCCGCACATGGCCGGTGGCCCAGGGGTCTCCGCGAAACCATGTCGGCGTCATGATGTTCTGCAACTGCTCGGGCACCGAAACCGGCAGCCGCGGCGCGTCCGCCAGCACCTTCTTGGCTGCGTCCGCGGCCTCGCCCAGCTCGTTGGTGCGCTGCATCTGCGCGCCGAACTCGTCCCAGTCAAAGCGCCGTCCCAGCCGCGCCTCGGCAAAACCGATCAGCCCGCGCAGTTGCTCGACCTGGAAATCCAGCCGATCCGTTCCGTACAGCGTTTCCCAGTCGGTCTGCCCGGTCTCCCACCACCGCGGGCCAAGCGTTTCCGGCGAGGAGGCGTCGAGGACGTAGAGCGGGCAGTCGAGCGCCTTCGCCCAAAGCTCCATTACCCTCTGGCCCGCATCGCCCCGCAGCCGCGCCAGCATGAAGGCAGGTTTCGGCAAGCCTCCATACGGGGCCACCTCGGGGTCGTGGTGCAGCGTGGACGCCAGCGGCAAGGAAATGTAGCGGGGCAGACCCCGGTGATAGCCCTGGGCCTCCAGGAAATCGAAATAGGTCCCCGACAGCCGCTTGGCCGAGATCACGGCGGAATACCAGGGAACAGAAACCACCGGCGCGCCAAGCACATGACAGATCTCATGCGGGGCCACTCCGTCAGCGATCACGTAGGGCTCGCGCTCGTGGAAGACGCGATCGCGCAAGTCGGTCAGCCATTGCCGCCGCCAGTCCCGCGCGGCCTGGGTGCAGGCCAGCGCGTCGGGAGGGTGTAGATCGCGCGGACGCTCGGTCATGCCGCGGCCTCCAGCAAGCCGTGCGCCGACAGGAACCCGGAAACCGCGTGCCGAACCGCCACGGGATCGGGTGTGGAGTAGGGCTGCTCTTTGAGAAACAGGCAGGGAATGTCACGCTCGGCCAGAAGCGCGCGTTGCGTTGGAAAATCAAAGCCCAGCGTGTCGTCCCACTGATGGGTAAGGAAGATCGCCGCCTGCACCCGCCCGCGCGCCGCGGCGTCCATTAGGCGCGAGTCACCCCGCGCCCGGGGATAGGTTCGCACCGATGGCGCGTTCAGGTGGTACTTTTCCAGAAGTGCCCGCATCGGGCCGCCGCCGCCCACGGGGTCGAGGTGCCACCAGTCTCCGAAGCCGTGGTCATCCGCGGTGATCGTCGCGCCCGCGGCTTCCACGGCGCGATGGATTGTGTCCGTCTCCAGCGCGCTGCCGGTCAGCAGCAGCCGCACACCGCGCCGCGCGGGCATGCCGGGCGCGGCCCGCACCAGGCTATCCGCCGCCGCCATGAACGCCGAAGGCGCCATCACTGCGGCGGCAAGCGTGATGCGCTGCATCTCGGCGCCGGACAGGCGTGGTGCATCGGCCGTTCTCAGCGCGTTCACGGCCGCCAGCCGCGCGCGCACCGCGTCGGCCTCGGCGATACTGGCCGAAAGCGCCGCATCGGTGATCCGCTGTCCGCAGACCCTCTCCAGCCTGTCGCGCAGCGCTGCCAGACGTCCCGCATTATAGGCGCGCGTCGTTTCGAAAGGCGTATGGAGGATATCGAAGAGGATCGGCTCGGGCCGCCCGTCACCGCGCTCGGCCAAGGCGTGATAGTAGAGCTGCAGGTGCTCCTCGCAGCTTCGCGGGATCACGATCGCGTCCAGGTGCCCCAGCCGTCCATCGAGGTAGCGCTGAAAGATCGACAGCGTCGCGCCGGAAAAGAACGGCTCCATCCGGCGCAGGGCGTCGGCGGTTTCATCCTCGGGCGACCCGGTCACCAGCTGCGCGAACGCCCCCGCCGCGCGGATCATCTCGACCGGAACGGTGTTGGCCAGATACCCCACGACCGGCCCCGCCGCCGCGCGGGCGGCGGCATCCCTGTCGGCACAGGCCGCGTCGAAGGGGGCCATCGCGCTCATGTCAGCGTCTCCGGCTCCTGGGCGGGCTGGGCCACGGCGGACGGCAGATCGGCGAACCGCACCGGGCGGCCCGGCAGGACCGTGCCAAGCGCGCTGCGCAGAAGCGCGCCGCGCGCATGGTGGTGCGGCTCGGCCATCGCCTCGGCCGGCGTCAGGACCGGCGCGATCTGCAAGTCATGCTCCTCGGCGAACTTGGCCCAGTCATCCCGGTCGCGGGCGCCATATACATCCCCCAGCGCCGCGAGAACGCCCCCTCGATCGGGGTCTTCGAAGTGTTCGGCCAGATCGGGCCGGTCCATCACCTCGCAGAAGCGGTTCCAGAACCCGCGCTCCATGTTGGTCGCGACGACATGGCCGCCATCCGCGCAGGAAAAGACCGCGTTGTCGCCCGTAGCGAAGGCCAGCGGCGGCTCTTGTCCCGTGCGCTGCTGACGGCCAAAGACCGACACCATCAGCGCCAACGCCGAATCCGACATCGCCGCGTCCAGCGCGGCGCCCGCGCCGGTCTCTCGCCGCCGCCAGAGCGCAACCATCACCGCAAAGGCGGCATGTGCCGCCGTCAACAGATCGGCACAGGGAAAGCCGAACAGGTGCGGGACCTCTCCGCTGCGCGACAGCGCCCCCGACAGGGCAAGCGCAACGGGATCGTGCCCCGGCGCACCGGCGCGCGGCCCGGTCGCCCCGGTGGCCGAGATCGCCACGTGAACCAGCCTGGGAAAGCTCGCGGTCAGCGTGTCCGCGTCAAGGCCCAGCGCCGCCGCTGCCCGCGGCCTATAGTCGTGCACCAACACATCCGCGTCCGCGATCAGCCGCGCCAGATGCGAGCGTCCCGGCTCTGCATCGAAGGCCAGGCGGAGCCAGCGCTTGTTGCGTCCCGTCAGGTCGGTTTCGCGTGCCCTGTCGCGCGCCTCGCCTGACAGCGGGTCCACACCCTGCGCCCTGTCACGGGCGAGGCCGTGGCGCGGGTGTTCGATCCGGGTCACTTCGGCCCCGTAATCTCCCAGAAGCGCGGCGGCCTGCGGACCGGGCAGGAACCGCGACAGGTCGATCACCTTCAGCCCGGTCAGCGGCATCAGATCACCCCCCGCGCCCGCAGGCGGTCCAGCTCTTGCGGGCTGCGGCCCAGTGCGCCCCAGATCGTGTCGTTGTCCGCCCCCGGTTCGGGCGCGGGGCCCCTGTGGCCGGGCTGATCCGTCGAGGTGACGAAGGGATGCGCGGGCACCGGCAACCGCAGGTGCCCCACCTGCTCTTCGGTCCAGAAGCCACGCGCGGCCAGCTGTGGCTGGGCCATCGCCTCGGCCATGTCGAGAAAGCCGATCAGGATCCAGCCCTTGTCCCGCGCCATCGACTCCAGCTCGTCGCGGGTATAGCGGCGGAAGAACGGCGCGATCGCCGTCTCCAGGGCATCGATACGCGCCTGGTCCATGTCGGCGGGCAGTTCCGCGCCGAAATTATGGTCGGCCCAGTCCGTCGCAAGACCCTCGGCATGGGCCGTGTCGAAGAGGGAACGCGCGCGTTTGGGATCATCGCTTGCCGACCAGGTGATCCAGCCGTCGCGGCATTCCCAGATGGTCGAGGTGAAGCCGCCCTTCCCGCGCCGGGCAAGATTGCCCCGCCGCGTCTCGACCGCCTGCTGGAATTCCCAGCGCAGGGGCTCGCGGTAATTGGCCAGCCGGGCCGCATCGAGCGCGGACACGTCCACATGCTGCCCCAGCCCGTCGGCCCCCCGGGCGTAAAGCGCCATCAACGTCCCCAGCGCCGCCTGAAGCCCGGCGAGCGAGGTGATCTGGTCCACCCCGAGGCGCAGCGGCGGCAGCCCGGCGAACCCGGTCACGGCCATGAGCCCCGACAGCGCCATCACCGTGGTGTCAGAGGCGGGATCGCCCGCACGCGGCCCGGTCTGGCCGAAGGCCGTCAGCGACGTGACGACAAGCGAGGGATGCCGGCGGATCAGCGCCTCCGGCGCCAGCCCCAACGACGCCAGATGTCCCGGCGGGAAGCTTTCGATCAGGGCGTCGGCGCTGGCGGCGAGGTCCAACAGCATCGCCTGCCCCTCCGGTGCGGCGATGTCCACCGTGACGCTGCGCTTGGACAGGTTGAACGTCGTCCACGGAAGACCGACGCCGCCGGCCATCGGGGCGCGGCGCCGGGCCGGATCGCCGCCGGGCGGCTCGATCCGGATCACCTCGGCGCCCATCTCGGCCAGGATCTTGCCCGGCAGCCCGCCCCAGTCGCCGCCCAGGTCGAGAACGCGGATGGGGGCCAGAAGGCTCATTGCAGAACCTCCGCCGACATGAGCTCGGCGATCTCGGCGTCGCTCAGCCCGGCCACCTGGCGCAGCACGTCGCCGGTGTGCTGGCCCAGCATCGGCGCCAGACCGACCGTGCCGGGCGTTCGCGAAAGCTTGAATGCGGGCGCCACATGCCGGATCGGGCCGATCACCGGATGGTCCAGCCGTTCCGCAATCCTCCGGTGCGCCAGTTGCGCATCTTCGCTGACCTGGCGACCGTCCTGCACCGGCGCGGCCGGAATGCCGAGGTCGAGCAGCGCCCGCGCCGCCGCGTCCGGGGTCCGTGCCGCCGTCCAGTCGGCAACGAACGCTTCGGCCGCTTCGACATGCGCCAGCCGGCCCTCGACAGTGTCCAGGTCCGGTGCCGCCGCAATCCCTGCCACGTCTCGGAACGCCGTCCACTGTTGGTCGGTCGCAATGGTCACCGCGACCCATGCATCTTCGCCCAGGCAGGGAAAGACACCGTTCGGCGCGCACCATGTCTCGCGGTTGCCGATCGCCTTCTGCGGCAGGCCGGCAGCCTCGGCCAGCGCGGCAGGAGACAGCAGCTGCATCATCGATTCCAGTTGCGAGACATCGACATAGATCCCGCGCCCCGTCCGCCGCCGAAACTCCAGCGCCCCCATCATCGCGATGGCGCCGAACAGCGGCGTCGCAACGTCGCCGAAGGCATAGTTCGTCAGGTGCGGCGGCCCGCCCGGGAACCCGGTCAGGAACGCCTGACCCGAGGTCGCGGCGGCTGAATTCCCGTAGCCGCGAAATCCCGCCAGCGGGCCGGTCCGCCCGGCGATCGAGATCGACACCATGACAAGGTCCGGGCGCTCTTCTGACAGCGCCTGCCACCCCAGCCCGATCCGGTCGAGAAATCCCGCGCCGAAGTTCTCCACGACCATGTCCGAAGCCAGTGCGATACGGCGAGCCACGGCCACCCCGCGCGGGTCGCTCAGATCGACCGCCACCGATTTCTTGGAGGTGTTGGACATCACGAAGAACACACTGGAATCGGGACCGTTGCCGCCGACGAACGGCGGTGTGCGGCGGGATGGATCGGGGCGCCTGGCGCTTTCGATTTTCAGCACCTCGGCACCGTGATCGGCCAGTTCCTTCGTCGCCCGCGGTCCCGCGCCAACCCAGGAGAAATCGCAGACCCGCACCCCCGCCAGCGGCCCATCGGCCTCTCCGGCCCGGGCGTGGGGCGCGCCCGTCACGCCGCGCCCCCGGCGCTGCCAAGCCGGGCACTGATCGCGGCGCAGCCCTCGCGCACCGCGTCGGCCAGCCCGTCGCGCATGTCCGGCGTCATGCGGCCGCTCGGGACCGAGACGCCCAGCGCGGCCACGACCTCGCCCCGGCGGCCAAAGACCGGCCCCGCGATCCCGAAGGACCCGGACCATGTTCCCGGCCCGTATTGCGACCGCTGCTCATGCACGCCGGTCTCGCGGATACGCTCCAACCGTTCGTAGAGCAGGGCCTCATCGAACGAGGGGTAAAGCTCCAGCGACTTCTTGCGAAGGCGCCCGACGATCTCTTCGACCTGCCCGCGCGGCAGACCCGATAGGATCGACAGAGAGGGCGCGCCAAAGGTCAGAAGCTTGTGCTCGCCAAGCGTCACCACCCGCCGGATCGGCTGGTTCGCGATGATCTGGTCGATGTCCACGCGATAGTCGCCCGTGCGCACCGACAGGACCACGGTTTCGTTCAACCGGTCGCGTATCTCTCGCATGACCGGCCGCGCCCAGTCGGCAATGCCGCTGCCCGCCCGCGCCACTTCGGCCATCGCGATGATCTCGTAGCCCAGCGCGTATTTTCCGGTATCAGCGTCGCGGATCACCAGCCCCGCATGGGCCAGCGTCGACAACAGGCGCAGCACAGTCGACCTGTGCAGGCCGGTCGCCCGCGAGATCTCGGCCAACGTCAGGTGGGGGACTCCGACGGTGAACGCCTGCAAGACCGAAATCGAACGGTCCAGCACGCTGACCTTGTAGGTCGGCCCGTCATCCGCACCCGTGGCGTCCTCGACAAGCCTGCCCGAAAGCTCGGTCACGCCGTCATCTCCTCCCTTGTGTGTTTCATCCAGTGAAACATCGTCTTATTCCTTGAAATCCAGCGTAATCAGAGCATAGGCTTCTGTCAATTCGGGACGCTCGCGGCGTGACCCCGAAAGAACCAAGGGAGGGACGGACCCATGTCCGACGACGCGCAAGCGGCGCTTTTGTCCGGTGTCCGGGTGGTGGACCTGACCCATGCGCTGGCCGGACCGTTCTGCACGCACCAGCTGCACGTTCAGGGGGCCGAGATCATCAAGGTGGAGCCACCAGGGCGCGGCGACGACTTTCGTGCCCGACCCTTCGGCCGGTTCGACTGCATGAACGGCGGCAAGCGATCGGTGACGCTGAACCTGAAGTCCGAATCCGGGCGCGAGGTGCTGAACCGGATGCTGTCGGACGCCGACGTGCTGGTGGAGAACTTCCGCCCCGGCCTCGCCGCCGAGTTCGGGCTGGACTGGGACCGCCTGCATGCCGCGCATCCTCGGCTGATCTATTGCTCGATCTCGGGCTATGGACAGGACGGGCCGATGCGCGACATGCCGGCGATTGAATGGTCGGTCCAGTCCGCATCGGGCATCGCCGACAGCTACCTTTCGCGCAATCCCGACGCGATGGACCTTGGCATCGGCATGCTCGATCCTGGCACGGGGTTCGTCGCCGCCTCGGCGATCATCGCCGGGCTTTACCGCCGGACCCAGACCGGAGAAGGCACGCGGATCGACGTGGCAATGCTCGACACCGCCTTCCTGCTCGGGGCCAACGCGATTGCCGCGACATTGCTGGGCGGCCCGCCGGGGCTGGGGCGACGCCCGACGATGGCACGCTATCGCACGGCGACGGGCCGCATCTTCATCGCCTCGCTTCACCCGCGCTGGTTCGACCGCCTGTGCCGCCTGATCGGGGCCGATGCCCTGCTTGCGGACGACCGCTTTGCCACGCCGGACGCCCGAGAGGCGAACGCCGAGGCCCTTGTCGCCGCCATCGAGGAGCGTCTGTCCACCCGCCCCGCCGAGGAGTGGGAGGCGCTGCTGGTTGCCGAGGGCATTCCCGCCGGCGCGGCCCGCACTTTCCCCGAGATCGCCCACCACGAGCAGACGCGCACGCGCGGGCTGATGCAGACCTACGAAACGCCACAGGGCGAGATGGAGGCCGTCGGCGCCGGCTTTCGCCTTGGTGGGGTGCCGACCGGCGTGCGCGGTCCGTCCGAAGCCCTGGGCGCCTCGACCGACGGCATCCTGGGAACGCTCGGCTATTCCGCGGACGACATCGCCAGGCTGCGGGACGAGGGCGCGATATGACCGCGCTCGACACGCTGCGCGCGACCTATGCGAACCGCCACGCTCTCAGCCCGCAGGACACGGCGATCGGCTGCATCACCCAGGCCGTGCCGATCGAACTGGTGCTGGCCGCGGGCCTGACGCCCCGCCGCATCTTCGGCGACCCGTCGACGCCGCCGGGTCCCGGCGCCCGCTACATGGAAGACGAGATGGATGGCGAGGTCCGGTCGATCTTTGACCAGATCCTGCGCGGACGCCTTGCGGGCCTTCCGCTTGTCCTTCTGCCCCGGGTCTCGGAACAGCATCTGCAACTGCACTACTACATCGCCGAAGTGCGCAACTGGGAGCCCGGTGTGCAGATCCCGCCGGTGCAGATCGTCGACGTGATGCAGACCGCCTACTGGTCGACCGGTCGCTACGTCCACGCCCGGATGACAGAGCTTGCGGCCACGCTCGGCGCCATCGGCCATGTCCCGACCCCGAAATCCCTGCGCGACGCCATCGCCGCGACCAACGCCATGCGCCGTGCCCTGACCCGGGTGAACGACTTGCGCCGCCAGGGGCGCATCGCTGGCAGCGACGTGTTCCGGCTTTGCGCGCTGTTCGGCGCGATGCCGGTGGACGGGTTCCTGGCACTGGCCGAGGGCGTCGCGGACACCGCCGGCGCACCCACCGCAGGCCCGCGCCTGATGCTCTCGGGCGCGGCGCAGGACGACCCGTCCTTCTACGAGGCCATCGAGGCCGCCGGTGCCCATGTCGCGGCTGACGACCATGTTGCGGGAGAGCGCGTCTTTGCCCGCCTGATCGACGAGACCATCGACCCGATGGAGGCCATTGCAGAGCATTATCACCTGCACGCCCCCGGTATCCGGCAATTCCCGCAGAAACCGCAGGACGCGCGGTTCCTGGCGACCTGCCGCG
>JAUIIC010000131.1 GCA_030431935.1 Alphaproteobacteria bacterium | reverse complement strand
ATCGCGAGCCTGGCCTGCGACCGGTTCGAGATGGACGCCTGGGGCGTCGACGTGATGATCGCCGCCTGCCAGAAGGGGCTGATGACGCCGCCGGGGCTTGGCTTCGTGTTCTTCAACGCCAGGGCAGATGCGGCGCGCGAGCGGGCCGGATGCGTGACCCATTACTGGGACTGGCGGCCGCGCAGCGCGCCCGAGGAGTTCTACCAGTATTTCGACGGCACCGCGCCGACGCATCACCTGTTCGGGCTGCGCGCGGCGCTCGACATGATCGCCGAGGAGGGGCTGGAGGCGGTCTGGGCGCGGCACGAGGTTCTGGCGCGGGCCGTGTGGGCGGCGTTCGACGCCTGGGGCGCCGAGGGGCCGATCCGGCTGAACATCGCGGACCCGGCGGCGCGCGGGCATTCGGTGACGAGCGTGCGTATCGGCGCGCCGCATGGCACGGCGCTGCGCAGCTGGCTGACCGATACGGCGGGGCTGACGCTTGGCATCGGGCTGGGGATGGGCACGCCCGAGGATCCCGGCGCGGACGGCTTCTTTCGGGTGGCGCATATGGGGCATGTCAACGCGCACATGGTGCTGGGGGCGCTGGGCGGGATCGAGGCCGGGTTGACGGCGCTGGGCATCCCGCACGGGCGTGGCGCGCTGGAGGCGGCGGCGGCGGTCTGCGCCGAAGGCTGAGGCGGGGCGCGCCGGACCCTGTGCGCCGAATGGGTTCCTGGCAGGGGGGAACGCCGCTCGGGGGCATCGAGCCCCCTCGCGCCGTGCCTCCGGCGGGAGTATTTCCGAACAGAAGAAGACGGGGGCGGATCCGGGCGGCGGGCGGGCGGTCAGCGCCGGGCGCGGCGGAGGATCAGGCGGTCGGACACGGTGGCCGCGACGAGGGCTGCCGGGAACCCCAGTGCGGCCCAGAGCGTCAGGAGCGCCATGAAGACGAGGACGCCCGCGGACCAGAGAAAGGCCGTGGTATAGTCGTCCATGTAGCCCGAACCGGGCAGCGGGGGGCGTTCGGGAAGGTGGCGGGGTCCCTGCATGACGCATCTCCGGCTATGATGCGGGCGATTTTTCGACCCGCCGTCATCTCAGGATAGCATCCGCTCGGCATCTGGCCAGTCACGGCTGCGACATTCTGTCAGGTCAGGCGGTGTTCCGCGCGGCGGCGAGCGCCTGGGGCAGGGTGGCGGCGAGGATGTCAAGCTCGGGCGCGGGACCGGCGGAGATGCGGATGCAGCGGTCCTGCGGCGCGACGAAGGGCATGCGCACGAAGACGTCGCGCGCCACCAGTTCGGTCAGCACCCGGCGGGCGAAGGCGCCGTCGGCGCCGCAGTCGATTGCGACGAAATTGGTGGCCGACGGCAGCGGGGTCAGGCCGTTTTCCGCCGCGATGCCGCCTATGCGCACCCGGGCCTCGGCCACTTGCGCCACGACGCTGTCAAGCCAGGCCGTATCGTGCAGCGCGGCCAGCGCGCCGGCCTGGCTGATGCGGCACATGCCGAAATGGTTGCGGATCTTGTCGAAGCTGCGGATCAGGTCGGGCGCGGCGATGGCGTAGCCCACGCGCGCGCCCGCCATGCCATAGGCCTTGGAGAAGGTGCGCATGCGGATCACGCGGGGGTCGTCGGCGGCGATGTCGGGCGCGGTGCCCATGGGGGCGAACTGGACATACGCCTCGTCGAGGACCAGCAGGCAGCCCGGGGGCAGCGCGTCGAGCATCGCGGTGACGGCGGCGCCGTCCTGCCAGGTGCCCATCGGGTTGTCGGGGTTGGCGAGGTAGACGAGTTTCGCGTTGGTGCGCTGCGCCATGGCGGCGAGCGCCTGCGGGTCTTCGCGGTCGTCGGCGTAGGGCACCTTGTGGAGCGTGCCGCCGAAGCCCGCGACGTGGTAGTTGAAGGTGGGATAGGCGCCGTCCGACGTGACAACCGCGTCGCCGGGCCCGACCAGGAGCCGGACGAGATAGCCCAGAAGCCCATCGATGCCTTCGCCCACCATGATGTTTTCGGGCGCGACGCCGTGATGGGCGGCGAGGGCGCTGCGCAGGTCGTGGTTCTGGGCGTCGCCGTATTTCCAGACCTCGGCGGCCGCGGCGCACATCGCCTCGATCGCACGGGGCGAGGGGCCGAAGCCGCTTTCGTTGGCGCCGAGGCGGGCGCGGAAGGGGCGGCCGCGGTCGCGTTCCTGGGTTTCGGGCCCGACGAAGGGCACGGTCGAGGGCAGGCTGGCGACGAGGTCGGTGTATCTGGGTCCGGTCATGGGCGCGAGATCACATCATTGGCGGGGTTTGCGCAAGGGGCGGGTTGCGCCGCCTGCGGCGTCGCCCCGCGAACGCGGCGCCGGGGCATCGAGCCCCGGCGCCGCGTGCCTCCGGCGGGAGTATTTCCGAACAGAAGAAGCCGGGGTCAGGCGCCCATGAAGCGGCGGCGCGCCTCGCGGGCGATGTCGTGGCGCAGCTGCGCCTTGGCGAAGCGTTTCATGGCGGCGCGGCGGGCGTCGGGATCGGTCTCGGCCTGCAGGGCGGCGCGGGCGGCCTCGACCTCGGCCTTCAGGCGCAGTTCCTGCGGCAGCGCGCCGTGTTCGGCCATGATGCGGTAGCCCACCGCCTCTCCGGGATCGACGAAGGCCGCTTCGGGGCGGTCGGGCAGGGGCTTGCCCTGGCCCTGGAGGCGGTCGAGCCTGCCCTGCGCCTGGGCGGCGCGGATGCGGCGGTCGGCGAACGTGTCCCAGCGGGTGGCCATGGGGCGATGCTAGCCCAGTTCGGCAAGCCTTGCGAGCGCGGCGGAAAGCTTGTCGGCCTCGTCCTTGCGCTGGGCGAGGTTGTCGCGGGTTTCCTCGACCACCTCTTCGGGGGCGCTTTCGACGAATTTCGGGTTCGAGAGCCGTCCGTTCAGGCCCGCGATCTCCTTGTCGAGCCTGGTGAGCGTCTTTTCCAGCCGCGCTTTTTCCTCGGCCACGTCGATGATGTCGGCGAGCGGCAGGCAGAGCGTGGCGCCGTCGAGCGCGATGGTGATGGCGCCTTTGGGGGCCGCGTCGGCGGCGTCGAGGCTGGCCACGCGCGCCAGTCGCTGGATCAGCGGTGCGTTGCGGTCCCAGGCGGTGCGGGCGGCCTCGTCCATGTCGAGGGCGAGCATGGGGATCTGCAGGCCCGCGGGAACATGCATCTGCGCGCGGGCCGAGCGGACCTCGTCGATGAGCGCGATGACCCAGCGCATCTCGCGCTCTGCCGCGGGGTCGACGGTGTCGGCGGCGGACAGCGTTTCAGGCCAGTCGGCGTGGACCAGCGGCCTGGCGCGGGGGGTGGTGGCGGACCAGAGATCTTCGGTAATGAAGGGCATGAACGGGTGCAGGAGGATCATGCAGCGGTCCATCACCCAGCCCATCGTGGCGCGGGTTTCGGCCTGGATTGCGGGGTCGTCGGAGTTGAGGAGCGGCTTGGCGAACTCCACATACCAGTCGCAGACCTTGCCCCAGACGAAGGCATAAAGCGCGTTGGCGGCGTCGTTGAAGCGGAAGGCGGTCAGCGCGGCGTCGACCTCTTCGCGGATGCGGGCGGTTTCGCCGAGAATCCAGCGGTTGGCGGTGGCGCTGGCCGTGGGCATGGCCGCGCCGTCGGTGTGGGTGTCGTAGACGCCGTTCATCTCGGCGAAGCGCACGGCGTTCCAGAGCTTGGTGCCGAAGTTGCGGTAGCCCGCGATGCGGGCGGTGGACAGCTTCAGGTCGCGGCCCATGGCGGCCATGGAGGCGAGCGTGAAGCGCACGGCATCGGCGCCGAACTCGTCGATCAGTTCGATCGGGTCGAGCACGTTGCCGAGCGACTTGGACATCTTCTTGCCCTTCTCGTCGCGGACGAGGGCATGGACATAGACGGTGTCGAAGGGCTTCTGACCGACGACGGCGTATTGCATCATCATCATCCGGGCGACCCAGAAGAAGATGATGTCGAAGCCGGTCACCAGCACGTTGGTGGGGAAGTACTTTGCCAGTTCCGGCGTGTCGTTCGGCCAGCCGAGGGTGCCGATGGGCCAGAGGCCCGAGGAGAACCAGGTGTCGAGGACATCCGCGTCGCGGGTGAGCGTCTTGCCCGCGCCGGCCTGGGCCTGGGCCTCGGCCTCTGTCGCGGCGCAATAGTGGTTGCCTTCGTCGTCGTACCACACCGGGATCTGGTGGCCCCACCAGAGCTGGCGCGAGATGCACCAGGGCTCGATGTTTTCCAGCCAGTGGAAATACACCTTGGCGTCCTGTTCGGGAAGGATGCGGGTGTCGCCGTTGCGCACGGCGTCGATGGCGGGCTGGACGACCTTGGCGGCGTCCACGAACCACTGGTCGGTGAGGTAGGGCTCGATCGCGACCTTCGAGCGGTCGCCGTGCGGGACCATGTGGCGGTCTTCGTCGATGCCGTCGAGCCAGCCCTCGTCGCGGGCGGTGGTGACGATCATGTCGCGCGCCTCGTAGCGGTCGGCGCCGTCGAACATCTGCACGCAGCGGGCGACGTCGTCGGCGGGGCAGTCGCGGGCGAAGTCGTCGTTGCCGGCCATCCACATGGCGGCGGTGGGCGTCATGACGTTGATGGCGGGCAGGCCGGTGCGCTCGCCCACGCCCCAGTCGTTGAAGTCATGGGCGGGGGTGATCTTGACCGCGCCGGTGCCCTTTGTCGGATCCGCATAGGTGTCGGCGACGATCGAGATCGACCGGCCGCAGAGCGGAAGTTTCACTTTCCTGCCAATCAGGTGCTTGTAGCGGTCGTCGTCGGGATGGACCGCGACGCCGGTGTCGCCCAGCATGGTTTCGGGGCGCGTCGTGGCGACGACAAGGTAATCCCTTTGTTCCCAGGCGGTTGGGGTGCCGTCCTCATCGAATTCGACGGGGTGGTCGTAGGTGGCGCCGTCTTCGAGCGCGTAGCGCAGGCGCCACATCTTGCCGTCGACCTCGACCTGTTCGACCTCCAGATCCGATATCGCGGTCTCGAAATGCGGGTCCCAGTTCACCAGCCGCTTGCCGCGGTAGATGTAGCCCTTGTGATACATGTCGACGAAGACGCGCAGCACGGCGTCGTGGAAATTCCCCTCTTCACCGGCCGGGGCGCCGGGGGCGCCGGACATGGTGAAGGCGTTGCGCGACCAGTCGCAGGAGGCGCCGAGGCGTTTCAGCTGGTTGATGATTGTGCCGCCGGATTTCGCCTTCTGTTCCCAGACCAGGGCCGTGAAATCCTCGCGGCTGAAGTCGGTGCGGCGCTTGCCCTCTTTCGCCAGTTCACGCTCGACGACCATCTGGGTGGCGATGCCGGCGTGGTCCTGTCCCGGCTGCCAGAGCGTGTCGAAGCCGCGCATCCGGTGCCAGCGCACAAGGATGTCCTGCAGCGTGTTGTTGAAGGCGTGGCCCATGTGCAGGCTGCCCGTCACGTTGGGCGGCGGGATCATGATGCAGAAGGTATCCTCGCGCGAGGCGTTGGCCCCGGCGGCGAAGGCGCCTGCGGTTTCCCAGGCCTCGTAGAGCCGGGGTTCGGCGGTGGCGGCGTCGAATGTCTTTTCCATGGGCATCGCGGGCGGTCCCGATCCGTCTGAGGTTCGCGGCCCGAGATAGCGAAGCGCGGCGGAAAGGGAAAGGCCCGCGCCGGGTTTACACCGCTTGGACAAGGGCTAATGTCCGGGGGAGGCGGAACGCGACAGCGCGAAGAGGCATCCAATGGACAAGTTCGGAAAGAGCCAGCCCGTGAAACGGGTCGAGGACGTGCGGTTGCTGACCGGCGCGGGACGGTACGTGGACGACATCGCGCCCGAGGGGTCGCTTGTGGCCTATGTGCTGCGCAGCCAGGTGGCGCATGGCGAGATCACCACGCTGGAGGTGGCAGAGGCGCAGGCGTCCGAGGGCGTGCACCTGGTGCTGACGGCGGCCGATTTCGAGGCGGCGGGGATCGACTTGGGCATGACGGCCACGATCATCCGCAACCGCGACGGCAGCAAGGCGGCGGCGCCCGAGCGCCCGTTCCTGGCGCGCGGGCGGGTGCGCTTCGTGGGAGAGCCGATCGCGGTGGTGATTGCCGAGACGATGGCGCAGGCCAAGGACGCGGCGGAACTGATCGAGCTGGACATCGCGGAACTGGAACCCTGGGTGACGGTGGCGCCGGGGGGCACCGCGATCCACCCCGAGGCGCCGGACAACCTGGCCTTCGACTGGGGGCTGGGCGACGAGGCGGCGACCGAGGCGGCGCTGGCGGGTTCGGCCCATGTGGTCGAGATGGAGATCGCCGACAACCGGATCATCCCGAACTCCATGGAGCCGCGCGGCGCCTGGGCGGAGTGGACGGACGGGCGGGTTCACCTGTGCTTCAGCGGGCAGGGCGTCTGGGACATGAAGAAGGAACTGGCCCGCGCCTATCACCTCGACCCCGAGGCGGTGCGCGTGACCAACCCCGACGTGGGCGGCGGGTTCGGCACCAAGGGGATGCCCTATCCGGAATACTTCGTGCTGCCCGAGGCCACGCGGCGCACCGGGCGGCCCGTGCGCTGGATGTCGGACCGGACCGAGGCGATGCTGACGGACAATGCCGGGCGCGACCTGACGCACCGGACCTGGCTGGGCTTTGACGCGGATTACCGGCTGACGGCCTACCGGGTGGACACGGTCTGCAACCTCGGGGCCTACAACTCGAACTTCGCGCAGGCGATCCAGACGAACCTGTTCGCCAAGGTGCTGACGGGGACCTACGACCTTCAGACGGTCTATGCCAACACCAAGGGCATCTTCACCAACACCACGCAGGTCGACGCCTATCGCGGTGCCGGGCGGCCCGAGGCGATCTATGCGCTGGAGCGGTCGATGGACAATGCCGCGCGGGTGCTGGGGCTCGATCCGTGGGAATTGCGGCGGCGCAACTTCATCCGGCCCGACCAGTTTCCCTATGCGGTGCCGAGCGGCGCGGCCTATGACGTGGGCGATTTCGCGCGCGTGCTGGCGCGGGTCGAGCGCGAGGCGGACCGCGACGGGTTTGCCGCGCGCAAGGCGGCGTCCGCCGCCGAGGGCAAGCTGCGCGGGCTGGGGCTTTGCTATTACATCGAGTCGATCCTGGGTGATCCGACCGAGCATGTGAAGGTGACCTTCAACGAGGACGGCACCGCCAGCATCTATGTCGGCACCCAGTCGAACGGGCAGGGGCACGAGACGGTGTTCGCGCAGTTCCTGTCAGATCAGACGGGCATTCCGGCGGACAGGATCAGCGTGATCCAGGGCGACAGCGACATGATCCCGGCGGGGGGCGGCACGGGCGGCTCCCGCTCGGTTACGGTGCAGAACACGGTGACGCTGAAAGCTGTGGCCACGATGGTGACGGCCTATACCGCGTTCCTGGCGGGCGAGATGGGCGTAGACCCGGCAGAGGTGCGGTTCGACGACGTGACCTTCCGCGCCGAGGGCTCGAACATGACGCCGACCTTCCTCGAAGCCGCCGAGATGGCGCGGGCGGCGGGGCGCGAGGACCTGCTGACGTTCTCTGAAAGCCACACGCTGGAGGCGCGGTCGTTCCCCAATGGCGCGCATGTGGCCGAGATCGAGATCGACCCCGAGACCGGGGTGATGGCGGTGGTCCGATACACCGTCACCGACGATTTCGGGAACCTCATCAACCCGATGCTGGCCGAGGGGCAGGTGCATGGCGGTGTCGTGCAGGGGATCGGGCAGGCGGTGTCCGAACACGTGGTCTATGACGCGGACGGGCAGCTTCTGACCGCGACCTTCATGGATTACGGCATGCCGCGCGCCGAGGACGTGCCGATGATCGCCTTTACCACCGAACCCGTGCCGTCGCTTTACAACCCGCTGGGCATGAAGGGCTGTGGCGAGGCGGGCACCGTGGGGGCGCTGGCCGCCGTGGCCAACGCGGTGCTGGATGCGGTCTGGGATGACGGAATCCGGCAGGTGGACATGCCCTTTACCCCGTCGCGGGTCTGGGCCTTGCTGAAAGACAGGCCGATTGCGGCTGAATGACAGGATACGGGCCTGGCTTCGGCTGGGCCCGCGGGTCGAGACCACACCCGCGACGCTGACCCGCGGCAGGGTCGACCATGTCATCATCCTGGACGGCACGATGTCGTCGCTGGCCCCTGGTCGGGAAACCAACGCGGGGCTTCTCTACAAGCTTCTGTGCGAGGTGGCGGTGCGGCAACGGCTGTCTCTGCGCTATGAGGCAGGGGTGCAGTGGGACAGCTGGACCAACACCCGCGACGTGATCGAGGGGCGCGGCATCAACCGGCAGATCCGGCGTGTGTATGGGTTCCTTGCCTCGCGCTACCGGCCGGGGGACAGGATCTACCTGTTCGGCTATTCGCGCGGGGCCTATGCGGCGCGATCGCTGGCCGGTTTCATCGGTGCGGTGGGGCTGTTGCGCGCCGAGAAGGCCACGGTGCGCAACATCCGCCTGCTCTATCGCGGCTACCAGACGGGGCGGGTGCGCCCGGTGCTGGCGACCTTTTCCGAAAGGCACTGCCACCCCGGGGCCGAGATCGAGATGGTGGGGGTCTGGGACACCGTCAAGGCGCTGGGCCTGCGCGCGCCGGTGATCTGGCGCTGGGCGGACGCGGCGCATGAGTTTCATGACCACCATCTGAACCGGCATGTGAAGCGCGGCTATCACGCGCTGGCGCTGGACGAGACGCGCGAGGCCTTTGCGCCCGTGTTGTGGTCGACCGATCCGGACTGGCCCGGCGAGATGGAGCAGGTCTGGTTTCGTGGCGCGCATGGCGACATCGGCGGGCAATTGGGCGGCTTCGACGCGGCCCGGCCGCTGGCGAATATCCCGCTCGTCTGGATGCTGGAGCGGGCGGCGGCCTGCGGCCTGCCCCTGCCCTCGGGCTGGGCGGCGCGGTTCCCGCTGGATGCGGGCGCGCCGTCGGTCGGGACGTGGCGGGGCTGGGGCAAGTTCTTTGTGGCACGGCGGCGGCGCGTGCCGTTGCGCGACCCGTCGGAGGCGCTGCATTCCAGCGTGACGGACGGTCAGGTCGGGGTCGCCGTGTAGACGATGTGCCGCGACAGCCGATGTCCTGCCGGAATGGCGGGGTGGTCGAAGTCCAAGTCAGGTGTCCGGGTCATGCCGAGCCGTTGCATGACCTTCTCGGAGGCCGCGTTCGTCGTGGTGGTGAAGGCCACGATCCGGTCGAGCCCCAGCGCGTCGAAGCCATGGGCCAGCCAGGCGCGGGCGGCCTCTGTCGCATAGCCCTGGCCCCAGGCGGAGGGGGTCAGGCGCCAGCCGATCTCGGTGGCGGGCGTCCAGGGCAGCGGCGCCTGAAACAGGCTGAGGCCCGCCATGCCGATCAGCGCGCCGTCGCTGCGGCGCTCGACGGCGGCAAAGCCATAGCCGGTGCGGTCCACCGAGGCGGCGATGCGGGCGAGCAATTCGGCAGTTTTTGCTCGCGTCATCGGGGCGAGGAAATGCGCCATCACCGCCGGGTCCGCGTTGATCGCGGCAAAGGCGTCGAGGTCATCCGGCGCGAAGGGCCGCAGGACCAGGCGTTCGGTTTCGATCCGCACGGGGCCTATCGCGGCTGAAGGACGATGCAGGTGGTCGAGCCGGTGGCATAGAGCCGCCCGTCCTCTACCCCCCTGATCTCTCCGTTCGCGACGGCGGTGGAGCGGCCGGCGTGCTGCACGGTGGAGGTGGCGACGATCTCTGTCCCGTGGGGGATCGGGCGGGTGATGTTGATCTTGTACTCCAGCGTCGTATAGGCCGCGCCCGCCGGAAGGCAGGTCATCACCGCGCAGCCCATCGCGCTGTCGAGAAGGGTGCCGTACCAGCCGCCGTGGACCGTTCCCATGGGGTTCGACATCTCGAACCGTGGCGCGCCGCGAAAGGTGACGAAGCCTTCCTCGACGGTGTCGAGGCGGTAGTTCAGAAGCCCTGCGATGGGGGCCCCGGCAAGCCTGCCGTCGAGAATGGCGCGCATGATCTCCAGCCCCGACATGCCGCGAAGCTGGTCCGGGGTGGCAAGCTGGTCGGGCGAGGTGGCGGTGAATTGCTGGGTCATGGTGATGTGGTAGCTGCTGGGCGCCGCCGTGCAAAGCGGCAAACGCCCGGTCCCCTGCGAGGGGCCGGGCGCGGTGCGGTGCGGGGTGCGGCGGGCGTCAGGCGACGTCGCGCAGCGTCACCTCTGGCGTGACGCCAAGGGCGTGGCAGACGTCGCGCGTCAGCGAGGGCTTGTTCAGCGTGTAGAAGTGAAGCCGGTCGACGCCACCCTCGATCAGGTCGCTGCACAGCTCGGTGCAAAGCGCGGTGGCCAGAAGGTCGTGGCGGCCGTCACGCTCGGCCTTTTCAAAGGCGTCCGAGACCCAGGCGGGCACATGCGCGCCGCAGCGGGCGGCGAACTTGGCCACGCCCGACCAGTTCTCGATCGGCAGGATGCCGGGGATGATCGGGGCGTCGATGCCCGCCGCGACGCAGGCATCGCGGAAGCGGAAGAAGGTGTCGGCCTCGAAGAAGAACTGGGTGATCGCGCTGCCGGCGCCCGCGTCGATCTTGCGCTTGAGATAGGCCACGTCGGCATCGAAGCTTTCCGCCTCGGGGTGCGGATCGGGATAGGCGCCGACGCGCAGGTGGAACTTGCCGGTTTCGGCCAGCGCCTCGATCAGCTCCACCGAGTTGGCAAAGCCCTCGGGGTGGGGGGTGAAGCGGCCCGCGCCCTTGGGCGGGTCGCCGCGCAGGGCGACGAGCTCGGTCACGCCGGCCTCTGCATAGCGGTTGGCGATGTCCAGCGTCTCGGCGCGGGTGGCGTTCACGCAGGTCAGGTGCGCAGCGACGTTCAGGCCGTAGTGCTTGTGGATCGTGGCCACCGCCTCGTGCGTCAGGTCGCGTGTGGTGCCGCCGGCGCCGTAGGTGACCGACACGAAATCGGGGTTCAGCGGGGCGAGTGTCTGCACCGTGTCCCAGAGGCGGAACGAGGCGTCCAGCGACTGGGGCGGGAAGAATTCGAACGAGATGCGGGGCGCGGTCATCGGGGCGATCCTTGCTTGGTTGTCCGCTTGTCCCACGGCGCTGGGTGTGAGACAAATTCATAATCCTCAAGAAGATCATGAGCGGCGGTTGAATATGCATCTGGAGCTTCGGCACCTGCGCACCATCAGGGCGATCCACGAGGCGGGCGGTCTGGCCCGCGCGGCGGACCTTCTGAACATCACGCAATCCGCGCTTAGTCACCAGGTGAAGGGGTTGGAGGAACAGGCGGGGGTGGAGCTTTTCGTGCGCCGGTCCAAGCCCCTGCGGCTGTCGTCGGCGGGCGCGCGGCTGTTGCGTCTGGCCGAGCGGGTGCTGCCCGAGGTCGCCGCAGTGGAGGAGGAATTCCGCGCGCTGGAGCAGGGCAAGACCGGGCGGCTGCACATCGCCATCGAATGCCACGCCTGTTTCGAGTGGCTGTTCCCGGTGCTGGAGGCCTTCCGCAAGGCCTGGCCCGAGGTGGACGT
>JAUIIC010000130.1 GCA_030431935.1 Alphaproteobacteria bacterium | reverse complement strand
CGATGCGTGACAGATCCGGGTGCTTGAGGCTGGCGTTGCCGCCCAAGCGGCTCCACATGGCGGCGTAGGCCACTGCAACGCCTCAGGCGCTGGTGGGCGGCACAGGCTAGAAATGGCCCGCCGTTGCGCGCACGGTGGGCGACAGCTGCCTTGCCTGCGGCGGGAGGCATGAGCCCTGAAACCAGCGCCCGCGCCGACGACCGGACCGGGCTTCGGCCTCCGCCGGGTATCTGACGACTACCCGGACGCGCGTTGCGCCGTGCGGATCAGCGCATCGAGCAACAGCACGCCGCTGCCGGGCGCGAGAACGGCCACCGGGTTTGCCTCGGCTTCCTCCACGCGTGGATCGAGCGCAAGCCGGGACAGGGCGGCGACGGCCTGCGCAAGCGCCTCCAGATCGCCCTCGGGATGGCCGCGATAACCGCGCAGGGGCGCGAAACCGTCGATGGCGGCCACCATCTCGCGGGCAGCCTCCAGCGTGACCGGCGCAGGGCGCGTGGCCGTATCGCGGTAGATCTCTGCCAGCACGCCCCCCGCGCCCACCGTGACGACGGGGCCAACAAGCGGATCGCGGGTGATACCGATGATTGCCTCGCCCAACCCGTGGCACATCTCCTGGACCAGCACCCCTTTGAGACGGTAGCCAGGCGCATGGCTATCGGCGCTGGCTTTCATGCGCGCGATGCCGGCGGCCAGCTCTTCGCGGTTTGCGATCCCCAGCACCACGGCGCCCGCCTCGGATTTGTGCGGCAGATCGGGCGAGACCAGCTTTGCCACCAGCGGGAAGACAAGGTCGATTGCCTCGGGCAAGGGATCGGTGCTGCCGAGCAGCAACGTGCGGGGGCGGGCAAGGCCCAGCTGTTCGAAGACGATGCCGGATGCTGCCTCGGACTGCACGCCCGGAGGAAGGGTGTCGATGTGCCGGGTCACCGCCACCGGCAAGGGAGCGGACGGCGACCTCGGCCCCGGCGGGGCGCGCATGAGAAGCGCCACGGTTTCGACGCAGGCCTCCAGGTTGCGGAAGCCCGGGATACCGGCGGCCTCGAGCAGCGCAAGGCTTTCGGGCGCATGCGGAAGGGGGAAACCCACGATCGGCGCGGCACCCTCTGGCGCCTCGCGCGCGGCGTCCACGATCGGCGCGATGGCCAGTTCGGGGTTGAATTGGGCGGAAGACCCGACAGCAACGATCAGGACGCCGGTTTCCGGGTCGCAGACCAGGCGATCCACCACGGCGCGCATGGTGTCGTATTTCGTGCCGGCAAGGGTGACGTCCACCAGCTTTCCGTGTCCCAGCGGGATACCCTGCGCAGAAAGCTCTGCGCGTGCCGCGTCGCTCAGCCCGCCGATCTCGACGCCCCGGGCCGCCAGCTGGTCGATCACCATCGCGCCGCCGCCGCCGGTGGTGGAGATCACCGTGGCGCGGCGGGGGCGGCCCGCTGGCAACCGTGCGCGGGACAGCGCGCGGGGCGCCTCGATCAGCGTCTCGAACTGCTGCGCCTCGTGGACGCCGACCTCGCGCAGGAAGGCCGAGACGGCGGCGCGTCCTCCGGTCAGGGCACCGGTATGGGACACGGCAAGCTGGCGGCCCTCTTCCGAGGCACCGATCATGTAGGCGACGACCGGCTTGCCACGCTGCCGGGCGCCTTCGGCGAAGGCCCCGAGCGCCTCGGCGTCGCGGATGGTTTCGAGGAACAGCTGAAAGGCCCGGGTCTTGGGGTCATCCAGCAGAAGCTGGCCAAGGCCACCCACGCCGACGCAGGCTTCGTTGCCGAGCGAGACGAGCGTCGAGAAACCGTGGCCGCGTTCCTGCCCACGGGACAGCAGCGTTCCGATGACCGACCCGCTTTGGGACAGTACCGCCGTGCCGCCACGGGCGATGGAAGGGGCCGCGAAGGCGGCGTTGGTTGTGCAGACGAAACCGGAGGCCGTCGAGACCACCCCGGTCGAGTTCGGACCGATGAGCAGGATACCGGCGTCCCGGGCGATGGCGGCGGCCCGGTCCTGCCGTGCAAGGCCCTCGGGGCCTGCCTCGGCAAAACCGTCGGCCAGCATGGACACCACCGCGACGCCCTTCTCGGCGCACTGTTCAAGCGCCGTCAGCGCGGGATCGGCATCGAGAAGGATATAGGCGTGGTCGACCGACCCGGCGATATCGGCGACGGAAGGGACCGTCGGCACCCCCATGATCTCGGCGCGGCCCGGGTTCACCGGGACGATACGGCCCTGGAACCCGTGCCGAAGGAGGAAGGAAAGCGGCCGGGCGGTGATCTTGCCGGGACTGGACGAGGCCCCGACAAGCGCGACCGTCCGCGGCGCGGTCAGGGCCTCAAGACGCTCCGGCACCTGCCGCGCTGTCATTCGGCGGCGAGGGCACGGGGCGCGCGCTGGGAGAACCGGCGCTCGAAAATGCCTTCGGCGATGCGGTTCTTGAGAATCTCTATGGATCCGCCGGCGATCATCCAGCCGCGCGTGCGCCGCAACGCGTACTGCGCCGTGCTTTCCTCGGAAAAGCCAAGCCCGCCAAGGATCTGCACCGCTTCGTTGGCCGCGAAGAAACCGGCCTCATTGCAGGCCAGCTTGGCGATGGCGGTGTCCTGGGCCGAGGGCAGTCCGTCCTCGCCGTTCACGGCGGCCCGCATCAGCAGAAGGTTGGCGGCCTCGAGTTTCACTGCCATCTCGGCGAACTTCCACTGCAGGCCCTGGAACTCGCACAGCGCGCGGCCGAATTGGTGGCGTTGGGCGGCGTGGTCGCGGGCCAGGTTGAAGGCGTGCCGCCCGACGGCGAGCGCCCGCGCCGAGTTGCCCAGCCGCTCGACGTTGAAGCCTGCGATCTGTTTCTTGAACCCGCCGGCACCAAGCAGGACATTCTCCCTCGGGACGTAGACATTGTCGAAATACAGTTGCGACCATGTTTCGCCGTTCATGAAGGCAGAGGGCTTGCCGATGGTAAAGCCGGGTGTGCCCTTCTCGATCAGGACAGACCCGATACCGTCCACCCCGGGACCGTAGCGCAGATACACGAGGAACACCTCCGCCTCCGCGGAATGCGTGCCGAAGATCTTGGTGCCGTTCACGCGGAAGCCGTCGCCGTCCGGAGTCGCCATCGTGCGCAGGTCGGTCACGGCCGACCCGGCGTCGGGCTCTGTCATACCAAGCGAGATCAGGGCCTTGCCGGCCAGGATCTTGCCAAGGAACCGCTCTTTCTGTTCCGAAGTCGCGAACTCGGCGAAGGTGCGCACCGGGCCGAAGTTGGTGGCCTGGATGACATCGCCCGAACGCGGGCAAACCTCGGCCACGGCCTGGATCGCGAGAATGGCGTCGACCAGGCCGCCACCGATCCCGCCATCCGCTTCCGGGATCGTTATGCCAAGCAGGCCCATCTCGGCGAACCTTGCGGCGACATCCCAGGGGAAACTCTCGCTGTTGGCACGCGCCGCCGCGCCCTCTGCCAGTTCGGCCTCGGCGAAACGGCGGACGGTGTCGAAGAACATCTGCTGTTCGTCGGTCAGCTTGAAGTCCATCTGGCAGGCATCCATTTCACTCCGGTTTCGATCCAGTCTAGACATCCACGACGGGGACAATACCGTCATTCTTGTCGGACAAGGGAAACCTCCGCTTATGGATCGCCGCTATCGTGACCTGCCGCTCAACCCGCTGAGAGCTTTTGCCGTCGCTTCGCAGCACAAGACCTTCACCGCGGCCGCACGCCACATGGGTGTGAGCCAGGTTGCCATCAGCCGCCAGATCTCGACCCTGGAGGATTACCTCGGGGTCAAGCTGTTCGTGCGTGGCGCGCGGTCGGTCAAGCTGACCGACGTGGGCCGGATGCTGGGCGCAGAGGTCAGCGTGCTCTTCGAAGAGCTGGAACGCGCCACCCACGGCGTCCTGTCCGGGGAAAGCGAGCACACGATCAAGCTGCGGGTCTACCCCACCTTTGCGCAGCATTGGCTCTTGCCGCGACTGGGCGATTTCCAGGCACAGTACCCCGGATACCGCGTCCGTCTGGACACCACGGTCGAGCCGCTAGACTTTCGCGGCACGCATCTTGACGTGGCAATCCAGCTTGGCCACGGGACGTGGCGGGATGCCAAGTCGCGCAAGCTGTTCGACGAGATGGTGGATGTGGTGTGCAGCCCCGACTACGCCAGGCGGCACGGCGGCCTTGCCGGCGCGCAGGACCTTGCGGGGGCGGAACTGCTTCACGCGAAGTACCGGCGCAAGGAATGGGAGATCTGGTCGGCCCAGTCGGGCATGGACCTGAGCCATCTCGACGGCCAGGAGTTCGAAAGCTCGCTGCTGGTCTACCAGGCCGCGGAGCATGGCTTCGGTCTGGCGCTTGGCCAGCTGGATCTTCTTTCGAAGGTGCTGGACGCCGGCAGGCTGACCTGCCCCTTCGGCACGCCGGTCGCGACCGGCGCGGCCTTTCACGTTATCTGGCCGACCATGAAATCCGTTTCCACGAAGACCAAGCATTTCATCGACTGGCTGCTTGATGAATCGGGCCAGCCCAGGACCTTTTTCAAGAAGAGGAAGGGCGCTGCCGTTCCCGCGCCGGGCTGACCGCAGGTTTGCGTTCCATGACTTCGGTCGTGGTCAAACCGGGGTCTGGATGGGGTTATCGTGGCGCCGCGCCGCATGGGAGAACAGATGCCCCGGATGTTTCATGAACTGGTCGGAGATCCGAGTGACGGTGTGCCGCTGCTTCTGTTGCACGGCATGTTCGCCAGCCGCCGCATGTGGGACCTCAACCGCGATGCGCTCGCCGCGCGGTTTCCGCTGATCCTGGTCGATCTGCCGGGGCATGGCGCGTCGCCGCCGCTAGCGGCCGAGGAAGATGCCTCGCCCGCGGCCATGGTCGCGGAACTGGAGCGGATTCGCGCCGCGCTTGGCGTGGATCGCTGGTGCCTCTGCGGGCAGAGTTTCGGCGCCGGGGTGACCCTGCATTACGCGCTGGCGCATCACGCGCGGGTCGTGGCGCAGGCCTTCACCAACTCTCGCACCTTGTTCCGGGATGCCTTCGGGCCGGCGGAAACGGCCATCCGGGAAGACAGGATCGCCCGGATCACAGCGGGCGGTCGCGAGGCCATGGGCAACGAGACGTTCCATCCGCGCAATGCCAGGCGCTTTCCCGAGCCGATCAAGGCCCAGCTTGCAGACGACGCCGAACGGGTCGACATCGCGACGTATCTCCGGCTGATCGGGGAAACCTCGCCCGCGCTGTCGCTTCACGGACGGGATGCGCGCCCGCGGGTACCGACCTTGCTCGTCAACGGGCGGCACGAACGGGCCTTCCAGCCCTGCCGGGCAGAACTTCCCACCCTCTGGCCCGAGGTCGAGATCGCCGACATCGACGGCGGCCACGCGGTCCAGATCGAGAACCCCGAGGGCTTCAACGCCGCGCTGTCGGGGTTCCTCGGGCGCCAGCTAGGCTAACCGCTGATTATGTCACGGTGACGGTTTCCAAGTTGAGACCGACGGGGTCCGGGGCAATGATCCGGCACAGGGAAACGCCCGGCGCCGCCGGCGCTCCGGGACCGTCGGAGGGAGAATGACCAGGATCGAGCAGTCACCTCGGGCGGTGTGGGAGGCCCACGCCCGGGACGGCCGTCTGGCCTACCAGTGGAGCCCCGACGCGGGCCGGGCTGTATGGCAGCCGCGCGTGGTCTGTCCCTTCGGCGGCGCGGCCCCGCTGGAATGGCGCGTCAGCGCGGGGCGCGGCGTGATCCACGCGATCACCCTGACCCACCCCGCAAAGGGCGAGCCCTACACTGTAGCCCTGATCGACATTGACGAAGGCTACCGGATGATGAGCAAGGTCGAGGGCGCAAGCGGCGATGCGTCCGAGATCGGGCGCCGCGTGCAGGTCCGCTTCGTGGATGGCGACGCCGAAGAGGCGCCCGTGCCAGTCTTCGACCTGGAGCCCCTTCGATGAGCGGCGGCACCACACGGGGCGGCACGGCCATCGTCGGTGTGGCCGAAAGCGACCTGGGCAAGGTGGCCGAGGGTATGACGCCCCAGGACCTGATGGCGCAGGGTATCGTCCGGGCGCTGGCGGATGCGGGGCTGACCCTGGCGGACGTGGACGGGCTGTTCCTGGCCGCCAGCCAGTTGCGCATGCCGACGGTCAACATGTGCGAATACCTCGGCATCGCGCCGCGTTACATGGATTCGAGCTTTACCGGCGGCTCCTCCTTCGAGGCGCTGGCGGCCCATGCGGCGCTTGCCCTGGAAGCCGGGGCCTGCGACGTCGCGGTGATCGCCTATGGCTCCACCCAGCGCAGCCAGCGCGGCCGGTTCACGCCCCAGCGCGATCTGAACGAGTACGACGCGCCCTTCAGGCCCCGCCTGCCGATCACCGGATACGCCCTGGCCGCCAGCCGCCACATGGCAGAGTTCGGCACCCGGCGGGAGGACCTGGCAGAGATCGCCGTCGCGGCGCGGCTCTGGGCAAAGAAGAACCCCGCCGCCTTCGACCGGCGCGACCTGGCGGTAGAGGACGTGCTGAACGCGCCGATGATCTCGACCCCGCTGACCGTGCGCGATTGCTGCCTAGTCACCGATGGCGGCGGCGCGGTGGTGATGGTGCGGGCGGACCGGGCCAGATCCCTGCGGCAGAAACCGGTCTACCTTCTGGGGCACGGCGAGGCGCAGCAGCACCACGCGATCACCAACATGCCGGACCTGACGGTGACCGGGGCGCGGGCCTCGGGCGCGCAGGCCTACGCGATGGCGGGCCTGTCGGCACGGGACATGGACGTCGTCCAGCTTTATGACGCCTTCACCATCACAACGCTTCTCTTTCTCGAAGACCTGGGCTTCTGCCCCAAGGGCGAAGGCGGGGCCTTCGTGCGCGACGGGGGCATCGCGCCGGGCGGGCGGCTGCCGGTGAACACCAGCGGCGGCGGGCTGTCCTATTGCCACCCCGGCATGTTCGGCCTGTTCCTGATGATCGAGGCGACCCGACAGCTGCGCGGCACCTGCGGGGACCGGCAGGTGCCCGGCGCGGAAACGGCGATCGCCCACGGCAACGGCGGCGTTCTGGCGGCGCAGGCGACGCTCGTGCTTGGCACCGAGGCAACACTTTGAACGGACGGGATCATGAACAGGCAACTTGAAGGCAAGGTCATCGCGGTCACCGGCGCGGGGCGCGGCGTGGGAAAGGGGATCGCCCTCTGCCTTGCCGCCGAGGGCGCCGCGGTCATCGTCAACGACATCGGCGCATCGCTGCAAGGCGACGGGCTGGACGACACCCCGGCACAAGAGGTGGTGGCCGAAATCGAGGCGGCCGGCGGGCGGGCCTTGGCCTGCGGCGACAGCGTGGCCGAGCATGACGGTGCGGGCAGGATCGTCGCCGCGGCCTTGGACCGTTTCGGGCGGATCGACGGGGCGATTCACAGCGCCGGGATCCTGCGGGACACGATCTTTCACAAGATGCAGCCCGAGGATTTCGAGCGTGTGCTGCGGGTGCATCTTTTCGGAGCCTTCAATATCGCTTCTGCCTGCGCGCCGCATTTCCGCGCTCAAGAGGGCGGGTCACTGGTGTTCATGACCTCGACCGCCGCCCTGATCGGCTCGGTGGGCCAGGCGAACTATGCCGCCGCGAAGATGGGCATCGCCGGGCTCAGCCGCTCGATCTCGCTGGACATGGCGCGCTTCGGGGTGCGCTCGAACTGCATCGCGCCCCATGCCTTTTCGAGGATGATCGAAAGCGTCCCCGGCCGCTCGGAGGAAGAGCAGGAAAAGCGCCGGCGGACCACCAGCCCCGACCAGATCGCGCCGCTCGCCGCTTTCCTGTGTTCCGACGGGGCGCGGGACATCACCGGCCAGATCTTCGGCGCGCGCGGCAACGAGGTCTACCTGTACAACCAGCCGCGCCCGGTCCGCACGCTGCACCGCGCGGACGGCTGGACGGTAGAGCGGCTGGCCGAAACGCTGCCCGGGGCGCTGAAGGCGAGCTTCACGCCCGCCGAAAGAACGAAGGACGTGTTCCCGTGGGAGGCCATCTGACGCCATGTTGAACGTCGATGCCCTGGAAAGCTGGGAGTTTCCGCTGCTGGAGCAGACCTACGGCCCGCGGGAAACGATGCTTTATGCCGCCACGCTCGGGTTCGGGCGGGATCCGCTTTGTGCCGGGCAGCTTCGCTTCGTCTACGAGAAATCTCTTGCGGCGGTGCCCAGCTTTGCCGCGATCCTGTGCCATCCCGGTCGCTGGACGGCGGCCCCGGATCTGGGCGTGACCCTGAACAAGACCGTCCACGGCGAGCAGCGTGTCTTCCTCCACCAGCCGCTACCCCCCGCCGGGGAGATCGTCGCGACCGCGCGCGTGCAGGCGGTGCAGGACAAGGGCGAAAAGGGCGCGCTGATACACGCCGCGCGCACGATCCGGGACCGCGCCACCGGGGCGCCGCTCGCCACCATCCTGCACAGCACCTTCTGTCGGGCCGATGGCGGGTTCGGCCGCGATTTCGGCAGCGTCCCGGTGGCAGAGTCCGTGCCCGCCCGCGCGCCGGACCTCGTGCTGGACATCGAGACCCGCCCCGAAGCGGCCGTGCTCTACAGGCTGAACAACGATCTCAACCCGCTGCACATCGACCCGGACTATGCGGCCAGGGCAGGGTTCGACCGGCCTATCCTGCACGGGCTCTGCACCTGGGGGCTGGCGGCGCGCGCGATGCTGGAAGGCGTGCTCGACTACGACGAGACGCAGCTGCGCTCGATAGAGGCGCGGTTCTCGCGCCCCGTGTTTCCCGGCGAGACCGTGCGGTTCCAGATCTGGCACCAGGACGGGCTGTGCCGGTTCCGTGCCCGGGTCGAGGCGCGGGACGTGGTCGTGCTCGACGCGGGGCGCTGCCTGCTGGGTGACGGCCATGAGGCCCCCGCGTACATGGTGCCCGCATGAGCCGCGACTGGAACGCGATGGCGGAAGAGGATTTCCGCGCCCATCTGCGCGCCTTCATCGCCGAACTCTGTCCGGCGAACCTGCGCCACCTGCGCCTGCGCCAGCCACCGACGGTGACGATGCCCTGGTATCGGGCGCTGCATGCCGCGGGGATGATCGCGCCGGGCTGGCCGGCAGAGTTCGGCGGCATGGCCCTCACGCCCGAACGCCACCTGGTCTACATCGAGGAGATGGAAGCCGCGGGCACCCCATGGCTGCACGACAGCGGGGTGCGCAACCTCGGCCCGGCGATCATTGCCTTCGGCACCGACGCGCAGAAGGCGGAGTATCTACCGAAGATCGCCGCGGGCGAGCAGATCTGGTGCCAGGGCTATTCAGAGCCCGGCGCCGGTTCGGACCTTGCCAGCCTGCGCTGCGCGGGCAGGATCGAGGGTGACAGGATCACCATCACGGGCCAGAAGATCTGGACGACCTCGGCCCATCACGCGACGCATTGTTTCTGCCTGGTGCGCACGGCTGGCGACGGGCCGAAGCAGCATGGCATCACCTTCGTGCTGGTGGACATGGCGACGCCCGGCATCACGGTTCGCCCGATCCGTAACCTCGGCGGCGAGGACGACTTCTGCGAGGTCTTCTTCGACGGCGCCACGGTCGGGACGGACTGCATCCTCGGCGCGGTCGACGACGGCTGGAAGGTCGCCCGGTCGCTCCTGGGGTTCGAGAGGATCTGGGCAGGCTCGCCACGACGCGCCCGAAGGGCGCTCGACGAGCTGGAAGCGATGGTCAGGACCGCAGGGCTCGAAGACGAGGGGCTCTGGCAGGACCGGCTGGTGCAGGCCGAGTTCGACGTGCTGGACGGACAGGACCTCTACAGCAGGTTCGCCGACCTCGTCAGCGTGGACGGCACCATTGGAACCGAGGTGTCGGCGCTCAAGATCCACGCGACAGAGGCCTTCCAGCGGATCAGCGACTGGACGCTCGAAGCGGCGGGCGAGCGCGGGACAAGGGATGACGCGCCGCTGCCCGGCCAACCCGCGCCGGCCTTCACCTGGTTCGAAAGCCGGGCGCCGACGATCTTTTCCGGGGCGAACGAGATCCACCGCAACATCCTTGCACAGCGCGTGCTGGGATTGGGCAAGCGGGTGGCCTCATGATACCGCTCGATCCCGATGTGTCCCGGATGATCGCCGACAGCGTGGCGCGCCATGCGGCCGGGCAAGCGACAGCCGACCACCTGTCGTCGCTGCAGTCCCAAGGCTGGCTGCATTGCGCCCTGCCAGAGGCCAGCGGCGGCCTCGGCTTTGGTGTTGACGCGGCGGCGCTGATCGCGGGCGGGCTGGCACGGGCGTGCCAGGCAGAGCCTGTCGCAACCTGTTTCATGGCGGCTCGGATGCTGGCCCTCGTGGCGCCGGACAGCCCGCCCGCGGCCGACCTCGCGTCCGGGAGGCGCCTGGTCGCGCTGGCCGACGGACGGGTGCGGGTGGACGGCGGGCGCCTGGCCGGCACCCTGACCCACATGCCGCTGGCAGAGGTCTACCTGGTGGTTGCGGATGATGCGTTGTTCGCGGTGTCGGGCGGTGTCGAACAGGGAACGCGCCTCGATGGCATGCCGCTTGCGACGCTCGACCTGCAACACGCCGAGGCAACGCGCTTGTCGCAGGGCCCGCAGGCCGCAGAGGCGCTGAGGCAGGTCCGGGCAGAGGGGCGGCTGGTCGTGGCGGCGGAACTGCTGGCCCATGCCGAGGTGATGCTGGACATCACGCTCGACCACATGCGGACGCGGCAGCAGTTCGGCCAAAGCCTGGGGCACTTCCAGGCTTTGCAGCACAAGGCGGCCGACCTGTATGGCGCGGCTCTCCTGTCGCGCGCGGTGCTTGACGCCGCGATCGCGCGGGCAGCGCCGGGACTGGCCCCCGACGATCTTGACCGCCTGGCCTGCCGCGCCAAGGCCCGGGCCAACGACGCCGCGATGGCCATGGCGCGCGGCGCGATCCAGATGTTCGGCGCGCTCGGCATCACCGAGGAAGGCCCGCTTGCCCCGCATGTCAGGCGGGTGCTGGCGCTGGTGCCCCTGCTTGGCACCTCGGCCGAGCTGCGCCGCGCCTATGCCCGGATCGGACGGGTGCTGAAACGCAACACAAGCAAGGACCAGGCCGCATGACCGCCACCGACACGGCACCCGGAGGGGCCGCCGGCCTCGACGCGATGTTCCGGCCCCGCGCCATCGCGCTGGTCGGCGCCTCGGACGATCCCTACAAGATCGGGGGGCGGCCCCTTCGCTACATGGCCGAGGCGGGCTCTGCGGTGCCGCTCTTTCCGGTGAACCCGACACGCGAGACGGTGCAGGGCGTCAGGGCGCACCCCAGCGTCAGCGCGATCCCCGAACAGGTGGACCAGGTGATCCTGGCCGTGCCGGCCAGCCGCGTCGAGGCGGCGGTCGAGGATGGGCTGGCCGCCGGGGCCCGAAGCTTCGTGATGTTCTCGGCCGGCTTCGCCGAGGCCGGCGATGCCGGCGCCGCGGCACAGGGGGCGCTGGTCGATCGCATCCGCGCAGGCGGGGCGCGGCTGCTGG
>JAUIIC010000129.1 GCA_030431935.1 Alphaproteobacteria bacterium | reverse complement strand
GCCATGCTGGGGCTCGATCGATGACACGGCTGCGGCTGGGCATGGTAGGCGGCGGGCAGGGTGCCTTCATCGGGGCGGTCCACCGGATCGCGTCGCGGATCGACGACCAGTGGGAGCTGGTCGCCGGGGCGCTGAGTTCGGACCCCGGGCGCGCGCGCGCCTCTGCCGCCGAGCTGGGGATCGCCCCCGACCGCGCCTATGCCGACTACGCCGAGATGGCACGCGCCGAGGCCGCGCGCGCGGACGGGATCGACGCAGTCGCCATCGTGACGCCGAACCACATGCACGCAGGGCCCGCCGTGGCCTTCCTTCGGGCCGGTATCCCTGTGATCTGCGACAAGCCGCTGGCCGCGCGCGCGGACGAGGCCGAGGCCATCGCAAAGGCGGTCGCGGACACCGGCACACCCTTCATCCTCACCCACAACTACACGGGCTATCCCCTGGTGCGCCAGGCCCGCCAGATGGTCGCGGATGGCGACCTCGGCGCCATCCGGGTGGTGCAGGTCGAGTATGCCCAGGACTGGCTGACCGAGGATGTCCACAACAAGCAGGCCGACTGGCGCACCGATCCGTCCCGCTCTGGCGCGGGCGGCTGCATCGGCGACATCGGCACCCATGCCTTCAACCTCGCGGGCTTCGTCACCGGGCTGCGGACCGAGGCGGTGGCGGCCGATCTCGTCGCCTTCGTGCCGGGCCGGCAGGTGGACGACAACGTGCATGTCATGCTCCGCTTCGAGGGCGGGGCCAAGGGCATGCTCTGGGCCAGCCAGGTGGCGGTCGGCAACGAGAACGCGCTGCGCCTGCGGGTGCATGGCACGCGGGGCGGGCTCGAATGGGCGCAGGAAAACCCGAACCGGATGCTCTTCACCCGGTTCGGAGAGCCCACGCAGGTGCTGACCCGCGCGGGCGCCGGCGCCAACGCGGCGGGCCAGCGACACATCCGCGTGCCGGCCGGACATCCCGAGGGCTATCTCGAAGGCTTCGCCACGCTCTACGCCGAAGCGGCAGAGATCGTTCGCCACCGCGCGCGCGGCACGCAACCGCCGCCGGAGGTCCTCGCGCCGGGCCTGGACGAGGGGCTGGAAGGCATGCGCTTCATCGCCGCCTGCATCGCCTCGTCGCAGAACGGGTCCGCCTGGACGGCGATGTAGGCGCGCGGCGGGCCGAGGTCCCGGGCCCGGTCCATGCGCTTGCGTCGACGTCTGCAGGGACGACTGGCCTTGCAGACCCCGCTGGAGGGGGGCGTTGCAGCTTTCACCGCGCGGGCAAGATGAACTCAGTCGGGAAGGCCAGCAGCCTTGAGAGCCGTCAGGAAATCGTTGTTCTTCTGGGGATGGCCCGGCGGCAATGAGGCCAGCACCGACCCTGCGGTCAGGTCCGGGAACTCGCCGAGCAGGCGCTGCGCCGCCTTGCGTGCCCCATCCGCGTCTCCCTGCATTATGCGGAAACTGAGTAGCTGACGCCCGGCCCAGGGAATGTCCGGTTGCAGGCGGGCACCTTCCGCATTTGCACGTTCGGCCGCAGCGACATCTCCGAGAGAGAAATGGCAGATCGCGCGGGCAAACCACACGTTGAACAGAAACGGATCGAAGGGGCTCAGTTGCTCGGCCCGATCGAGTGCCTCGAGCCCGCGCGCGGGTTCCCCGTCCATGTAGAGGACGAAGCCATAGCGCATCCAGCCCCATGCGTTGGATGGATCATAGGCAAGCGCCCGCTCCAGAACGGCACGGGCCTGGCTCATGTCATTGGATGAAAGCGTCAATCCGGCGCCGATCGCGACCAATGATGGGGCATGGTCTCCGGCAAGCGGTATCGCGGCGCGTGCCTGGGCCGCGGCTCGCGCGTAGGTGGTGTCGGGGTTGGTGGCCCACATCGCGTTGGCCCCATGGCTCATGCACCATGCCAGGTAGGCCTGTGCAGGGGCGTAACCCGGGTCGATCTCGGTGGCGCGGCGCAACCTTGCCTCGGCCTCGAAATGAGCTTCCCTCTCTCCGCGCCAGAACAGTGGGAGCGCAGTCAGTGTCAGTTCGTAGGCGCTCCGCTCGCCAGCCGTTCGCGCCTTGGCGCGCTCCACCTCGACGGCACGGATATTCGGGGCAAGCTGTCCGGTCACGTGGATGACCAGCCGATCCTGCAGGCTGAACACGTCGTCGATCCTGTCGTCGAACTGCTGGGACCACAGACAATGGGCATCCGGCGTATGGGTGAGGGACACATTCGCGCGCACCCGCTCGCCCGCGCGCCGCACCATCCCTTCGATGACATAGGTGGCGCCGAGCCGTCGTGCGGCCTGCACCCCGGTTTCGTTGCCTTCGGCACTAACCAACACCGATTGTCGCGCGATCACCGCGAAATCCCGCACACGAGAGAGCGCCGTGGTCAACCCTTCAACAAGCGACTCGGCAAGCAGATCCTGTGCGGCCGAGGAGTCCTGATGAAAAGGCAGGATCGCCAGAACCGGCTTGTCGCCGCTTCGGTCGGATGTGCGGGCGGGGACCGGCGCTTCCGTGGAGCCGCTGTCAGACCGCGTCGTGACCTCTCCGACAAACCGAAAGCCCGTGCCACGCACGGTACGCACCAATGCCTGGCTGCGCCCGTCGTCTCCAAGCGCGTTGCGCACGGCGTAGATTCGAGAGGAAATTGCAGCTTCGGATACGATCCGCCCATCCCAGATCTCTTCGATGATCCGGTCGGTCGTGACGACATTTCCTTCGGCGGCAAGCAGCATGACCAGCAGGCGATAGACCTGCGGTTCCAGCGCGACTTCCTCACCGTCATGCAGAAGCGTCTGGCGAAGGGTATCAACCTCGTATTGTCCGAAGGAATAGATCATGGCCGGGATCAGCGCTCGACTTGGCAAGGATTGTTTTCGGTTGTGTGCCAAGATGATAGGGGCAAGGTGCCCGGATCGCCAAGCCTTTTTGCCCCTGTTTCCCTACCGTTCGGCCCTGGCGAGAGCGCCTTCGAAGGCGCACAGCTTTACCCCGGCGGCGGTCAGCCTGTCGCGAAGGGTCCGGGCCAGGGCGACGGCGGACGGCGTGTCGCCATGCAGGCAGACGGTGTCGATCCGTGTCGGTATTCGCCGCCCGCTTTCGGCGATAATCGCACCGGCGTCGAGCATCGCCAGCACGCGGTCAGCCGCCGTGCCGGCATCATGTATCACCGCGCCGGCCTGCCGCCGGTCGACCAGCGTGCAGTCGTCGTTGTAGGCGCGATCGGCGAAGATCTCGCAGGCCATGCGGCAGCCGAGCGCGGCGGCGGCCTCCTCCTGCGCGGTGCCGGCCAGGACCATGACGATGATCCCGGGGTCCACCGCCAGCGCGGCGCGATAGCAGGCGGTCGCCGTCGCCACATCCTCGGACGCCATGTTGGCCAGCGCGCCGTGAAGCTTCAGGTGGCGCACGGTCGTGCCCGCCGCGCGCGCCATCGCCTGCGCGGCGCCCAGCTGGTAGGCGACCAGGTGACCAAGGCTGTCATGGCCCATGTCCATGCGGCGGCGACCGAACCCCTGGCGGTCGGGAAAGCCGGGATGAGCGCCGATACCGACCCCGCGCCCGGCCGCGGCGGCGATCGTGCCGGCCATGGTGTCCCAGTCGCCCGCATGCATCCCGCAGGCGATGTTGGCCGAGGTGACGATGTCCAGAAGCGCGGCGTCGTCGCCCATCCGCCAGGGGCCGAACCCCTCTCCCATGTCGGCGTTCAGATCCACGCTCAGCGTCATGGCCGGTTCCTTTCCATGTCATCGCCCGCGGTCACCCCGCCCACAAGTTGATAGGCCAGAAGATCGGGAATGTCGTGCGGGCTGCGCACCAGCGGGCGGACGCCACGCGGCAGGGCGGCGCGGCGTGCGGCCTCGGCCCGCTCGGCGGCCAAAGCCTCCTCCAGCGTGACGAAGCGAAAGCGCAGGCTCGCGCCCGGGCCGGCCTGGGCCACCCGGGGCAAGTCCGCGGGGATCACCGTGGCGATCCGGGGATAGCCGCCCGTGGTCTGGCAATCGGCCAGCAGGACGAAGGGCGTGCCGTCGCCCGTGATCTGGATGTCGCCCGGCACGATGACCTCGGACAGCACCGAAAGCCCGCCCTCGGCATGGAACCCCTCGGCATGGTCATGCAAGAGCGGCACGCCCATCCGGTTGCCGCGGGCGTCGCGGCGAAAAGCCGTGGCGGCGAAGCGGGCCAGCGCCCGGTCGGTGAAAAGCGGCGTTTGCAGGCTGGGCACGATCCGGATCGTGCCGCCGCCGAAGCGGGGCTCGGCGGGCAGGCACAGGCCCGTGCGACCGGGCTGCGGATCCTCTCCCACAGGCAGGCGTTCGCCCGCCGCCACTACGGCCCCGAGCCCCGCGGCAAGATAGGTCGCCCGCGCGCCAAGCCTTTCCGGAGTGGCAAGCCCGCCGCCGGGGGTCAGGTAGCCGTAGATGCACGCCTCGGCGGCGCCGATCGTCAGGCGCGCACCGGCGGGCAGGGCATGGCAGGCATTCCACGCCAGCCGCGCGCCCTCCAGCGTGGCGCGCATCGGCGCGCCCGTCAGCGCGATGCGCATGTCCTCGGTCGCCTCGAAGGTTCCGCCGGTTCCGGGCAGTTCAAGCGCGGCATGGCTTGCGGGCTGGCCCAGGAGTGCCGCGGCCTCGAAAAGGGCAAGCCGGTCGGCGGCGCCGCCACGGGGCACGCCTTGCGACAGGTAGCCCGGCCGGCCCATGTCCTGCACCGTGGTCCCGGGTCCCGCCGCGTGTACGATCAGGGCGCGGGTCATGACAGGGGCTCGGCCCGCGCGCCGCCGTCGGGGCCGTCCTCTTGCAGGTGCCGAAGGGCCTCGGTCGGGACAGGCTCGAACAGCACCTCGTCCCCGGGGCGCAGCGCGAAGGGATCTTCCACATCGGGCCGGAAGGCCCGGAACGCGGTCTGGCCGATGTGCCGCCACCCGGTGGGCGCCGGAACCGAGAACAGCACCAGTTGCCGGATCGCCACGGTCAGCGCGCCGACCGGGACACGCCGGGTCAGGGTGGTCTGGCGGGGAATGTTCCACTCGGCGGGCAGTTGGCCGAGATAGGGCTGGCCCGGGGCGAAGCCGATCGTCTGCACCCGCACAGGCCGCTTCGAAATGGCCCGCACCGCCTCGGCGGGGGACAGGCCCGCAGCGGCGGCGGCCTCGTCCAGTTGCGGGGCGGCGTCCGTGCCGTAGACCGTGGGGATGCGCCACAGCCTCCGGCCTGCCGGCAGTGGCTCTGCCCGCCAATCGCGCGACAGCATCAGGGCCGAGACCGCCGCCACGAGCGCCGCGCGGTCGCAGGACAGCGCGTCGAAGCGCAAATAGGCCGAGACGAGCGAGGTCGAGGTTTCCTCGATCCCCGGCGGGCCCTCGCGGTCAAGCGCGGCGCAGAACGCAAGCGCGGCGCGGTTCGCGGGTTCTGTCAGCGTGTCGCCAAAGCTGACCAGCAGCCCGTCGAGGCCCACGCCGCACAGCCGCGGCCAGTCTGCGTCGTGGTCGGCGTCAGTATGGAGGGCGGTCATTGCGTCGGTTTCGTCAGTTCACGGCGTTCGGCAGGTACAGCGCGATGGCGAGAGCAGGCCCCCGCCGGGACAAGCCCGACCGCGACAGGGGGAATCGCGCCCGCCGGCGTTTCAACCAGTCTGCCCGATCCGGGCCCGGGCTGCACCACGAAGCGGTGCGGCCCTCCCGACGGGCACGGCTGGATCACGTCGATGCGGGAAAGGGCCCGGCCATGGCCCGGCGTGCGGTCATGCGGCAAGGGCCATGGCGCGCGCCGGTGGCGTCACGGCTTGCGGAACACCAGGATGCCCCAGGCCAGGTGCCCGGCGCGGCCACCCGACACCCAGTGCTCCAGCCCTTCGAGCATCCGCGAGACATAGGCGGGGCTTGCGGCCTCCTCGACCTCGGCGCGGCGGGCGGTCAGGTCCTCGGCCACGCGTTCGAAATGCCGGGGCAGGTGGTCCGATAGGTCGATCCAGGCGACCTCTTCGAAGCCCACGAGCCGGGCATAGTCGCGGTAGGCCGCGACCGACCCAAGGTCGGGCAGGGACAGGCGGTCATAGATCGGGGCCATGACGGCCTCGGGCGCGCCCGGCACTTCCATCGGGTCGGTGAAGACCAGGTGCCCGCCGGGTTTCAGCACCCGGAACGCCTCGGCGATGACGTGGTCGCGCTGCGGGGCGTGCAGGAAGGCATCCTGCGACCAGACCACGTCGAAGCTGTCGTTGCCCTTGGGGATGTCGGCGAAATCGCCGTGCACGATCGAGACGAGATCGGTCAGCCCGGCGGCGCGCGTCAGCACGCGGTTGCGGTCGTTCTGGGTGTCGGACAGGTTCAGGCAGGCGACGCTGGCCCCCGTGGTGGCGGCGATCCGCCGGGCCGAGCCGCCGTAGCCCGCGCCAAGGTCGATGATCCGCTGTCCCGCCGCCGGGGCCGCCCCGGCCTCTGCCAGTGCGGCGAGCATGCGGTCCACGGTGGCGACGCTGGCCCGGGCGATGTCGGTCTCTCCGTCGTCGTAGATGCCCAGGTGCAGGTCCTGCCCGCCCCAGATGCGGGAATAGAAGGCGTCGGCGTCGTCGCTGTCGTAATAGTCTTCGGCAACGGCCACGGCCCGGCTAGAGGTCGTGGGCTCGACCCGGCGACGGGGCGTGTGGGCCGACTTCTCGGCCACATGCACGAAAAAATCCGAGGTCTCGGCGTCATGGGCGAACTCGAAGTCGCCATAGGTGCGCACCCGCTCGAACCCGGCCTCGCGCAGGAGACGGCGCATCTCGTCGCGCCGGATCGGGCTGAGGTTCAGCGTATAGTCCGACCCGTCGGGAAAGCTGTACTGGAAGCGCACGAGGCTTTCGTCGATGTGGATCGGCTCTGCCGTGACCTTGTCGCCGCAGTAATAGTACTTGTGCTTGGACCGGAACCCCACGTCCAGCATGGTGTCGTAGTTGCGCTGGTCGATGATGAGAACGCCGTTCGGCTCCAGCGCGGCGTAGAACTCTGCCAGCACGCGGCGGCGGTCCAGCTCGTCATGGAGATGGGTGAACGAGTTGCCGAGGCACGTGATCGCGTCGAAGCGCGCGCGCGTCGCATAGCCCAGCCAGCGCCAGTCCGATTGCAGGGTCTTCAGGATGATCCCGCGGTTGCGCGCGTTCTCGAAGGCCCGCGCCAGCATCGGGGCCGATCCGTCGACCGAGGTCACGTCGAAGCCCGCCTCGATCAGCCGGACCGAGTGGAAGCCGGTCCCGGTGGCGGCGTCGAGCACCGTATGCTTGCCGCGCGAGCGCAGCACGTCGAGGAAGAAGTCGCCTTCGCCCGCCGCGCGCGCGTCCCAGTCGATCAGCGCGTCCCACTTGTCGACGAAACCCGTGATGTACTCGTTCCGGTAGTGGTCCGAGTCGCGGTCACGGGTCGGGTCGTCCCCATATTTCTGTCGTTCGAGGAACAGGTCGGCGTTACGCGGCGCACTGGTCGGCATGGGTGGGTCCTTCTTGACTGCGGAAATGACGTTTTTTCGAGACAAACGGTCGTATTCAGGCAAGGACGCTTTACGCCGCGGCGCAGCGCCTGTCACGCCAAAACTGTCGCCCGGCGGCGGTTTCGCGCTTGCGGCGATTGCGGGACGCGGTGTGGGGGCGATATACTGCACAGGCGCGCGGCTAGAGGAGGGCGGTGAGATCGCGGAACGGGCACAGACCGGCGCTGGACGCAGGGCGTCCGGCAACGGCGCGCTTCGGCGTTTGATGCGCCCCGCGTTGCCGCTTCTGGGTGCGGTGGCCGGAACCAGCATCTTCATCAACCTGCTGCGGCTGACGATCCCGCTTTACATGATCCAGGTGATCGACCGCGTCCTGTCGAGCGAAAGCCGCGAGACCCTGATCTTCATCACTCTGATCGCGGCGGCGGCGCTTCTGACCCATGCGCTGCTGTCGGGCGCGATGCAGGTCCTGCAGGCTCGGATCGGGGCCTGGCTTGACGAGCGGCTGTTCCCGCCTCTTGCCAATGCGCGGCTTTCGCCGGGGCCGGTGGCGCGCCCCGGCCAGCCCAACGGCCTGCGCGAGGCGGGGCGACTGCGCCAGTTCTTCACCTCGCCGACGCTTTCGACCCTGCTTGAGGCGCCCTGGACCGTGGTCTTCGTGGCGATCCTGTTCCTGTTGCACCCCACGATCGGCAGCCTGGCGCTGGTGGCCGCGCTGGTCCTGCTGGCGCTTGCGGTGGGCGATGCGGTGCTGGTGCAGGGACGTCGCCGCAAGGCCGAGGAACAGAAGGGCGCCGCGGCCATGGCGGTGGCCGGCGCGGCGGCGGGCGGCGAGGCGCTGCGCGCAATGGGCATGTCGGAGCCCTTGATGCGGCGCCTCGTGGCGCAGAACCTGCAGGCCTCGGCCATGCTGGACCGTGCCACGCAGCGCGGCGCGGCCCTGCAAAGCGGGACGCGGTTCCTGCGGATGCTGGCCCAGGTCGCCGTGCTGGGGGCGGGCGGATACCTTGTCCTCCAGGGCGAGATCACCACGGGCACGATGATCGCGGGGTCCATCCTGCTCGGGCTGGCGCTGTCGCCCATCGACAAGGCGGTCGGCGCGATTTCGGTCGTGCGGGACGTGATCCGCAGTGCGGGCGCCGTGGATGCCGACCTGTCGCGGCCTGCCGAGGGCTCCGGCACGGCGGCGCCGGCCCGTGACGGGGGCGTGACCCTGACGCTGCGCCAGGCGATGGCGATGCCCCAGGGCGCACGCCGCCCGATCCTGCGGCCGGTGACGCTCGATCTTGCGCCGGGACGGATGCTTGGCGTGATCGGGCCCGTCGCGGCGGGCAAGACGACGCTGGCGCGGATGATCGTGGGCGCGATGCGGCCGACGAACGGCAGCGTTCATCTCAACGGGGTGGACGCGCACCGCGCCTTCGGGCCCGAGATGGGGGCGCTCACGGGGTACGTGCCACAGCAGCCTCCCTTCTTCGACGGCACGATCGGCCAGAACATCGCCCGCTTCGACGAGACCGGCGACCCGGTGGATACCGCGCGGCGCGTCTCCGAGGCGGCGGTCCTCGCCGGTGTGCACGAGGCCATCCTCGCCTTGCCGCAGCGCTACGACACCGTCATGGACCGCGGCGGCCAGAGCCCCCTCTTGTCGCGCGGACAGGTGCAGCAGGTTGCGCTGGCGCGCGCCTTCTACGGCGAGCCCCGGCTTCTGGTCCTCGACGAACCCGCGACCGGGCTGGACAAGGCCGGGGAACTGGCCCTTGTCGCCGCGCTGAAACGCCTGCGAGAGGGCGGCGCGACCATCGTTGTCGTGAGCCAGCGCCCCGGCATCGTGCAGGTCTGCGACCAGCTTCTGCACCTGCGGGACGGCAACGTGGTGGACCTTGGCCCGCCCGAACGCGTCATCGCCCGGCTGGGCGAGGGCGAGGTGCAGGGCCGCCCGCGCAGGCTGCCCGACGGCGGAGGGGCCCGCCGGGCATGAGCGCCCCGTCCGACACCGGCGCCGAGGTGCGCGGGCTGGGCCGCCGGGCCGCGATGCCGCTGATCCTGGCGGGCGTGGTGCTGATGGGGTTCTTCGGCGGCTTCGGCTACTGGGCGGCCACGGCGCCCCTGGCCGGCGCCGCGGTGGCCACGGGCACGGTCAGCACGGAAAACTCGCGCCGCACGGTGGAACACCTCGAAGGCGGGGTCATCGAGCGAATCCTGGTGCGCGACGGGCAGGTGGTGGCGGCGGGCGAGCCGCTGGTGATCCTCGACGACACCCGCGCGCGGGCACAGGTCGACACCCAGGACATCGCGATCCTGACGCTGGAAGCGCAGCTGTTCCGGCTGCGCGCCGAGCGCGCCGCCTACGCCGCGCGGGACGCGGGCGGCAGCCTCGTCTTTCCGGAAGGTTTCGGCGCGCGCGTGGCCGAGCCCGAAAAGGCCGAGGAGATCCTCGACCTGGAACGGACCCGCTATGACAGCCGGATGGCGGCGCTCGCCGCGCGGGTCGAGGTGCTGGAACAGTCCAAGGTGGCCTATGGCGTCGAGATCGCCGGGCTGGAGGACGAGATCGTCAGCATCGAGGCGCAGCTGGCGCTTCTGCGCGAGGACGGGGTGACGCTGGAGGATCTTGCGGGACGCGGGCTGGAGGTGCGGCGCACGCTGTCGGAGAACCTGTTGCGCACCGCCCAGGTCGAACAGCAACTGGCCGAACGGCGCTCCCGTATCGCCGGGCAGCGCGAGGCGATCCAGACGGCGGACCTGCAGTACCGTGAACTCTGGGCGACGGCGCTGGACGAGGCGACCGCCGAGATCGCGCAGGTGACGCAGGAACTTCTGAACGCGCGGGCGACCTATGATGCCTACCTCGACCAGTTGGAGCGCACCGTGATGCGCGCGCCGGTATCCGGCACGCTGATAGAGCTTTCGGTGAACACCGAGGGCGCGGTGATCGCGCCCGGCGAAACCGTGGTCGAGATCGTGCCCAGCGACGAGGAATTGCGGCTCGAGGCGCGGATCAGCCCCAACGACATCGACGTGGTGACGCCGGGGCAGGTCGCCTCGGTGGTGCTGTTGTCCTATCCGCAGCGCAACCTGCCCAAGCTGCATGGCACGCTGGAAAGCGTGTCGGCCGACAGCCTCGTGGATTCGGCCACCGGCGAGACCTACTACCTGGGCATCGTGATGATCGAGGACGAGGAGATCGCGCGCCTGGGCGAGGGGATCGCGCTGGTGCCGGGGATGCCGGTGCAAGTGATGGTGCAGGTCAGTTCCCGCACCTTCCTCGACTATGTCATGTCGCCGCTCCTGCGCTCTGCCGACCTGGCGTTCCGCGAGCCATGAGCCGTTGCAGGATTGCGCGCCTGCGGCGCATTTCTTTCGTCTCGCGCCCTGCGCCTGCGGCGCCGGCGCTCGGGGGCCTCCGGCGGGAGTATTTCGGAACAGAAGAAGCCCCGGGGGAAAAGCGGATTCCGTTCTCGCGTGAAACGCGCTAGGTCAGGTGGGCGGGGCGTTTTCTGCCGCCGCTGGCAGGGAGGGTGACGGTTTGGATCTTTTTGCGCACCGCATTCACAATGTCGAGTTCCTCAACGGGATCGTCCGGCTGGAGTTCTCGCTCTTGCGCAAGCGCGAGGACGGCAGCATCGACCCGGATGCCCCGGTGCCGCGCGAGGACGTTTCCTTCACGGTGAGCATGCCGGTGCAGGGGTTCATGCGGTCGCTCGGGCAGATGCGCGGGCTGGCGATGGAATTGCAGAAGCAGGGCGTCCTGAAGCAGGGCCCGGGCGGCGGCGAGGGCGGCACGCGCGAGGCGCGGATGCGCGGCCAGAAGGAGTTGCGCGACCTGAGCGAGCTGGACGACGGCGACGATCAACTGGTCTGAACGGGCAGGACATGAGCACACCGAAGCATTTTGTCGAGACGGTCTCGAGGATCGAACCCGACCCGCGCAGCGGGATGGTCAAGCTGACTTTCGCCGCAAGCCATGGCGGCGTCGAGGAGGAGCAGGTGACGCTGATCATTCCGGCGGGGGCGCTGAACGCGGCCTTCCAGAAGGT
>JAUIIC010000128.1 GCA_030431935.1 Alphaproteobacteria bacterium | reverse complement strand
GAGGCGCAAGGCCGGCCCAGCACAAGGGGCCATGACGCAAGAAACCCGCCAGCGGCGGGTTTCGCGGGGGCCAAGGGCCTTCGAAGGCCCTTGGAACAGGCCGCTTGCGCGGCCTGTTTCGGCAGCGCCGGCGGAAGGGCCAGGTTCGCCGCCGCGGGCGGCAGCCCGCGGGGGTAAGGCGTTTCGAAACGCCTTGCGGGGCGCCCTACTCCTCGACCTCCTCGGCTTCGAGGCGGGCGCGGTCGGATGCGCCCTTGGCGGCGGGATCGCGGTCGACGAACTCGATGATCGCCATGGGTGCCATGTCGCCGTAGCGGAAGCCGGCCTTCAGGACGCGGATGTAGCCGCCCTTGCGTTCGGCGTAGCGGGGGCCGAGCACCTCGAAGAGTTTCGCCACGTGGGCGTCCTGCTTCAGCTGCGCCGCGGCCTGGCGGCGGGCGTGCAGGTCGCCGCGCTTGCCCAGCGTGATCAGCTTTTCGACGATCGGGCGCAGTTCCTTGGCCTTGGGCAGGGTCGTCTTGATCTGCTCATGCTCGATCAGCGAGCCGGCCATGTTGGCGAACAGCGCCTTGCGGTGTTCATGGGTGCGGTTGAGGCGGCGGTAGCCGCGGGCGTGACGCATTGGTCTTCTCCTATGTGCCCTCTACGGGCGTTTTTGCTTTGTCCGGGGCGCCATGCGTGCGGCGCCCTCTCCTTGGGGCGGATGCCCGGTGCGGGCGGGCCGCGATGCGGCCCGGCCCTTTTGCCTCAGAACTGGTCCTCGAACTTCTTGGCCAGGTCCTCGATGTTTTCCGGCGGCCATTCCTCGACATCCATGCCGAGGTGCAGGCCCATGCCCGAAAGCACTTCCTTGATCTCGTTCAGCGACTTTCGCCCGAAGTTCGGGGTGCGGAGCATTTCCGCCTCGGTCTTCTGGATCAGGTCGCCAATGTAGACGATGTTGTCGTTCTTCAGGCAGTTGGCCGAACGCACGCTGAGTTCCAGCTCGTCCACCTTCTTCAGGAGGAGCGGGTTGAACTCCAGCCCTTCGTCCTCGTCCGCGCGGCCGGCGGCCTCGGGCTCGTCGAAGTTGACGAAGATCGACAGCTGGTCCTGAAGGATGCGCGCGGCATAGGCCACGGCATCGTCCGGGGTGATCGAGCCGTCGGTTTCGACCTTGAGCGTCAGCTTGTCATAGTCCAGCACCTGGCCCTCGCGGGTGGGCTGCACCTCGTAGCTGACGCGCTTGACCGGCGAATAGATCGCGTCGATCGGGATCAGGCCGATGGGCGCATCTTCGGGGCGGTTCTTGTCGGCGGCGACATAGCCCTTGCCGGTGTTGACGGTCAGTTCCATGAACAGGTCGGCGCCGTCGTCGAGGTGGCAGATGACGTGATCCTTGTTCAGGATCTCGATGCCCGCGGAATCCGAGATGTCGCCGGCGGTGACGACGCCCGGGCCCTTGGCCGAGATCGACAGCCGCTTGGGGCCTTCGACTTCCATGCGGATCGACACGCCCTTGAGGTTCAGGACGATGTCGGTGACATCCTCGCGCACGCCGGCGACCGAGGAGAACTCGTGCAGGACGTTGTCGATCTGGACGCTGGTGATTGCCGCGCCCTGAAGCGACGACAGCAGGATGCGGCGCAGCGCATTGCCCAGCGTGAGGCCGAACCCGCGCTCCAGCGGTTCGGCAATAACGGTCGCCTTGCGCGCGGGATCGTTGCCGGGCTTGACGTCCAGCTGGGTCGGCTTGATCAATTCCTGCCAATTCTTGTGGATCATGCGTGTCGCCTCCATTCCTGCTCCCTGCCCATGTCCCAAGCGGGGAACGCCCGAGGTTCAAATGACGATGCCGACCCGCGGATCGTGCCGCGGGCCGGGAAAACTTTCCTGTCCGGTCAGACGCGGCGGCGCTTGGGCGGGCGGCAGCCGTTGTGCGCGATCGGCGTCACGTCGCGGATCGACGTGATGTTGAAGCCGACGGCGGCCAGGGCGCGCAGCGCGCTTTCACGGCCCGATCCGGGGCCCTGCACCTCGACCTCGAGCGTCTTGACGCCGTGTTCCTGCGCCTTGCGGCCGGCGTCCTCGGCGGCCATCTGGGCGGCGTAGGGGGTCGACTTGCGGCTGCCCTTGAAGCCCATGGTGCCGGCGGACGACCACGCGATGGCGTTGCCCTGCACGTCGGAGATCAGGATCTTGGTGTTGTTGAACGAAGAGTTCACATGCGCCACGCCGGCGGCGATGTTCTTGCGTTCCTTGCGCTTGGGTGCGCGACGGTCACGAGCCATTTCTGCTGTCTCCCCTTACTTCTTCTTGCCGGCGATCGGCTTGGCCGGGCCCTTGCGGGTGCGGGCATTGGTGTGGGTGCGCTGACCGCGCACGGGGAGATTGCGGCGATGGCGCAGGCCGCGGTAGCAGCCGAGGTCCATCAGGCGCTTGATGTTCATCTGCACTTCGCGGCGCAGGTCGCCTTCGACGGTGTAGTTGGCGTCGATGTGCTCGCGGATGGCAAGCACGTCGGCATCCGACAACTCGTTGACGCGGCGGGTCTGGTCGATGCCGACGGCGTCGCAGATGCTGCGGGCCGAGGCATGGCCGATTCCGGTGATGTAGGTGAGGGCGATGGGTACCCGCTTGGACGTCGGGATGTTCACGCCGGCAATACGTGCCACTTGGTCTTTTCCTTTCGTTGCGGTTCCGTAGTTCCAGAACCTTTTTTCACAACGGAGGCCCGTGGGCGGATGCCCTCGGGCCACTGCTGAGGCGTGGGTGTCTTCGGCGGCGCGGCCGCGCGCGCGTCAGATCGATTCTCTTGCGAGACTGTGCCGCTTAAGCGCAAAATCCCGGGGCGTCAAGGGCGGTTGACAGATCAGTCAAGCGCCTTGGCGACGGCAGCCGCGACATCGTCGATTTCGCCCAGTCCGTCCACCGAGGTCAGGGCGCCCTTGGCGTAGTAGTAGCCGATCAGCGGCGAGGTCTGCTTGTAGTAGGCCATCAGGCGGGTGCGCAGGCTGTCCTCGTTGTCGTCGGCGCGGCGCTTGAACTCGGTTCCGCCACAGTTCGAGCACTTGCCGTCCGCCGGAATGGGCTTGGTCTGGTCGTTGTAGACCTCGCCGCAGGCGCCGCAGGTGGAGCGCGCGGTGATCCGGCCCACCAGCACGTCATCGTCGACGCGCATCTCGATCACGGCGTCCAGTGTCTGGCCGAGGTCGTCCAGAAGCGCGCCCAGCGCGTCGGCCTGGGCCAGCGTGCGGGGGAAGCCGTCGAAGATGAAGCCGCCGCCGGCATCGCCACCCGCAAGCTTTTCGCGGATCAGGCCGATGACGATCTCGTCGGTGACAAGGTCGCCGCGGTCCATGACGTCGGCGACGATCTTGCCCATTTCGGTGCCGCTGGTGCGCGCCTCGCGCAGCATGTCGCCGGTCGACAGCTGAACCATGTTGCGGCCTTCCACAAGGATCCGGGCCTGGGTTCCCTTGCCCGCCCCCGGGGGCCCGAGCAGAATGATGTTCATCGTCTTGACGTCCCTCTCTTGCCGCTTTTGCCACCGCGCGACTTGCCGCGCAGCTGCGACTTCTGGATGAGCCCCTCGTACTGGTGGGCAAGCAGGTGAGACTGGATCTGCTGCACCGTGTCCATGCCCACCGACACGATGATGAGGATCGACGTGCCGCCGAAATAGGCGGTGATCGCGAGGTTCGTCCGCACGATTTCCGGCAGGAGACAGACAAGCGCGAGGTAACCCGAGCCCAGCACCAGCAAGCGCATCACGACGTAATCCAGATATTCCTCGGTCTTCTTGCCCGGGCGGATGCCGGGAATGAACCCGTTCTGGTTCTTCAGGTTGTCCGCCACGTCCTCTGTCTTGAAGGACACGTTGAACGTGTAGAAATACGTGAAGAAGATGATCATGCCCGCGAAGAACACGAGGTAGAGCGGCTGGCCCGGCCCGAAATAGGCCAGGATCGTGGACATCACCGCGCCCGATTGCCCGCCCGAGAAGGTCGAGACCGTGGTGGGCAGCAAGAGAAGCGACGAGGCGAAGATCGCCGGGATGACGCCCGCGGGGTTCACCTTGATCGGCAGGTGGCTGGAGCCGCCGTCATACATCTTCATGCCCACCTGTCGGCGGGGATACTGGATGTGGATCTTGCGCAGGCTGCGCTCCATGAACACGACGAAGACCAGCGTGCCCAGCAGCATCAGCACCACGCCCAGGATCACCGGGGTGGACAGCGCACCCGAGCGGCCGGATTCGAAGAACTGGGCCAGGGCGGCGGGAATCTCGGCGATGATGCCCACGAAGATGATGAGCGAGATGCCGTTGCCGATGCCGCGCTGGGTGATCTGTTCACCAAGCCACATCAGGAACATGGTGCCGCCGACCAGCGTGATGACGCAGGCCGCGCGGAAGTACCAGCCGGGATCGGTCACCAGATCGCCCGCTTCGAGGCTTACGGCGAGCCCGTAGGCCTGGAAGGTCGCCAGGACCACCGTGCCGTAGCGGGTGTACTGGTTGATCTTCTTGCGCCCCTGTTCGCCCTCTTTCTTGAGCTGTTCCAGCTGCGGGACCATGGCGGTCATCAGCTGGACGATGATCGAGGCGGAGATGTAGGGCATGATCCCGAGGGCGAAGATACCCATCCGGCTGATCGCGCCGCCGGTGAACATGTTCAGCACGCCACCGAGGCCGGCGGCCGCCTGGTCCATGAATTCGCGCAGCGCCTGTCCGTCGATCCCGGGAACGGGAATGTAGGTGCCAAGGCGGTAGACGATCAGAAGCCCGATGGTGAAGAAGATACGCTGGCGAAGCTCTTTCGCCTTGCCGAGCGTGCCCCAGCTCAGGTTCGCCGCCATTTGCTCTGCTGCAGATGCCATTCGCGGTCTCTCTCATGTCAACGCCGCCGACCCGGTTTTCCGGACGGCGGCGTTTGGAAAACTCATCAGGGATGTAAGCGGCGGCGTCGCCGCCCACAACCGCTTATTCCGCCGCAGGGGCGTCCGATGCCGCAGAGGTGACCGTCAGCGAGCCACCCGCCTTTTCCACCGCCTCGACCGCGGCGCGCGAGGCGCCGGTCACCGTGATGGTGGCCTTGGTGGTCAGTTCGCCCTTGGCCAGCACGCGGATGCCGTCCAGCTTGCGGCGCACGAGGCCCGATGCGACGAGGCTGTCCTCGGTGATGTCGGCGGTCAGCTTGCCGGCGTCGATGAACTTCTGGATCAGGCCCAGGTTCACGACGGCAAAGGACTTGCGGTTGGGCTTGTTGAAGCCGCGCTTGGGCAGACGCTGGTAGAGCGGCATCTGGCCGCCTTCGTAGGCGGCGATGGCCACGCCCGAGCGGGATTTCTGGCCCTTGATACCACGGCCACCCATCTTGCCCTTGCCGGAGCCGGGGCCGCGGCCGACGCGCTTTGCCTTCTTGGCGGCGCCGGGATTGTCGCGCAGTTCGTGCAGTTTCATGTCGCTTCTCCTTGCCGGACGCGCCCCCGAAGCGAAATGGGCGGCCACGGCGTGTTGTGTTGGGGCGGGCGCGGGGCCCCTGGTGAGGCCCCGGCGCGGGAAATCAGCCGCGTTCCTCGACGATCTCGACGAGGTGCGGGATCTTGCGGATCATGCCGCGCACGCTGGGGGTGTCTTCCAGCTCGCGCGTCTTGTGCATCTTGTTCAGGCCCAGGCCGATCAGCGTCTGGCGCTGCTTGGCGGGGCGGCGGATCGGGCTGCCGATCTGCTTGACGACGATGGTCTTTGCCATGGGTCGGTCTCCTTACGCTTCGGCGGCTTCTGCGGCCGGCGCGTCATCGCGCTTGGGCAGGATGTCGGCGACCTTCTTGCCGCGGCGGGCGGCCACCTGGCGGGGGCTCGATTCCTGCCGCAGGCCGTCAAGCGTGGCGCGGATCATGTTGTAGGGGTTCTGGCTGCCGGTCGACTTGGCGACGACGTCCTGGATGCCCAGCATCTCGAACACGGCGCGCATCGGACCACCGGCGATGATGCCGGTCCCCGCGGGGGCGGTGCGCATCACGACCTTGCCGGCGCCGTGGTGGCCGCGGATGTCGTGGTGCAGCGTGCGGCCTTCCTTGAGCGGCACGCGGATCATCTGGCGCTTGGCCTGCTCGGTGGCCTTGCGGATGGCCTCGGGGACCTCCTTGGCCTTGCCCTTGCCAAAGCCGACGCGGCCCTTCTGGTCGCCCACGACGACGAGCGCGGCAAAGCCGAAGCGCTTGCCGCCCTTGACGGTCTTGGACACGCGGTTGATCGCCACCAGACGGTCGGCGAATTCGGGGGTCTCGTCGCGGTCGCGGCGGTCCCGGCGGTTGTCACGTTCTGCCATTCACTTCATCCTTGCTGCGACCGGGGCCGCGGTGTTTCCGATCACGGTGGGCCGTCAGTGCGACCCCCTGATCATCGAGGGCGGCGGGCAACTGCCCCGCCCTGCGCCATGCATGAACGCGCGCCCCGCGGATGCGGAGCGCGCGCCTGTTTCAGAACTTCAGGCCGCCTTCGCGAGCGGCGTCGGCCAGCGCCTTGATCGTGCCGTGGTAAAGATACCCGCCACGATCGAGGTAGCATGCCTCGACCCCCGCCTTCTTTGCGCGCTCGGCAATCGCCTCGCCCACCTTGGCGGCGGCTTCGGCGTTGTTCTTGCCGACGAAGCCCAGGTCCTTTTCCATCGTCGAGGCCGACGCGAGCGTGCGGCCCGCGACATCGTCGATCAGCTGGACGCTGATGTTCTTGTTCGAGCGGTGCACCGACAGGCGCGGGCGCCCGGCGTTGACCGATCTGAGCTTGTTCCGAACGCGCAGGCGGCGCTTCAGAAACAGGTCGCGTTTGCTGTTTGCCATGATCCTACGCCCTTACTTCTTCTTGCCTTCCTTGCGGAAGATATACTCGTCCTTGTAGCGGATGCCCTTGCCCTTGTAGGGCTCCGGCGAACGCCATTCGCGGATGTTGGCCGCGACCTGTCCGACGAGCTGCTGATCGGTGCCTTCGACGACGATCTCGGTCTGCTTGGGGCAGGTCACCGTGACGCCCTCGGGCACTTCGAAGTTGACATCGTGGCTGTAGCCGAGCGCCAGCTTCAGGGTGTTGCCCTGGATCTGCGCGCGGTAGCCGACGCCGGTGATCTCGAGTTCCTTCTTGAACCCGCCGGTGACGCCCTGAACCATGTTCGCCACCATCGTGCGGGTCATGCCCCACTGCTGGCGGGCCCGCTTGGACGAACCGCGCGGCGTGACCGTCACGGCGTTGTCCTCGAGCTTGATGGTCACGTCGTCGGTGGCGGTGAAGCTGCGGGTGGCCTTGGGCCCCTTCACTTCGACCGTCTGGCCCGAGATCGTGGCGGTCACGCCCGACGGGATGTCGATCGGCTTCTTTCCAATACGAGACATGCGACGGCCCCCCTCAGAATACCGTGCAGAGCACTTCGCCGCCGACATTGGCGGAGCGTGCGGCTGCATCGGACATGACGCCCTTGGGCGTCGAGACGATCGACACGCCCAGGCCCTGGCGGACCTGCGGGATGTCCTTGACGCCCATGTAGACGCGGCGGCCCGGCTTCGACACGCGCTTGAGTTCGCGGATCACGGGGGTGCCTTCGTAGTACTTGAGCGAGATTTCGATCGCGGGGTGGCCGCGCTCGTCGGTGGTGTTTTCGTAGCCGCGGATGTAGCCCTCGTCCTGAAGGACGTCGAGCACCCAGGCGCGCAGCTTGGACGCGGGCGTCTTCACGGTGGACTTGCCACGCATCTGCGCGTTGCGGATCCGGGTGAGCATATCGCCGAGAGGATCGTTCATCTTGTGCCCTCCTTACCAGCTGGACTTCACGAGGCCGGGGATCTGGCCCTGGCTGCCAAGCTCGCGCAGCATGATCCGGCTGACCTTGAGCTTGCGGTAGTAGGCGTGCGGACGCCCCGTCAGCTGGCAGCGGTTGTGCAGGCGGGTGGCCGACGAATTGCGCGGCAGCTTGGCCAGCTTGAGCCGGGCCTTGAACCGCTCTTCCATCGGGCGGGCTTCGTCGTTCGCGATCTCTTTCAGCGCGGCGCGCTTCACGGCGTACTGCTCGACGAGCTTCTGCCGCTTCTTCTCGCGTTCGATCATGGATTTCTTAGCCATTGGTCTCTCTCCTCCCGCGCGTCACGAGTTGAACGGCATGTTGAAGTGCTTCAACAGTGCCTTCGCTTCCGCGTCGGTGGCCGCGGTGGTGCAGATGATGACGTCGATGCCCCAGACCTCGTCGACCTTGTCGAACTCGATCTCGGGGAAGACGATGTGTTCCTTGATGCCCATGGCGTAGTTGCCACGGCCGTCGAAGGACTTGCCCGAAACGCCGCGGAAGTCGCGGACCCGGGGCAGCGCTACGGTGACGAGGCGGTCGAAGAATTCGTACATGCGGTCGCCGCGCAGGGTGACCTTGGCGCCGAGCGGCATGCCTTCACGGACGCGGAAGCCGGCGATCGACTTCTTCGCCTTGGTGATGACGGCCTTCTGGCCCGCGATCGTGGTCAGGTCGTCGGCCGCGGTCTTGGCCTTCTTGCTGTCGCGCACGGCTTCGGCACCGGCCCCGATGTTCAGCACGATCTTTTCGAGCCGCGGGATCTGCATGTCGTTCTTGTAGCCGAATTCCTCTTTCATCGCGGGACGGATCGTCTCGCGGAAGTGGGTCTTCAGGCGCGGGGTGTAGGTTGCGGCATCAAGCATCGATCACGTCCCCCGTGGTCTTGGCGAAGCGGACCTTCTTGCCCTCTTCCATTCGGAAGCCGACGCGGGTGGCCTTGCCGTTCTTGTCGACGAACGCCAGGTTCGACAGGTCGATCGGCATCGCCTTGGGCGTGCGGCCGCCCTGGGTGGTCTGGCTCTGGCGCTGGTGGCGGATGGCGATGTTCAGCCCGTCCACCACGGCCTTGCCGGCCTTGGGGTCAACGCTGAGGATTTCGCCGGTCTTGCCCTTGTCCTTGCCGGCAAGGATGACGACCTTGTCGCCTTTCTTGAGTTTGGCAGCCATTACAGCACCTCCGGGGCGAGCGAGATGATCTTCATGAAGTTCTTCGCGCGCAGCTCGCGGACGACGGGCCCGAAGATACGGGTTCCGACGGGCTCGTTGTTGTTGTTGAGGATCACCGCGGCGTTGCGGTCGAAGCGGATGGCGGTGCCATCCTCGCGGCGCACTTCCTTGGCGGTGCGCACGACGACAGCCTTGCGGACATCGCCCTTCTTCACGCGGCCGCGCGGGATCGCCTCTTTCACCGACACCACGATGATGTCGCCGACGCTGGCGTACTTGCGCTTGGATCCGCCGAGGACCTTGATGCACTGAACCCGGCGCGCACCGGAGTTGTCAGCGACATCCAGATTGGTCTGCATCTGGATCATGTGGTTTCTCCCGACCTATGGGACCGCCCGTTTTCGGGTCGTGGATCCCAGGGTTTCGTTCAAACCGGGATGTGGTCAGCCTTGGCTTACCACCTCCCAGCGTTTCGTCTTCGAGATCGGCGCACATTCCTGGATGCGGACGGTGTCGCCGGTCTTGAAAGCGTTCTGCGGGTCATGCGCCCGGTACTTCTTGGACTTGCGGATGGTCTTCTGAAGAACGGGGTGCTTGAAGCGACGCTCGACCAGCACGGTGATGGTCTGGTCGTTCTTGTCGCTGGTCACGGTGCCTTGAAGGATACGCTTGGGCATGTCTCTCAGGCCTCCGCTGCCGCGTTCGCGGCCTTTTCGTTCAGGATCGTCTTGACCCGGGCGACGTCGCGGCGCACGGCGCGCATGCGGGCGGTGTTTTCCATCTGGTTGGTCGCAGCCTGGAAGCGGAGGTTGAACGCCTCTTTCTTCAGCTGCACCAGCTGATCGCGCAGCTGGTCCGGGGTCTTGTCACGCAGTTCCTTGGCATCGAGTGCCATGTCGGTCTTCCTTCAACAATCACCGGAGGGCCTGCGCGCGTCATGGCACGTCAAGTCACCCTGATTCCGGTGGAGATCGTGGATGAAGCGCCGCAATACGCGCGGGGTGCCGGGATTGCAAGGGGTTTTGTCGCCGGCTCCGGAAGGGGCCAGCCACGGGCAGCACGAAAGCCGCGAGCAGATTCCCCCTCGCGCCGGCATGGCGAGCGGAGTATCACGGCGGCATGGCACAGATCACATCCCTTTTCGTGACCCGTCTTTACCGCGCGCAACTGGCCGAGCTGGGGGCGCCGGTGGATGCCGGCGAGCTGGCGCAGTCCTGCATCGTCATCGCCGAGGATGACGAGGCGGGGCAGGACTGGTCCGAGGCGAACGGCTATCCGGGCTATACCAGCTATGCCTCGCTGACCGACCTGCCCTGGCGGTTTCCGATCTTCAAGGACCTCGTGGCGGCGCTGGACCTGCATGTGGCGGCCTTTGCCGAGGACCTGGAGTTCGACCTGGAGGGCCGGGCGCTGAAGCTGGAGGACATCTGGATCAACATCCTGCCCGAGGGCGGCACGCATGCCTCGCACATCCACCCGCATTCGGTGATTTCCGGCACGACATACGTGGCGATGCCCGACGGCGCCTCGGCGCTGAAGCTGGAGGACCCCCGGTCCTCGCGGATGATGGCCGCCCCGCCGCGCCGCAAGGACGCGCGCGAAGAGTTGAAGACCTTCGTCTATGTAGTGCCGCAGGTGGGCGACGTGTTGCTGTGGGAAAGCTGGCTGCGGCACGAGGTGCCGATGAACATGGCCGAGGACGAGCGCATCTCTGTCAGCTTCAACTACAGCTGGGGCTGACCGGCACCTTTCCCCTGCGCTGACCGAAACGGCCCCCCGGGGCTGACCGGTCCGGTCATTCCGCGCGCATGGTCCGGCGCGCAGACTGCTGGCATTGGCGACGCTGCCGCGTCGGCCTGCCAGGAGACCGCGATGACCCATCCGTTCCGAACCAACCGCCGCACCGTGCTGGGGGGCCTTGCCGTGGGGCTGGCCCTGCCCGGAACGCTGCTGCGCGCCCAATCCCAGACACCAGAGGAGACGACCATGTCCGGACCCGTGCTTTACGCGCTTTACCCCCAGCCCACCGATGCCGCCCGGTTCGAGGCCGACTACCAGGCGCATATCGCCCTGTTCCATGAAAAGACCGGCATCCCGGTCGAGGCCGCGCCCTACACGGTGACGAAGTTCGCGCCGGGGCCCGAGGGGCCGGCGCCGTTCTACCAGATGTTCGCAATGCCGTTCCCGTCCGCCGAGGCGCTGGAACAGGCGCTGGCCGATCCCGGCTTTCAGGAGGTGGCGGCGGACGCGGTGCGCATCTCGTCCGGGGGGGCGCCGCTTATCATGGTGGGTGCGGCGGTCTGAGACCTTTTGCCTGAGTGGACGTCCCCGTGCCGGGGCGTCCGTCCTGTCCGAAACGGGACCCCGGTCTAGGCGATGGCGTTCCGGCGGCGCGACTTCAGCCAGAGGCCGAAGGCCAGCAGGACGAAAAGCGCCTTGGCAAGGGCGTTGCCGTCGATTTCCGGGACGGCGACCGCGCCGCCTGTCGTGACCCAGACGGTGCCCGCGTTGGGCAGAGCATC
>JAUIIC010000127.1 GCA_030431935.1 Alphaproteobacteria bacterium | reverse complement strand
CCGCCGCGGCCATGCCGTCGCGGTCCAGCACCCGCGCCTCCAGCCCGTAGCGCGCGCGGTAGCTCTCGCCATAGGCCAGCACGCCCGCCATCGCGCGCGGGCTGTGCGCGGCAAAGGTATAGCCGTCGGACTGCCGGTCCGCCTCTATCCCGTGCGTCTCCAGCAGGTCGGCCACATGGTCCACCGCCGCCCGTTCCGCGTCGAAGAAAGCGCGCGCCTGCGTCTCGCCATGCCGCGCCCGGATCGTGGCGTCGTCCAGCTTCGACGACCCCGCCGACACCAGCCCACCATTGCGCCCCGACGCGCCCCATCCCGGGCGGTTCGCGTCCACCAGCACCACGTCGGCCCCCGCCCCCGCCAGCACCAGCGCCGCCGACAGCCCGGTATAGCCGCCGCCCACCACGGCGAAATCGCACCGCACCTCGCCCGCCAGCGCGGGATAGACCGGCGCGGGCGCCTCCAGCGTTCCGGGCCAGAAGGCATCACGCAACGGCCGCCCGCCATAGGCGAGCGGCTCGTAGATGCGCCCTTCGTCGGGGATCAGGCCAGCCAGCGCTTGCGCCGGCGATAGCTGCGCACGTCGCGGAAGGATTTGCGCCCCTCGTCCGACATGCCCAGGTAGAACTCCTTGACGTCGGGGTTCTCGCGCAATTCCGCCGCCGGGCCTTCCATCACCACCCGCCCGCTTTCCAGGATATAACCCTGGTGCGCGAACCGCAGCGCGACGTTGGTGTTCTGCTCGGCCAGCAGGAAGGACACGCCCTCGTTCTCGTTCAGGCTTTTCACGATGCCGAAGATCTCTTCGACCAGCTGCGGCGCCAGCCCCATCGACGGCTCGTCCAGAAGGATCGTCTCGGGCCGGCTCATCAGCGCGCGGCCGATGGCCGTCATCTGCTGCTCGCCACCAGAGGTATAGCCCGCCTGGCTCTTCCGCCGCTCCTTGAGCCGCGGGAAATAGGTATAGACCAGTTCCAGGTCCGCCTCGACCGCGCCGCGCCCGTCCTTCCGGGTATAGGCGCCGGTCATCAGGTTTTCCTCGACGGTCAGGTGCTCGAAACAGTGGCGGCCTTCCATCACCTGGATCACGCCGCGCTCCACCATGTCCGATGGCGTCAGGTCCTGCACCCGCGACCCCCGATACAGGATGCTGCCCTTGGTGACCTCGCCGCGTTCCGATTTCAGCAGGTTGGAAATCGCTTTCAGCGTCGTGGTCTTGCCCGCGCCGTTACCGCCCAGAAGCGCGGTGATCCCGCCCTTGGGCACGGTCAGGCTGACGCCCTTCAGCACCAGGATCACGTGGTTGTAGATCACCTCGATGTTGTTGACCTCGAGAAGCGTCTCTTCGGTCCGTCCGGTGTCCAGCATCTCTGCGCGTCCTGGCTTCTTCTCTGGAAAAATACTCGAATCCCCGGCCGCCACGGGTGCGGCGGCCGGGACGGGGCTACATCAGTTGCAGCGTTCCGCGATGTTGTTCTCGGCGGCGTAGGCCATCGAGTCCTCGACGATCAGCGCGTTCAGCACCTCGGCATCCGGGGCGATGTAATCGGTGATCTGGTTCCAGGTGCCCGCGGCGGCATCCCACTGCTGCACGATGCCCAGGCCCGAACCGCCGTGGTTGTCACAGCTGACCGCGAACTCGGGGCCGAAGTTCGGCAGGCCCAGTTCTTCCATCAGCGCGCCGGTGATCTCCAGCGCTTCCATCCCGTCACGCATCATCGCCGGCGTGATCTGTCCGGTGCCGTGGATCTCCTGCGCCTTCTTGGCGGCCTCGACGGCCAGCATCGCGGCGTAAAGACCCCGGTTATACAGCACCGAGCCCGCCTGGTCGCCGGCGCCCGCCGCAAGACCCTTGTCATAGACATAGGTCTTCAGGTCCTCGTAGATCGGCAGGTCCGACCCCGGCAGGTGCATGTTCAGCGCCTTGTAGCCGTTCGCACCGTCACCCACGGGCAGCACGTCGTTTTCCGAGCCCGACCACCAGATGCCGATGAAGTTCTCCATCGGGAAGCGGATGTTGGCGGCTTCCTGGATGGCGACCTGGTTCATGACGCCCCAGCCCCACATCAGCACGTAGTCCGGACGCTCGCGCCGGATCTGCAGCCACTGGCTGGTCTGCTCCTGGCCCGGGTGATCCACCGGCAACAGGCTCAGGTCATAGCCGTGCTTCTTCGACAGCTCTTCCAGCGTGCGGATCGGCTCCTTGCCATAGGCCGAGTTGTGGTAGACCAGCGCGATGGTCTTGCCCGACAGGTCGCCGCCGTTCAGGTCCAGAAGGTGGTTCACCGCGATCGACGCGCCGTCCCAGTAGTTGGCCGGATAGTTGAAGATCCACTCGAAGACCTTGCCGTTCTTGGCAGAGGTCCGGCCATAGCCCATCGAATGCACCGGGATGCCGTCAGCCGAGGCGCGGGGGATCAGCTGATAGGTGATGCCCGTCGACAGCGGCTGGTAGATCAGGCTGCCTTCGCCCTTGGTGGCCTCGTAGCACTCGACCCCCTTCTCGGTGTTATAGCCGGTCTCGCACTCGATGACCTTGGCCATGACGCCGCCGATGCCCCCGTCACGCTCGTTGACCAGCGTGAAATAGTCCTGGTAGCCGTCGGCGAACGGGATGCCGTTGGCGGCATAGGGCCCGGTCCGGTAGCTCAGCGACGGGAACACAAGCTCCGCCATCGCGGGCGCCGCGGCCATCACGGCCCCCAGCGCCAGTGTCGCAAGTTTCAGCTTCATTCGGTTCTTCCTCCCTTTTGAACCGGACGCGCGCGTCGGCGCCCCGGCATCGTGCCGCCCAGACTAGCGCCTAGTACGGGAACGGCCAAAGCCTCAGTTTCTCCTTCGCCAGCCGCCACAGCTGTGCCAGCCCGTGCGGCTCGGCGATCAGGAACGTCATGATCAGGATACCGACGATCATGAACTCGATATGCGCCGCCAGGTCGGTGGGCCATCCCAGCCCGCCCACCAGCGTGTTCTTCAGCAGCACCGGCAGCAGCACCATGAAGGCCGCGCCCGCGAAGCTGCCAAAGATCGACCCCAGCCCGCCGATGATGATCATGAAGAGCACCAGGAACGACTTCTGGATGCCGAACGCCTCGCCCACCTCGACCGCGCCCAGGTAGACGGCGAAGAACAGCGCCCCCGAGATGCCGACGAAGAAGGACGACACCGCAAAGGCCGTCAGCTTGGCCGACAGCGGGTTCACCCCGATGATCTCGGCCGCGATGTCCATGTCGCGAATGGCCATCCACCGCCGCCCCAGCGCGCCCCGCGTCAGGTTCCGCGCGATCCACGCGCTCGCCACCACGAAAACGAGGCAGAAGAGATACGTCGCCCATGCCTCGGTGTTCGGCCCGGTGATGTTCACCCCGAACAGCTGCCGCTCGGGCGCGTTGATCTGGCCGGACGCCGAGTAGTTGTAGAACCACGACACCCGGTTGAAGAGCCACACCAGGAAGAACTGCGCCGCCAGCGTCGCCACCGCCAGGTAGAACCCCTTGATCCGCAGCGACGGCAGGCCGAAGACCACGCCCACCGCGGCCGTGATGAACCCCGCCGCGATGATGTGGAAGGTGATGTTCACGTCCGGAAAGGCCGTCATCAGCTTGTAGCAGGCATAGGCCCCCACCGCCATGAAGCCGCCGGTGCCAAGGCTGACCTGCCCGCAGTATCCCGTCAGGATGTTCAGCCCGATCGCCGCGATGGCATAGATCAGGAACGGCAGCAGCACCGCGTTCGCCCAGTAGTCGTTGATGACGAAGGGCACGACCAGGAAGGCCACCGCCAGCACCGCGTAATAGCGCCAGCGGTCGAACTTGATCGGAAAGGTCTGGCTGTCGTCCACGTAGGACGTCTTGAAGTCGCCGGCCTCGCGATAGAGCATCAGGCGGTTCCCCTCATCAGCTGCAGATAGCACCAGACGCCCAGCACCAGCCCCAGGAAGGCGATGACGGCGGCGGCGATGATCTGCCCTGTCGCCTCGGCCGGGGCCGACAGGCCCAGGAACCCGAACACCCAGAAGGCCGACCACCCGAGGACACAGCCGTTCGCGATCAGTTTTCTCGAACTCATGGCGTCACACCCTCTCGATGATCTTTTCGCCGAAAAGGCCCTGCGGCCGGAACACCAGGAACACCAGCGCCAGCACGTAGGCGAACCAGTTCTCGGTCGCGCCGCCCAGCGCCGGGCCCAGCAGGAACTCGAACAGCTGCTCGCCCACCCCGATGATGAGCCCCCCGACGATCGCCCCGGGGATCGAGGTGAAGCCGCCCAGCATCAGCACCGGCAGCGCCTTCAGCGCGATCAGCGACAGGCTGAACTGCACGCCCGACTTTGCGCCCCACATGATCCCCGCGACCAGCGCGACGAAGCCCGCGATGGACCAGACCAGCACCCAGATGAAGTTGAGCGAGATGCCCACCGACAGCGCCGCCTGGTGGTCGTCGGCCACCGCCCGCAGCGCCCGGCCCTGCTTGGTGTACTGGCTGAAGGCCACCAGCGCCGCCACCAGCAGCGCCGCGATGATCGACGCCACGATGTCGAGGTTGTCGATGAAGAAGCCGTATCCGAACATCCCGAACGTGACCTCGTCGATGGTCTCGTTGATGCCCTGCGGCAGGCCCACGTCCAGCTTCTTGATGTCCGCGCCCCACATCAGGTCGCCGAACCCTTCCAGGAAATAGGCAAGCCCGATGGTGGCCATGAACAGGATGATCGGCTCGGTGTTCACCAGGAAGCGCATGACGAACCGGTTCACCGCCCAGGCCAGCGCGATCATCACCAGCATGGTCAGCGCGATGGCCGCCAGCGCCGGCACGTGCCAGCCGAAGTGATGCACCTTGGTGCCGAAGATCGCGTTGATGAGATGCGCGAACGGCACCTGCCCGTCCATGATCCCCACCAGCGTCATCGCGGCGAACAGCGCCATGACCCCCTGGGCATAGTTGAAGATGCCCGAGGCCTTGAAGATCAGCACGAAGCCAAGGGCCACCAGCGCGTAGAGGACGCCGGCCATCAGGCCGTTCAGCGTCACCTCCATCGCGAAGATCAGCGTATCGGACATCAGCGCGCCCCCCGTGTCGCGGCGCGTCCCGCGCCGACGTTATGCCGACGTTGTGCCGACGTTGTGCCGACGTGGCGATTGCGGGCCCTGTCAGTCATGCGCCACCCCCAGGTAGGCGTCGATCACGTCCTGGTTCGACCGCACCTCGTCGGGCGTCCCGTCGCCAATCTTCTTGCCGTAATCCATCACCACCACCCGGTCCGACAGGTCCATGACCACGCCCATGTCATGCTCGATCAGCGCGATGGTCGTCCCGAATTCGTCATTCACATCAAGGATGAAGCGGCTCATGTCCTCCTTCTCCTCGACGTTCATCCCCGCCATCGGCTCGTCCAGCAGCAGAAGCCTTGGTTCCGCCGCCAGGGCCCGCGCCAGCTCCACCCGCTTCTTCAGGCCATAGGGCAGCCGCCCCACCGGCGTCTTGCGGATCGACTGGATCTCCAGGAAGTCGATGATTTTCTCCACTTTTTCCCGGTTTTCCGTCTCTTCCCGCTCGGCCTTCCCCCACCAGATCGCCTGGTCCAGAAGCGTCGTCTTCATCTGCGTCAGCCGCCCGGTCATGACGTTGTCCAGAACCGTCATCCCCTCGAAAAGCGCGATGTTCTGGAACGTCCGCGCGATCCCCAGCTGCGCCACCTGGTAGGGCTTCATCGGCGGCCGCCGCTCGCCGCGGAACCAGACCTCGCCCTCCTGCGGATTGTAGAACCCCGAGATCACGTTCAGCATGCTGGACTTGCCCGCGCCGTTCGGCCCGATGATCGCCCGGATCTCGCCCTCGCGGATGTCGAAGGAGATGTCCTTGATCGCAACCACGCCGCCAAAGCGCAGCGTGATGTTCTTCATCTCCATCAACACCCCGCCGATCTTGCGCCCGTCCGCGGTGGTATAGCCCTCGGCCGCGTCAAGCATCCCGCAACCCCTTGTTCTTCTGTTCAAAAATACTCCGGGGGAGCGCGAGGGGGCTGGCCCCCTCGCATGGGTCGCCGCCGAAGGCGGCGAAACCGGGGGCCGCCGCGCCGCTCATTCCGCGGCCATCCGTCCGGTGTCCGCACCCGCCACCGCCGCATCCTGGATCTGCAGCGTGGCGCGGATCTTGCCCTTGCGCCCGTCCTCGTAGGTGACTTCCGTCTCGGTGAAGATCTCGGACGACCCGTCATAAAGCGCGTCGACCAGGTCCTGGAACTTCTCGCCGATCACGCCGCGCCGCACCTTGCGGGTGCGCGTCAGCTCGCCGTCGTCGGCGTCCAGTTCCTTGTGCAGGATCAGGAAGCGGTGCACCTGGCAGCCCGACAGCATCTCGTCTGCGGCGACGCTGCGGTTCACCTCCTCGATATGGCCCTGGATCATCTCGTAGACGCGCGGGTGCTGGGCCAGTTCCTGGTAGCTGGAATAGGCGATGTTGTTGCGCTCGGCCCAGTTGCCCACCGCCGTCAGGTCGATGTTGATGAAGGCCGTACACATCTCGCGCCCGGCGCCGAAGACCACGGCCTCCAGGATGTTGGGATAGAATTTCAGCTTGTTTTCAACGTATTTCGGCGCGAACAGGCTGCCGTCGGCCATCTTGCCCACGTCCTTGGCGCGGTCGATGATCCGCAGATGCCCGGTGTCGGGTTCGATGAAGCCCGCGTCGCCGGTGGCCACCCAGCCCTCGGCGTCCTTGGTCGACGCCGTCGAATCCGGGTTCTTGTAGTATTCCACGAACACGCCCGGCGACCGGTAGTAGACCTCGCCGTTCTCGGCGATGCGCAGCTCCACCCCCGGCGAGGGCACGCCCACCGTGTCGGACCGCACCTCGTGATCGGGCTGCTGGGTGATGAACACCGACGCCTCTGTCTGTCCGTAAAGCTGCTTCAGGTTGATCCCCAGACCCCGGTAGAAATCGAAGATCTCGGGCCCGATCGCCTCTCCGGCGGTGTAGCCCACGCGCACCCGGCTCAGGCCCATGGTGTTCTTCAGCGGGCCGAAGACCAGGATTTCGCCCAGCCGGTATTTCAGCTTGTCCCAGGCACCCACGCTCTTGCCGTCCAGCAACTGTGGCCCGACCTTGCGCGCATGCGCCATGAAGACGTCGAAAAGCCGCTTCTTCAGCCGCCCGGCATCTTCCATCCGGATCATCACGTTGGTCAGTTGGGTCTCGAACACCCGCGGCGGGGCGAAGAAATAGCTCGGCCCGATCTCGCGCAGGTCGGTCAGCATCGTGTCGGGGCTTTCGGGACAGTTCACGCAGAACCCAGACCAGTACGCCTGCCCGATGGAAAAGATGAAATCCCCCACCCAGGCCATCGGCAGGTAGGCCAGCACCTCGTCGTCGTGGGACAGGTGGTCGAACTCGCAAGAGGCGCGCGAGGTCTCGATGATGTTGCGGTTGGACAGCACCACGCCCTTGGGCCGGCCGGTGGTGCCCGACGTGTAGAGCATCACGCAGGTGTCGTCATAACCGATCGCCGCCTCGCGCGCGGCCAGTTCGGCCTCGTAACGCTCATGCGCGGCGCGGCCCTCGGCCTCGATGTCCTTCAGCGCGTGCAGGCGGGTGTGGTCGTATTTCCGAAGGCCCCGCGGGTCCAGGTATATGATGTGCTCCACGCAATGGACGCGGTCCTGCACCTCGATGACCTTGTCCACCTGCTCCTGGTCGCCGGCCACGACGAAGCGCGCGCCGCAGTGGTCCAGCACATAGGCCATCTCCTCGGCCACCGCGTCCTGGTAAAGCGGCACGGGGATCGCGCCGACCTTCTGCGCGGCCACCATCGACCAGTAGAGCGCCGGGCGGTTGCGCCCGATGATCGCGACATAGTCGCCCTTCGCGACGCCCAGCGCCAGGAAGCCCAGCGCCAGCGCGCGAATCTCTTCCGCCGCCTCGATCCAGGTCCAGCTTTGCCAGATCCCGAATTCCTTTTCGCGATATGCGGGACTGGCGCCCCAGACGCGGGCATTTCGCGCCAGAAGCGCCGGAATCGATGTCAGGCCGTCGTCCGCCCGAGTCGTGCTAGCCAAGATCCGTCCTCCCGATGTCGGCGTCGCGGCGTCCGCATTTCCTGCGGCATCTCCCACGCCGGGCCCGTCGCATCCTCCACCGCGCCACGCCCGCCGAACAGTCATCATCCTTGCCAATTGTTACACAAGGTCAAGCCCGATATTCCCGGATGTTGCGCGACGCTTTGCCGTGCTATGCTGACAGCATGGATCCTGTGTCACTCGGCTTCTATGCCATCGTTTGCGGCCTGCTCGGCGCGGTCGCGCCGAACTTTCCCCGCCTGCCAGTGCGGCTTGGCATCGGCGCCCTGGTCGGTGTCACCGCCGCCTCGGTGCTGCCGTGGATCAAGGGGATGATGGGCGGACCCTACTGACCCAGCCGCCCCACCGCGCCCGCCAGCACCCGCAGCCCCGCCACGAGATCCGCCTCGGCGGTATCCTCGGCGAAGTCATGGCTGATCCCGCCGATCGACGGCACGAAGAGCATCGCCACCGGCATGTGCCGCGCCACGTTGCTGGCGTCGTGCAGCGCGCCCGAGGGCATGTGCCGCCAGCGTCCCGGCGCGATGTCGTCGGCCGCACCGGCCAGCGCGTCGCGCAGCCTTGCATCCATCGCCACCGGGTCGATCCCCCGCATCTCGCCGAAGCGCAGGCCAAGCCCGCGCGCCGCGGCGACCTCGGCGGCGGTGTCGCGCACCACCTTCTCCATCGCCTCCAGCCGCGCCACCTCTCCGTCGCGCCACTGCATGGAAAAAGTCACCCGCCCCGGCACGATGGACGAGGCATTGGGATGCACGGCGACATGCCCGATCGTCCAGACCGTCGCCTCTGTCGCCAGCCCCGCGAAGCGGTCGTTCACGGCCGAGGCAAAGGCCACCATCCCCTGCACCGCGTCGCGCCGCAGGTGCATCGGCGTGGTGCCCGCGTGGTTCTGCTGGCCCTCCAGCGTGATGCGCAGGTCGCGGATGCCGACGATGCCGCTGACCACGCCCACCTGCTCGCCCGCCGCTTCCAGCCAGGGGCCCTGCTCGATGTGCATCTCTAGGAACCCGGTGAAGCGCGCCGGGTCCACCTCCGGCCCCGCCCGGCCGCCCAGCGCCGCGCGCGCCGCGCCGAACGTCATGCCGCCCGCATCGGTCAGCCCGTCGGCCTCGGCCAGCGGCAAGGCGCCGGACCAGACCGCGCTGCCCGTCGTGACCCCGAACCGCCCCTCTTCATCCTCGAAGCTGACCACAGACACCGCCGGCCCGCCCGCCTGCTGCGCCGCGCGCGCCACCTCCAGCCCCGCGATCACGCCCAGCGCGCCGTCCAGCCAGCCGCCCTCGGGCTGGCTGTCGGAATGCGACCCCACAAGGATCGACGGCCCCTCGGCCAGGCCGAACAGGTTGCCCACCGCGTCGAAGGCCGGCGTCAGCCCGGCCTCGGCCATTCGCCCCGCCAGCCAGTCGCGCGCGGCAAGGTCGGCCTCGGAATAGGCCGGGCGCTGCACGCCCTTGCCTACGCCCGCGGCCCCGAAGCCGCGCAGGGTTTCCAGGTCGGACAGGAATCGGTCGGCGTCGACGGGCAGCATGGGCGGGCTCCTCTTGCAGGTCGCTCAAGGGCTATCAGCCCCGCCGCCTCCGCAACAGCCCCCACCGGGGGGCGTGACGCCGCCCGCGCATCGCGCTATGCCCCGGGCAAAGGGGAACGCAAATGGGCGAAATCATCCTTGTCCGCCACGGGCAGGCAAACTCCGCGGCGAACGACGCCGAAAGCTATGACCGGCTGTCCGACCTCGGCCGCCAGCAGGCGGCCTGGCTGGGCGACTGGCTGCGCGCGCATGAACCGGGCTTCGACCGCGTCATCACCGGCACCCTGCGCCGCCAGCGCGACACCGCCGCCGAACTGGGCGACATGGGTGCCGCGCCCGAGCCCGACCCGCGCCTGAACGAGCTCGACTATTTCGCCCTCGGCCAGGCGCTGCGCGACCGCCATGGCGTGCCGATGCCCGACGCCGACGACTTCGCCGTCCACGCCCCCAGGGTGATGGAGGCCTGGCACCGCGCCGAGATCGCCAGCCACGAAAGTTTCGCCGAGTTCGAGACGCGCGTGACCTCTGTCCTGCAGGCCGCCGCCGCGCCCGGGCGCCGCGTGCTCTGCGTCACCTCGGCGGGCGTGATCGGCATGATCGCGCGCAGCCTGCTGGGCCTTGATCCGCGCCGCATGGCGCATGTCCTCCTGCCCATCCGCAACAGCTCGATCCACCGGGTGCAGGTGATGCCGCACGGCACGGTCCTGTCGGGCTACAACGCCACCCCGCACCTCGACGCGCCCGACCGGGCGCATGCCCGCACCGTCTACTAAAAGGCCACGCACATGACGCATCTCTGGGTCCGCGCCGAGCAGCGCCCGCACGAGGAACGGGTGGGCCTCACGCCCGAGGGCGCCGCCGCGCTCATCGCCGCTGGCATCTCCGTCACGGTCGAGGACAGCCGCACCCGCGCGATTCCCATCGCGGGCTACCGCGACGCAGGCTGCACCATCGCGGCAGAGGGCAGTTGGCCCGACGCGCCCGCCGACGCGCTGATCTTCGGGCTCAAGGAACTGCCCGACGACGGCACGCCCCTGCCGCACCGCCACATCATGTTCGGCCACGCCTTCAAGGGTCAGCCCGCCGGCCAGCGCCTGTTGGCGCGGTTTCGTGCCGGGGGCGGGCGGCTCTACGACCTCGAATACCTGACCGACGAGACCGGCCGCCGCGTCGCGGCCTTCGGCTACTGGGCCGGGTTCGCCGGGGCCGCCGTCGCCACGCTCGCCTTCATCGCGCAGGCGAAGGGCGGCATCGCCGGGCCGGTCGGCACCTTTGCCGAGGCGCGCGCCATGACCGACCTGATCGACCGCGCCCTCGACGCGCTGACGCCGGACCCCAAGGACCGGGCCCGCCCCACCGCGCTGATCGTCGGCGCGCTCGGCCGCGTCGGCACCGGGGCTTCCGATTTCTGCCGCGCCGTGGGCATCGCCACCACCCGATGGGACATCGCCGAGACCGCCCATGGCGGCCCCTTCCCGGAAATCCTCGACCACGACATCTTTCTCAACTGCATCCTCGCGATGCCCGGCTGTCCGGTCTTCGTCGCCCCCGACGCGCCGACCGCGCCGCGCCGCCTGCGGGTGATCGGCGACATCGCCTGCGACCCCGACAGCGATTTCAACCCGGTCCGCGTCTACGACCGCACCACCACCTGGGAAGCGCCCGCCTTGCGCGTCCACGCAAACCCGGTGCTCGACGTCACCGCCATCGACAACCTGCCCTCGCTCTTGCCGGTGGAATCCTCGCAGGATTTCGCGGCCCAGCTTCTGCCTCACCTGCACGCGCTCGACCGGCTGGACGCGGGCGTCTGGGGCCGTGCCGCCGCCGCTTTCGACAGGGCCAACGCCGCCGCTTCTTCTGTTTGAAAATACTCCCGCCGGAGGCACGCGCCGCAGGCGCGTTCACGGCCCAACGCGAAAGGAACAGTCCATGACCATCCACTGGTGCGGAACCGGCCTCTCGGCCATCC
>JAUIIC010000126.1 GCA_030431935.1 Alphaproteobacteria bacterium | reverse complement strand
ATGAGGGGAAATGCGAAAATCTTAATGTAGATAATTGGGATCAGTGTTTAATGATGGCCTGGGAGTATTTCTTGTGATGCCTTGTTCTTGTTCTTGTTCTTGTTCTTGTTCTTGTTCTTGTTCTTGTTCTTGATGTTGATATTGGAATATTGTTTCTTTTATTGTAGATTTTACCCAACTCGCCGCCCCGCATCCATCCGCTGATGCAGCACCCGCACGACCGTCACCGCAGCAGCATCCTCGCGCCAGAACACCACATGACGCCCCGCCAGCGATCGCCGCAGACCAGGCCGCACTTCGTCCGCCGGGCGTGAAGGGGTCGCCCCCGTCAGCACTCCACTGATCCTGTCATGCAGCATCCCGAGATACTGGTCCGCCTGCGCCATCCCCCAGGTGTCCGCCGTGTAGTCATAGATCTCGATCAGGTCGGCATCGGCAGCAGGAAGAAGGATCAATTCCTTCACTGGCCGTGGCGCGCCCGATACGCGTCGTGCTGTTTGGCAAGCCACGCATCGTAATTCCAGGGGCGTCCTGGCCCGCTAGCCTCGCCCTTGGCGATTTCGGCGCGAAGGTGCTCCAGCTTTGCCTCTTCCTCTTCCAGAAGGCGCAGACCGGCGCGGATCACGTCGCTGGCCGATCCATAGCGGCCCGATCCGACCTGTTCGTCGATGAAGTTGGCGAAATGATCGCCAAGCGAGACAGAGGTGTTTCGGGGCATCATGACTCTCCTTTCCCCGAAAAGTACCAATATTTGGTAAAGAGGAAAACCCTACTCCTCCCCCTCCACCTTCCCCCGCAACCCCTTCACCTCTCCGCGCGCCTTCTTCGCGGCCAGCCGTCGCCGCACCGATCCCTTGGTGGGCTTGGTCGGCACCCGGCGTTTCGGGGTCACCGTGGCCTGGCGGATCAGCTCTGCCAGACGGTCGCGGGCGATCTCGCGGTCGCGGGCCTGGCTGCGGGTGTCGTCCACCTGGATCACCACCGCGCCCTCCTTGGTCCAGCGCCGCCCCGCCAGCCGTTGCAGCCGCCGCTTGACCGGCTCTGGCAGGTTGGGCGAGCGCGCGGCCTCGAACCGCAGTTCCACCGCCGTCGAGACCTTGTTCACGTTCTGCCCGCCCGGGCCGGAGGCGCGGATGAACTGTTCGGTCAGTTCCCAGTCGGCGATGGAGATGGTGTCGGTGACATGCAGCATGGCGCGAAACTGGCCCCGATCCGGTCCGGATGCAAACCCGGCGCCGACGTGATGCCGACGTTTTGCCGACGTGATGCCGACATGGGGGTCTGCCGGACACGAAAAGGGCCGCCCGAGGGCGGCCCTTCCGAGTTCCATGGAGATGGCCCGGTTAGGAAAACCTGCGACCAATCAGTGGGTTATGCCTTGGGGGCTGCCCCTAGGCGATGCCTCCCCTGACTGTCCCGGCACCCCTCTCCAATATCCCTCTCGACACTGGACCACCTCCTTTCAATAAGTTGCTGTTAACCCGAGGTTGGCACAGATTTTGTGTTTGTCAAAACCTTTTACGCAATAGGTGCCGTCAAACGCCGCACAATCAGGCGAAACGGCACCAAGGCGATCAAGGCAAGGGCAAGTTTGACACCCCAATCCGCCGCCGCCAGCGACACCCAGAGCGGAGATTCAGGGCCAAACCCCAGAAAAGGCAGGGAAATATTGGCCCAGGACACGTCGTTCCCCGGCTCGATCCACGCCAGCCCCCCCGAAAACGCGATCGAAAAAAACAAAACCGTATCCACCGAAGACCCCACGATCGTCGACACCACCGGCGCGCGCCACCAGCTGCCGTGGCGCAGGCGGTCGAAGATGGCGACGTCCAGCAACTGCGCGGAAAGAAAGGCAATTCCGGACCCGATCGCGATGCGGAGCGTGACCAGTGGGCCGAACTCTCCGTGGATCTGGGTGCCGATGACCGAACAGACGACCCCGGTGACGAAGCCCGCGAAGACCACCTTGCGCGCGGTGGACGGGCCGTAGACTCGGTTCATCACGTCGGTGACGAGGAAGGCGAAGGGATAGGTGAAGGCGCCCCATGTCAGCCATTGGCCGAACAGGAACTGCACGAGGATGTTCGAGGCCACCACGATGGCGGCCATGGCAAGGATGCCGGGCATTAGACGGGTCATGATCTGGTCCGTTTTGACAAGGTTGCGGAGACTTGGCCCCATCGGGGACGGCGCGTCCTAGCGGCCCGCCGGGGACATTTCAAGTCACGGCAACAGCCGGTAGTCCACGAACTCGGTGCGCTGGAAGCCGTTGAGGTTGTCGTCCGACAGCATGGTCAGCCGGATCGCTCCGTCGTCGTCCCGCCAGACGGCGATGCCTTCGAGGTTGTCATGCCGTCCCGGACCGGTTTCAAGCAGGACGCGCTCGTCCTCCAGCCTGTCGCCGGTGATGCCAAAACTGCGCACGCGGGTCTGGAAGCCGAAGATCCCGCTGAGGTGACGCTCCAGCAGGTAAAACCGGCCGTCCGGCCCGAAATCCGCCCCGACGACAAGGTAGGGGCCGTAGCGGGGCACCGAAAAGGGTATGTCCCAGTCGCCGTTGCGATAGCGATAGACGGGAAAGGGGCGCGTCAAGACGCCAGAGCGTTCGGGAAGCGTGTAGATCGTGCCGTCCGGGCCGATCGCCAGCGCTTCCAGCGACGAGTTGTTCTGCAGGCCCCGGAAGTCCGGGTGGCGCGGCAGCCACGCGGCCTCGGTGCGGGTATCGCGGTAGGTCCAGACGCGGTGGACGGATTCGAACGAGACGAAGAGCCGCCCGTCATCGCGCAGCGCAAGCCCCTCGGCGTCGATGTCGTAGCGAGAGACCGGACCGCCCTCGGTGTCCTTCAGGCGCGCAAGCCGGCCAAGCGCGACGCCCGACACCGCGCCGGAGGGCGCGCGCGACAGGGAGCCCTCGGCGATCCAGCCCTTGTCGGTGACGGCGATGAAGCTGTGCCCGTCCCCGGACAGTTCCAGCCCCGAGAAGCCCCCGAATCCGGGGGCATCGACCCGCCAGCCGTAGCTGCCCAGGTACTCGGCTTCGGGCCCGGCGCCGTTCGCCCGCGCGTGTTCCGTGGCGGCGAGCCACAGCGTCGCCGCGCCGATCAGCGCGGCGAGAGCAGCGCGAGGCATTGCCTGGGCAGGTCTGCCAGCGTCAGTTCCCGACGGGGCTGGGGCGGTGGCGCGTTGGGATCGCGCGGCGGGGGCGGCGGCGGGTTCAGGATGTTGCGCACCCATTCCTCGGCATCGGCGCAGCCGTCGCCCGGCGGTGGCGGATCCTGGGGAACGCATCCGCTGTCGCCGCGCGGGCAGTTCAGGCGGACGTGGAAGTGATAGTGATGCCCCCACCACGGCCGGACCTTGCGCAGCCAGGACCTGTCGCCCTTCTCGTCGTTGCACATCTGCACCTTGGCGCCCGCGAAGACGAAGATGCGCGCCACGGCGGGATCGGACGCGGCCGCCTTCAGGATCTCGTGATGCGCGCGGGTCCAGCTGTCGTTGACATAGGCGCCGCCGGTCCGCTGCATGGAAATGGAGCTTATGCTTTCACGCTCGGCCACGGTCAGGTTCAGGCGGTCGGCGGGCCGCATCCAGACGTCGATGTCGAGACCGGACTGGTGTGAGGCATGGCCGGTCAGCATCGGGCCGCCGCGCGGCTGCGACATGTCCCCGACGTAAAGCCCGTTCCAGCCGGGCTGCTTCGCCGCCTCGCGGGACAGGCGCTTGACGAAATCCACCGCGTCGGGATGGGCCCAGTTGCGGTTGCGCGACAGGCGCATGGCCTGCCAGGTCGGGCCGGTTTCGGGAAGCTGTTCCGCCCCGGCGTAGCAGCCCTTGGCATAGCTTCCGAACACCTCGGACGGGCCCTGGTAGCCAGTCTTCTCGGCGCCGAAGACCGTCTTGGCCACGGCGGTCATGTCGAAATTGGCGGTCGAGACGCTGACGGCCACCGGTTCCGGCGGCGTCGCGCGGTCTGTGCTGCCGCCGCAGGCCGCAAGCAGGACGGCCAGCGCGACCGTGGGGACGATGCGGCGCATCCTACGCTCCTTCATGCTCGCGGTCAGGTGTGACCCACACTAGCAGAACCAGGCCGGCCAGAAAAAGGGCGATCAACGGCGTGACGCCAAGCCGCTGGCTGCCGGTCAGGTCGGTGGTGATCGCGATCAGCGCGGGGGCGAGAAAGGTCGTGGCCTTGCCGGCCAGCGCGTAGAGGCCGAACGCCTCTGTCATGCGGTCGGGATCGGCCTGGCGCACCATCATCGTGCGGCTGGCCGATTGCAGCGCGCCCCCCGCGGCACCGATCAGTGCGCCGCAGACGTAGAACAGCGTATCCGGCAGGGTCGACCCCGGCGCCAGCGCGATCCCGAAGACGGACTCTCGGGAAATCGCCACGATCGTGATCGCCACACCGATCAGCACGAGGATCGACACGACGATCACCGGCTTGGGGCCGAAGGCGCTGTCGGCCCGCCCGCCGATCCAGGCAAAGATGGCGCCCGTGATCGCGGCCATGATGCCGAAGATGCCGATGTCCACGACGCTCCACCCCAGCACGCCAAGCGCGTAGATGCCGCCGAAAGTGTACATCCCGTTCAGCGCGTCACGGTAAAGCATGGACGAGCCCAGGTAGGCCGACAGCGAGACATGCCGCGGCAATCCGCGGATCGTCTTCCACAGGTCGGACAGCCCGGCCGCGATGCTTGCGCCGGTGGCGGTGGCGCCGGGGGTTTCCTTCACCCAAAGGAAGAACGGGATCATGAACAGCGCGAACCAGGCCGCCACGAAGGGCCCGACAAAACGGGTGCCTTCCCGGGCGGCCGGATCGAGGCCGAACAGGGGTTCGATCCCGATGAAGGTCACGCCGGCGTCGTTCTCGGCGAAAAGCAGCAGCATGATGGCCAGCGCGATGACCCCGCCCAGGTAGCCCCAGGCCCAGCCGGAGCCAGAGATGCGGCCGATCTCTGCCTTGTTGCCCAGCGAGGGCAGAAGCGCGTTGGTGAAGATCGTCGCGAACTCCATCCCGATCAGGCCGATGCCGAAGAAGAACAGGACGACGGCAATGCTGAAACTCCCCGGCGCCATCAGCCACAGGCCCGCCGCGCCCACGACGTAAAGGACCGAGAACACCCGGATCCACGGCATGCGCCGCCCTGTGGAATCCGCGATGGACCCCAGGATCGGCGCCAGCACCGCGATCAGAAGCCCCGCCGTCGTCAACCCGTATCCCCAGTAGGCCTGCGCCTCGGCCCGGGCTGCGGCAGCGTCCATCCCGGCGGCGGTCAGCCGGTCGAACACCATCTCGGCGAAGAACGGCCCGAAGATGAAGGTGAGAAGCAGCGTGTTGTAGGGCTGGCTGGCCCAGTCGAACATCATCCAGCCCCAGATGCGCCGTTTCTGCGGAATGGTGGTCATGGTCAGCCCCCGGTGCGGTTGCGCGGATAGAAGCGGTATGTGCGGGCACATGCAACTGTCCTGTGTCCCTTTGGCTTGCCAGACGGTGATGGCGCGCTTAGGTGTTCGCCCTGATTCAACCACAGCCGGATGCGGACCCATGACCTCGATAATCCAGATCCTTCTTCTGATCCTCGACGTGGTCTGGTTCATCATGATCGTCCATATCATCATGAGCTGGCTCATCAGCTTCCAGGTGCTGAACCTGCACCAGCAGTTCGTCGCCCAGATCTGGTACGGTCTGAACAAGCTGCTGGAACCGATCTACGGACCGATCCGGCGGTTCCTGCCGAACATGGGCGGGCTGGACCTTGCGCCGCTGGTGGCGCTCATCGCCGTCTATGCCCTGCGGATCATCCTTATCAACAACGCCTACGCCTTCGTGTGACGCGCGCCGCTTTCGCGGCCTTGTTCACCGAATCCTCATGTGGAACACTGCTCTCTAACGAGCGGTAAACCACAATGACGGCAGGCCCATGGACCAGGCGCGCGCGCTGCTTTCCAGCGTTTTCGGATTCGAGGATTTCCGCCCAGGACAGGCCGAGATCGTGGAGGCCGTCGCGGCGGGCCGTGACGTTCTGGCGATCATGCCCACGGGGGGCGGCAAGTCGCTTTGCTTTCAGCTGCCGGCCCTCTGCCGCGAAGGCGTCACCGTCGTCATCTCGCCGCTGATCGCGCTGATGCGCGACCAGGTCCGGGCGCTGAGGGAGGCGGGTGTGGCCGCGGGCGCCCTGACATCGGGCAACACCGAGGAAGAGACCGACGCCGTCTTCCGCGGGCTCGACGACGGAGAGCTGAAACTGCTCTACATGGCGCCAGAGCGGCTGGCGTCGGGCGGGGCCTTGAACCTCTTGCGTCGCGCCGGTGTCACCGCGATCGCCGTGGACGAGGCCCATTGCGTCAGCCAGTGGGGCCACGATTTCCGCCCCGATTACCTGCGCATCGGCGAACTGCGGCGCACGCTTGGGGTGCCGCTGGCCGCCTTCACCGCCACCGCCGACGCCGAAACCCGAGACGAGATCGTTGCGCGGCTGTTCGACGGGCGGGCGCCGGACGCGTTCCTGCGCGGCTTCGACCGGCCCAACATCCACCTTGCCTTTGCGGTGAAGGACGGGCCGCGCCGCCAGATCCTCGACTTCGCGACGGCCCGCAAGGGCCAGTCCGGCATTGTCTATTGCGGCACGCGCGCCAAGACAGAGGCGCTGTCCGCTGCCCTGAACGAGGCGGGGCTGACCGCCTGCGCCTATCACGGCGGCATGGACCCGGAGGCGCGCCGCGAGGTCGAACGCCGCTTTCAGACCGATGACGGGCTGACCGTCGTGGCGACGGTGGCCTTCGGCATGGGCGTGGACAAGCCCGATATCCGCTGGGTCGCCCATGCCGACCTGCCCAAGTCGATCGAGGCCTATTACCAGGAGATCGGCCGCGCGGGGCGAGACGGTGCGCCCGCCGAGACGATGACGCTATACGGCCCCGACGACATCCGCCTGCGCCGCAGCCAGATCGACGAGGGGCTTGCGCCGCCCGAACGCAAGGCGGCCGATCACGTGCGGCTGAACGCGCTTCTGGGGCTGGCAGAGTCGCTGACCTGCCGCCGCCAGACCCTGCTTGGCTACTTCGGCGAACGCGCCGAGCCCTGCGGGCATTGCGACCTGTGCGACACCCCCGCCGACAGCTTCGACGCGTCCGAAGCGGTGCAAAAGGTCCTGTCCGCCATCCTGCGGACAGGCGAATGGTTCGGCGCCGGGCACCTCATCGACATCCTGACCGGCACCATGACCGACAAGGTGGCCGCGCGGGGACACGACCAGTTGCCCACCTACGGTGTCGGGCGCGAGTTCGACCGGCGGGGCTGGCAGGCCGTGCTGCGGCAGATGATGGGGCACGACCTGATCCGGCCCGATCCCGAACGCCACGGCGCGCTGCGCATGACCGAGGCCGCGCGCCCGATCCTGCGCGGTGAGGCCAGCATCCTGTTGCGGCACGACAGCATCGCCGCCGCCCGCCGCCGTCCCGCGGTCAAGGCGCTGGTGTCGGACGAGGACGCGCCGCTTCTGTCCGCGCTCAAGGCCAAGCGGCGCGCGCTGGCAGAGGCCGCGCGTGTCCCGGCCTATGTCATCTTTCCCGACCGCACCCTGATCGAGATGGCCGAACGGCGGCCGGAAAACCTCGACCAGATGGCGCGGGTGTCCGGTGTCGGCGCGAAGAAGCTGGAGCGTTACGGCGATGCCTTCCTGTCGGTGATCGCGGGCGCGGTGGCAGAGCTGCACCCGGCCCGCCGCAAGCTGGCGGGGCAGGCCGCCGGAGAGATCTACGACGCGCTTCTGCGCGTGCAGGCCGACCTTGCGCGCGGCCCCGAGGGCACGGACAAGCCGGTCAGCTGCTCTGCCGCGCAGCTGGCCCGCGTGGCCGACATGCGCCCGCGTGACCTGGGCGGACTGACCGCGATCCTGGGCGAAAGGCGGGCCGAACGCTTTGGCCCGGCCTTTCTCGACGTGTTGCACGGGGTCTAAGCACTGGACCCCGGCGCGCCGCTGGCTAGGTTCGGCACAAGGAGAAGAAGGAAGGACTGCCGATGCTCGTCGTGATTTCGCCCGCCAAGCGGCTGGACCTGTCCCCGGTGCCGGGGATCGCCCCGACCGAACCCGTCTTCCAGGCAGAGGCCAACCGCCTTGCGTCCCATGCGCGGCAGCTGACGCTGACCCAGCTGAAATCGCTGATGGACCTGTCCGACGACCTGGCGCGGCTGAACCGCGACCGGTTCCGCAAGTTTCAGGAGCAGTCGACGCCGGACAACAGCAAGCCCGCCGTGCTCGCCTTCGCCGGCGACACCTACCAGGGGCTGGAGGCGGGGTCGCTGGATGCCGAAACGCTGGACTACGCGCAGGATCACCTGCGCATCCTGTCCGGTCTTTACGGGGTCTTGCGGCCGCTGGACGCGATCCAGCCCTACCGGCTGGAAATGGGCAGCCGCCTGAAGACCCGGCGCGGCAGCAACCTTTACGATTTCTGGCGCGACGCGCCGGCCCGGGCGCTGAACGACGCGGCGCGCGCGGTGGGGACCGATACGCTGGTGAACTGCGCCAGCCAGGAATATTTCGGCGCGGTGGACCTGAAGGTGCTGAAGCTGCGGGTGATCGAGCCGGTGTTCATGGAGGATCGCGGCGGTGCGCCCAAGATCGTCAGTTTCTTCGCCAAGAAGGCGCGCGGCAGCATGGCGCGCTTCATCGTCGAGCGGCGCGTGACCGATCCCGAGGGGCTGAAGGATTTCGACATGGGCGGCTATGCGTTCCAGCCCGATATGAGCGAGGGCGACCGCTGGGTTTTCCTGCGCGGCGCGGATCAGTCCGACGCCTTGAGAGAGGCGTCGTAGGCCACCAGCTCCACGGTGTTGCCTTCGGGGTCGCGGGTGAAGATGCCGCGCCATCCGATCCAGGGGAAATCCTGCACGTCATAGGGTTGCCCGATGCGGTCGTACCAGGCCCGGACCGCGTCGAGTTCCTCGCGCGGCAGGGACAGCGCAAGGTGGTGCAGCGATCCGCCCCGCCCGGGCGCGAACTCTGTCCCGTCGGCGAAAAGGGCGAGGACCGTGGTGTGCCCGGCCACGCCGTCGGCGACACGCAGAAACCGGATGTGCGGGGCGACGTTCCCTGTCAAAGGGGTCAGCCCGATCACGTCGGTATAGAAGGCCGCCATGCCGTCGAGGTCGGCGCAGCGGATCGCGATTTCCCCCAGGGCGCGGGGGCGAAAGCCCTTGTCTTCCTGCATGGTCCATGGGTGCCACGGGCGGTGGCCGGGGTAAAGGGCCGGGTGACCGGCCCCCGGGTCATTCGGCGGCGGTGGTTTCTGCGGCGGGCAGGGGCGGGCGGCACTCCGCCGGGCAGGCATTGGCGATCTCTTCGAGGATCAGCGCCTTCCGCAGCGGTTTGGTCAGCACCCGGTCCAGCCCCCTGGCCAGCAGCGCCTCGGCATCGCCGTCCATCGCGTGCGCGGTCATGGCCACGATGCGCGGCGCGGGCAAGCCGGTGTCGCGGGCGTGGGCGCGGATCAGGCGCGTGGCCTCGGTTCCGTCGACAAGGGGCATCGAGATGTCCATGAAGACCAGGTCCGGGGGACAGGCCATGTAGGCCTCGACCGCCTGTTGCCCGTTCTCGGCGAAGGTCAGGTCGATATCCAGCGCCTTGACGATCTTGCCGAAGACCAGCCGGTTGGTGCGGTTGTCTTCCGCCGCGAGGATGCGCATCGCCCGCATCGGGGCCAAGGCGCCCGGCTCTGGCGTCCCGGCGTCCGTCCTGGCGCCCTTCCTGGCGCCCGTGTCGCAGGCCGTCGCCGCCTGGCCCGCCGCGCGTTGGCCCAGGTCCGCAAGCGCGGCAAGGAATTCGCGACGCCGGCAGGGCCGGGCCAGCACGGCGTCCGCCCCGTCCGCCAGCCCCGCGCCCGGCGCGGTATCGGCCATCAGCAGGATCGGTCCCGAGAACCCGGCCTTTCGCAGGTGGCGCACCGGGCTTTCCTCGGCGCCTGACGAAAGCCCCCCGTCCAGAACCACAAGGTCGCCGGGGGCTGGCGCGGCCTGGGCCAGGGCGGCCAGCGAGGGCACCGCGACGGCGGCCAGTCCCAGCGCCTCGACCTGGCGTGCCAGGATCAGGCGGCTGGTATCCTGCGCATCGGCGATCAGGATGCGGGACACGCCTTCGGGGATCTGGGCCAGCGGCGGGCTGTCGTCCTCGGCCACGGGCAGTGTCAGCGAGACGCCAAAGCACGATCCCACGCCGGGCTCTGAATCGACCCAGATGTCCCCCCGCATGAGCCGGACCAGCCGCTGGGTGATCGCAAGCCCCAGCCCGGTGCCCTCGAAGCTTCGGTTGCGCTCATCCTCGACCTGGTTGAACTCTCCGAAGATGTGTTCGGCCATGTCGGGCGGGATGCCGACGCCGGTATCCTCTACCGACAGGCGGATGCACTGGCCGTTGCCCGCCGGATCGGGGAAGCCGACGACGCGCACCAGAACGTGACCCTTCCGGGTGAACTTCACCGCGTTGCCGACAAGGTTGGTCAGGATCTGGCGCACCCGCCCGGCATCGCCAATGAAACGCGTGGGCATGAAGATGTCGTAGTCGAGCGCCAACGACACGTCGCTGTCGCGCAGCGAGGGGCGCATCAGCAGCATCACCTCGTGGATGGCGCGTTCCAGGTCGAAGGGGTCCGGGTGAAGCGTCAGCTTCTCGGCCTCGATCTTGGAATAGTCCAGCACGTCGTTGATGAGCGTCAGAAGCGCCTCGCCCGATGTCTTGATGGTTTCCACGAAGAGCCGCTGTTCCTCGTCCAGCGCGGTGTCGGCCAGAAGGTCGGCCATGCCGACTACCCCGTTCATCGGCGTCCGGATCTCGTGGCTCATGTTCGCGAGAAAGGCGGACTTGGCGCGGCTTGCGGCCTCTGCCTTGCGGTGCGCCTCTTTCAGCTCGGCCTCGTACCGGACCCGGTCGGTGATATCGAGCGCCAGCGAGACCGTGTCGCCGCCTTCGCCGCGCCGGTCGGTCAACTGGATCGACTTGCCGGACCAGAGCCGGATCACGCGGTCGGCGATCTGGTCGCCGCGCCAGCGCGCCAGCATCCCGGCGATCCAGGCGTCGGGCAGCGAGCCTTCGAGATCGGCGATGCCTTCGTCCACCACGATGCGCAGCATTTCTGCATAGCTGATGCCTGGGCCGACGGCCTCCATTCCATCGAAGGGTTCCAGATAGGCGGCATTGGCGGCCACCATGACCTCGGACGCGTCCCAGACCGCGAATCCGTCGCGGATCGTCTCGACCGATTGCCAGAGTCGGCGTTCGGCGATCAGGGTCTGGGCCGTCGCGGTTTCCAGCCGCACCAGCGCGTCCGAGGTGCGCTCTTTCAGCGTTTCGGTTTCCTCGCGCGTTTCCACGATCTCGTCGCTGAGCGCGCGGGCATGGGCCGCGAGGCGGCGGTTGGCGTCGTGCAGTTCCGCCTGCTTCAGGTCGAGCAACCGTTCCGCCGCCAGCCGCGCCCGGCGTTCGCGCGCCAGAAGATCGGGTTCGTTCATTCCATGCTCCACCACGCGGGTGGCGGCAGGTTCGCACGGCGAATTGAACAGTGCCTTAACCGCGGCC
>JAUIIC010000125.1 GCA_030431935.1 Alphaproteobacteria bacterium | reverse complement strand
AGCGCCGGGAGGTTGAAGGCCGCCGCCGCCCCGAAGGGCGCGATCAGGAAGAATGCCCAAAGCCCCCGGCGCGGCCCCTGCGCCAGGAACACCCCGATCGCGATCAGGGCCAGCAATGTGCTCGGCAATATCTGCATCGACGCGCCCGGCCTCGCACCTCACACGGGTGCGCCCCGGTGTTACGCCATGCCGGGCCGCCGGTCCATCCGCACGCGCCCCGTTCGGCCCGGGCGCGTCACACCGTTGTCCAGCCGTAGTACCAGCCGTAGTCCCAGTGCGCGTCGTCGTAGTAGACCCAGACCCAGCCGTCGTAGGGCGCCCAGGACCATGTCCAGCCCGCAGCCCAGGCCCAGGACCAGCCCCAGTCCCAGCTCCACGACCAGCCGTGATCCCAGCGCCAGGACCAGCCGTAGTCCCAGCTCCAGTCCCAGCCGAAGTCCCAGCGCCACCACCAGCCGTTGTCCCAGCTCCAGGACCAGTCGACGACCCAGCCGCCGCCCGCCCAGGCCCAGGCCCATGACCAGTCGTAGTGCCAGCCATAGGACCAGTCGACATGCCAGCCCCAGGCCCAGTCGATGTGCCAGCCCCAGGCCCAGTCCACGTGCCAGCCCCAGGCCCAGTCGATGTGCCAGCCGAAGGACCAATCGACACTCCAGCCATAGTCCCAGTCGATGATCCAGCCGTATTCCGAGTACCAGCCCGCCGGATCCACGTGCCAGCCGTAGAACCAGCCCGGGACCGCGGTTCCCGGCGCGGCGGTGATCAGGTTGAAGGTGACGGTGTCGCTGAACGCCGACCACGCCGGCAGCACCGTGCCATCGGTCACCCGCACGCTCAGCTGCGACACCCCTTCGACGTCGTCGGCCTGTATCCAGATATCCTCCGGATCGACGTTCCACAGTTCCGTGCCGGAGCGAACGAACCTGCCGGCATACCAGAAGTTCAGATCGCCTTCGGTGTCATAAAGGGTCAGGCCCGCCAGCGATTGCCCGTTGTAGTCCCAGTAATCCAGAACCTCGCTCAGCTGAATCCACTCATCCGGCGCCAGAACGACATCCTCGACACTCAGGTCCGGCGGTGTGCCGATATTGTAGAAGCCCACTTGCAGAGAATTGATGCCGATCCCCCCGTTCCCGTCCGTGACGAGGTAGGAAAAGCGCAGCGTGGCCATCTCGGCGTTCGTCTGCATGACGCCCGGTTCGTCGCGGGCCTCCAGCACAAACGCCCCATTCTCATGGATGGTGATGTATATCCCGCCGCCCAATTCGATGGCCTCGCCATAGACGACGGGCTGCCCCTGGATACTGACCACGGTGAGCGCGTCACCTTCCGCGTCCGTCGAGGCGCCAAGCAGGTTTCCGGTGGCCGGGTCATCGAAAGAGATGACGATACCATAGCGAATATCCGAGTCCGGCGAGGTGTACCCCACCACCGGCGCATCGTTCACCCCGTCCGAGGTGATCGTCGCCGTGGCGGTGTCGGTCCCGCCCAGCCCGTCCGACACCTCGTAGGTGATGACGTCCACCGCTGCGTCGCCGGTGCCCAGATAGTCCTGCCGCCCCACCGGGTCGTAGACATAGCTGCCGTCGGCGTTGACCATGATCCGCGCGCCAGAGGCGAGCAGGATCCATTCGCCCACCTCCGCCGCCTGCCCGTTGACGGCCGTCACCGTCACCGCGTTCTGGTCGGCCCCTGCGCCGTTGTCGGCAAACAGGCTGCCGTTGATGAGCGTGTCCTCATCGGTGGCAAGGAAATCGTCGTTCGCGACGGGTCCAGGCATGGCCAAGGCCTCCATGCTGGCCGCAAAAAAGGATTCAGGCGGCAATGGGTAGAGTTTACTCCGCTCTCCCCGACAATCAACCCACGGCAGATCGGCGGGGTCGCGCATCTCTAAACCTGCGTTTATGCTTCAAATTCAAAGGTTTATTTTTGCGCCCCGAACGCCGCGATCACGGAAATGCCGCAAAAAGGTGCGTTGCCCGCCACGATCCGTCACTTGTTACGTTCCGTGCGTTGCCCGGCGGGACCGTCCCTCTCCCGTCGGCCTTTCAGGAGACCACCATGATCGTCGGAGCCGCCATCGGCATCTTCACCTTCTGCGTCGCGTTCGATATCCCCGCCCCGGCCGCCGGCGCCATTGCGCTGGTCGCCGGGGCGATGACCTACATCGCCTTCGGGGCGGCGTGACGGGGCGCGGCCGGTCGCCGCGTCAGACCGCGCCCAGCGCCAGCAGGGCGGCGCCCACGCTCGCCTCTTCATGGGCCGCGGTTTCGATGGGCACGCCGATTTCGCGCGCCCTGATCCGCCGCCATGTCTCGTTGGCGGCGCCACCGCCGACCGAGATGACGCGCCGCACCGGTCCCGCCCCCCGGTCTTCGAGCGCCCAAAAGCACCGCGCCTCGATGCGGGCGATGCCCTCCAGCATGCCATGCAGGAACCGCGCGGCATCCTCGGGCCGCGGGCTCAGGCGGGGCGCCAGGTGCGGGTCGTTGACCGGAAACCGCTCGCCCGGGCGAGACAGGGGATAGTAGTCGAGGCCGCTGGGCGCGTCAGGGTCGATCCGGGCGCTCAGTTCGCCAAGCTCTTCCGCACTGAAGAAACCACGCAGCACACCGCCCCCGGTATTCGACGCACCGCCCGCCAGCCAGCCAGAACCCAACCTGTGGCTATAGAGCCCGATCGTGGGATCGTCGACGCGCACGGGGCTCAGCATCTTGATGGCAAGTGTCGTCCCCAGGGACGTGACGGCCGTGCCGATCTCTCGCGCACCCGTGGCAAGATACGCGGCTATGCTGTCCGTCGTGCCGGCCTTGACGACAAGATCCGGCGAAAGCCCAAACTCCCTGGCGACACGCCCCGAGATCCGACCGAACGCCTCGCCGGGCAGATGCACATGCGGCAGCAATTCCATCCGCACGCCAAGGGCCTCGAACCAGTCCGGCCAGGATCGCGCCGCGGGATCGAACCCGGTCTTCAGTGCGTTGTTGTCGTCGGACAGACCGGCTGCGCCCATCAGACGGGCCGCGATGAAATCCGCCTGGTGGCACAGGAAGCGTGCCGCGCCGGCCCGATCCTCGGACTGGAGCCGCATCAGGCGCGCCAGGGCAGAGTTCGCCCCCTGTGTGATGTGGGTCTCCGGCGCATGTTGGCGAATGGCCCGTGCCTCGGCCTCGAAGCCCGCGGAATCGTACATGAGCGCGCGTGTCACCGGCCGCAGCCCGCCGTCGACCAGCACCATGCTCCCCGAGGTCCCGTCCACCGCCAGTGCGCCGATCTCGCGCGGGTCGTGGCCGGCATCGCGCAGGGCCGCAACCTGCTGGACAAGGCAGCTTTCCACCGCCTGCCACCAGAGTTCCGCGTCGATCCTGTCGGGGTCCTGCGCGACATGGGGCGCGCGGGCCTGCGAAACTGGCACGCCCGCCGCGTCGACCACCGCGCTGCGCACGCCCGACGTGCCGATGTCGATCCCGAGCGCCAGCACGCTCAACCGCCCCGCGCCAGCGCCATGCGGTACTTCTCGGCGTCCCAGTTCAGCAGCTCCGCCTCTGCCTCCGGTCCGATCGGGTCGGCCCGCCAGTCTTCGGGCAGCCGCGACAGGACCGCCACAAGGCAGTCGAGCATCGCGCGCTGCGCCGCCGTCGCGTCCTCGCGCATCAGCACGCCCTGCCCCTCGACAAGGATGGCGGGGCGGCCGTCGTCGGGGTCCGCGACCGGCAGCGCCGGTCCGAGAAAGACGACGTGGTCGGGATAGTAGGACCCGGCGCGCACCAGCCGGAACAGCCGCGGATCGGCCCCCAGGCGTGTGGCCGACGGCACCCAGCGCCGTCCCTCGGGCGGGTCGCCCCGGACCGGCCCCGACAGGTCGGCGGGCGGCAAGGCCAGGCGCGCCTCGACCGTGGCGATCAGATCGCCCGTGTCCTCCACGGTCTCGCCACAACAGATCAGACCGTGGTTCTGCAGGACGATCACGCGCGTGTCCGGACCGATGTGCGCCAGGATCTCGCGCGTCAGCGGCAGGCCCGGCTTGCGGTAGGGCACGAAGGCGACGGGCAGCCCCGCAAGTCTGTCGGCCGCCGCGGCGCACCCCTGCGGCGAGATCGCGTGCGTGAGCGTCGCGACCGAATGCGTGTGCATCACCACGGGCCAGTCGAGGACGGCGTGAAAGGTGGTCTCGATCGACGGGCGCAGCGTGACCCCCGGATCGAGCACCGCCGCCTTGCAGGTGCCGTCCCCGGCGCCCTCGGCCTCGGCGCGGGCAGCGGCAAGATCGACCGCCACGAAGATCTCCTTCGTTTCGGCCTCGGCCAGTTCGGTGCCCGACGCCTTGATCCACATGACGCCATCCCCCTTGACAGAGGTGTTGCCGCCGGGGCCCTGAACCTGGAGAGGGTCCTGGCCCAGGCGGGCGGACAGCGCGCGGAAAGCGGGGCTGAGCAGGTCGGTATGGGTCACATCACTTCCTCGATGGCATGGGTCGGCGGGGCGACCCCATGGGCGCGCGCCAGGTCCGCGATGCTGCCCGGAACGTCGGCGGGGTCGATGTCGGCCCTGTGCAGGCCGCCCCAGACAAATACGCTGTCCCAGCCGGCGCGCGCGGCGCCGTCGATGTCATGCTCCAGGCTGTCGCCGATCAGGACAAGCCGGTCGCCGGCAAGGCCAAGCGCCCGTTCCAGCCCTCGGAACACCGGCAGGTGCGGTTTGCCGTAGTACGACACGGCGCCGCCCCGGCGCGCGTAGTCCTCGGCCAGCGCCCCCGGCTGCATGGCGAACCGCCCGCCGGGCCGGGGCGAGCGCTTGTCGGGATTGGCGCAATAGGCCGGAAGGCCCCGCGCCGCCGCCGCAGCAAGGACGTCGTCCCAATCCCCGGGCTGGCTGTCGTCGGGACAGCCGATCAGCAAGAGCGCCTCCGCCTCGGCGACGGTCTCGGCGAACCCCACGTCCAGGCCCTCGGCAAACCGTGCCGCGTCGCCTGGCTGGCGCTCGGTCGCAAGGAAGACGCGTTCGGAGACAAGCCCCGAGGCGAGGTCGCGCCAAAGCGCCTCACCCGAAGACATCACCTCCTCGAACAGGCCGCGCGGATAGCCCATCGCCTCGATCCGGTCGCGGTTCGGTTCGGCCCGCTTGCCCGAGTTCGACAGGACGGCCAGCTTGTGGCCCGCCGCCCCGAGAGCCGTCAGGGCACCGACCGCCTGCGCATACGGCCGCGCGCCGTCGTGCAGAACGCCCCATTGATCGAACACAAGTGCGTCATGGTCGGCCGCCACGTCGCGCAGGCTATCGAGAACGCGCATTCCCGGGCTCAGTATTCGGCCAGGTCCTTGGGATCGGTCAGACCCGCCAGGAACGCCTCTGCCTCGGCCTCGGACATGGCCGGTGCCGCCTTGTGGGCCATGCCGGGCGGCATGTCGCCGAAGTAGAACTTGAACCCCGGGATCGGCTGGCGCCGCTTGCGCAGCGGCATGCCCTCGTAGGGAAAGACGCCCGAGCGGGCGTTGGCGGCCTCGTCGTGGCAGGGCAGGACGTAGTCGGCGCGCTTGTCGATCTCTTCCACCGATTTCCAGCCCTCGTAGGCGTTGACGAAGCGGGCCGGCACCCAGTGCCGCCACTTCTCGGCCGGGTTGGGATCGAGGTTGCGCTCGACGAAGATCGCGTCGCCGGCAACCACGATGTCGCCCGCCGAGGTCGCCACGGTGACGGCCATATGCCCGACCGAGTGGCCCGGAGTGTGGAACATGGTGATGCCGGGCAGGACCTCGCACTCGTCCTCGACGGCCTCGAAGACGCAGCCGGCATAGGCGGGCTCGATCCCGAGCAGGCCGCATTCGTAGGTCCGGTAGTAGAGCGGCAGCGGATTGTAGGCCATCTCGATCTCGGCCTTGGGCGCGATGTAGCGCGCGTTGCGGAACTTCTTCATGTTCTGCACATGGTCCCAGTGCAGATGGGTGAAGACGATCGCGTCGATCTCGTCGGGATGAACGCCCAGCTTCTGTTCGAGGTGGTCGTGAACCTCAAGGCAGCCGCGCTTGTCGCACTTGTGGTGATAAAGCGTCGCCCGCTCCTCGTCGCACAGGCCCGTGTCGATCAGGATCTTGTGCTCTCCGGTATCGACGTAGTGGCAGTAGACCGGGTTCCAGTACTTTTTTCCGGCAGGCCCCTTCCAGAAGATGTAGGTCCCCAGGTCGGCCTCAAGCCAGCCGGTGTTGATCGGATAGATCTTCGTTTCCGCGATGCCCAACGGCCTTCTCCCTTCAGATGATTCCGACTTAGTATACAGAACTATTGTTTCGCATACACGTTCGAATCCAGCGCCTCAGTTCGCCGCGAGCGCCTTGCTGAGGCTGTCCGTCATGTAGGCCATCATCCCGTTCGAAGCGGTGGCGGAATCCTTGCTGAAGATGTCCCGCATCAGGCGGTCATGCGCCTTGGCCGCGGCGATCAGGTCGCGCTTTTCGGCGAATTTTCGCGCCCGGAACGGCCCGGTGCGGCGCCGGAAATCGGCGGCGAGTTCCGCCATGAAAGGATTGCCCGTCGCCCGGTAGATGGTCTGGTGGAAGACCTCGTTGGCATGCAGGAACGCGGCCCGATCGCCCTGCTCCGCGGCCCGGACGCACTCTTGCTGCGCCGCCTCTATCTCTATCCGGGTCAACAGCGTAAGCCGTTGGGCCGCGATCCGGGCGCAGGCGATCTCGATCTCGTGCATCGCCTCGAAGATCTGGCTCAGCTGTTCGCGGGTGTATTCGGCCACCCTCATGCCACGCCGCTCGCCCTCGACCAGGATGCCCTGCGCCGCCAGCCGCAGAAGCGCCTCGCGCACAGGCGTGCGGGAGGCCCCGAACCTCTGGGCCAGCGTCACCTCGTCCAGGCGGTGCCCCGGCTCCAGAACGCCCGCCGAGATGTCGGCCACAAGCTCTGCCTCGATGGCACGGGCCAGCGGCAGCTTCTGCGCTTGCACAGCCTCGGTCATTGGCGCCGCCTCCTGCACGAACGCCACATCCGGGCGCCGGGCATTTCAAATTGCACTCATTTGTTGATCAATGTATACAGAACGGGTGAATCCGTCAAACATGCTCTGGAGAGGGTGTTGCGACCTGTCGTCCTCCTGATGTCCGTCGAGTCCAAGCGGGAGGCCGCAGACCATGTCATGGAGGCCCTGGCAGCCCAGGGCATGGCGGCGAACGTCGTCGACATCTCGCTCGGCTCGGGCGGAGAGGTCTGGGACGGTGCGCGCAAGCTGGCCGCGATGGAACGCTCCGCCCAGGCTGCGATCGCGCGGGTGGAAGAGATCGCGGGCGCGGACGCCCCCGTCGTCCTCGGGATCGGCGGCGGCACCGGCAGCGACATGATCCTGCGGGTGATGAAGGCCCTGCCTGCCACGGTCTCCAAGGTGCTGGTGACCACCCTGCCCTTCGATCCCCGCGCCGCGGTGGCCGACGAATCCATCGTGATCGTGCCCAGCGTCGTCGACATCGAAGGTCTGAACGCCGCCTTGCGAGACGTCCTCGACCGCAGCGCCGGGATCGTGGCCGGGCTTGCCCGGCTTGCGCCCGCGCCAGCGCCGGCGCCCTCGGTCGGCCTGACCACGCTTGGCATCACCGGGGCCGCGGGGGTCGAGATCACGCGGTTGCTGCGGGCGGCCGGACATGAAGTGACGGCCTTCCACGCCAATGGCTTCGGGGGTGCGGCCTTTGCCCGCCAGGCCCGCGCCGGGGCCTTCTCGGCGGCCATCGACATGACGGTGCACGAGATCACCCGGATGGTCGTGGCGGGCACCTGCGTCGAGATGCCCGACAGGTTCAGCGCCGCGGGCCGCGTCCCGCGCGTGGTCCTGCCCGGCGGCCTGAACATCATCGGCCTCGGCGCGATCGACAGCATCCCGCCGCATCTGCTGCAGAGGGCCCATTATCGCCATTCCGCGCATTTCACCCACGTGAAAATGGCCCCGGACGAGATGGAACGCGCCGCGACGGCCCTTGCAGCGGCGCTGAACGAGGCCACGGCGCCGACGACGGTCCTGATCCCGATGGGCGGGTTCTCCAGCGAGGATCGCACCGGCGGCGCCATCGAGGACGCCGGGCTGCGGACCATCGCGGCAGACTGCCTCGACGCCCGGGCCAAACGCTATCGGGTCGTCCGGACGACCGGCCACATCTCGGACCCGCAGACGGCCGAGCAGGCGGTGCGGCACCTGCTGGACACTCTGGCACAGGAAGGATCGCCATGATCGACCGGGACGAACTGACCCGCAAGAAGACGGACCTGATCGCCATCGCCCGGCGCTGTTTCAAGCGCGGGTTGCAGACCAATGCCGGCGGAAACCTGTCGGTGCGCCTGGAAAGCGCCGATGCCATCGTCATCAAGCCCTCCGGCGTGGGCTTCAACGAATGTGCCCCGGACAACCTTCAGGTCGTGCACCTCGACGGCCGGATCGAGCCCTCGGACCACAAGCCGTCCAAGGACCTCGGCTTTCACCTCGATCTCTACCGCATTCGCGCCGACATCGGCGCCATCGTCCATTGCCACAGCCCATGGGCCACGGGCTACGCCAGCGCGGGGCTCGAAATCCCCTGCCTGACGGTGCAGACGATCGAAAAGATCGGGCGGATGCCGCTGATCCCGCTGTCGGCAAACGGCGGGCCGCAGACCGAGACCGAGATCAGCCCCGTCTTCCGCGACACCGGCATCGTTGCGGCGGTCCTCGCGAACCACGGCACCATCGGCGTCGGCGCGACCCTGATGCAGGCGCAGTACCTGGCAGAAATCATAGAAGAAACGGCGCATATCGCCTACGTGCGCGACACGCTGCTGGCCGCGCGCGGGCTGCCGCCACCCGACGCGCCCACCTTCGGCACCGCCGCCGAGGCGAAGGCCGCACGCGGGGCCTGAGCCGCGCCAAAGCCTATTCCGGAAAGCCCACGTTGTCCGCGACCGTGCCCGAGGGCGGCTGCGGATAATGCATGCCGCGCTGCGCCGAGAAGCTGCGGTCGGGCTTGGGCCGATAGGGTCCGGGGTCATGGCCGACAAGCCGCCCGTCGCGCACCCAGCCCTCCTCGACGTCCTTGCCGTAGCACTGCGCGGCAAGCGCCGCCTCAAGCCGCGCACGCAGCGGGGACATCCCGGCCACATCGGCAAGGTCGGTCCGTTCGCCGGGGTCGGCCTCAAGGTCGAAAAGCTGCACGACATTGCCGGCGGGGTACCAGATCAGCTTGTGCCGCCCGTCGTGGATCATGCGCGAGGCGCTGTTGTTCTCCAGGACCTCGCCATACAGCATCTCGCGCCGGGCCTCGCCATGCATGGCAATCCCGTCGCAGCTCTCCGGCACGTCGATGCCCGCAAGGTCCAGAAGCGTCGGCATGACGTCCTGCAGGCCGACAAGCCGGTCATCAGTGGTGCCGGGTTGCACGCGGCGGTCCCCCGGCAGCCCCATCAGGATCATCGGCACGCGCGCCGACCCCTCGTAGAAGGTGCGTTTGGCGAAGAGACCGAAATCGCCCAGCATCTCGCCGTGATCGCTGCAGAACAGGATGATCGTGTTGTCGAGCTCCCTCTCCTCCCGCAGCGTGCCCAGCACCACGCGCAGCTGGTGGTCGAGATGCGTGCAAAGCGCGTAGTAGGCGCGCTTCACCTCCTGCAGGGCGGCCTCCGACAGATCGGGGTAGTAGTTGTATAGCGCCTGCAGGGCGTGCGGCAGCTTTGTCCGGTCGGCCGCCCAGGGCGCGGCAAGGGGCGGCTCCATGGCGAACTGGCGGTAGTGGTCCATGTAGGCGGCGAGCGGCGCCAGCGGGGGATGCGGCGCCTCGTAGGAAAGCGTCCAGAACGCGGGCCGCGTCGGGTCGCGGCGCTTGATCGTCCGGCACATCGCCTGGGTCGCCCAGTTCGTCACATGGCAATGCTCGGGCAGGTGCCACGGGCGGTGCGCATAGTTGTTGTTGGGCAGGCCATGGGCAAAGGCGGCCCCAGTGAAGCCCTGGTCGGAGAGGTAGAGCGAATAGTCGTCGATGGCCAGGTGCGGCCGCCCCTCCTCGGAGAGGAGCACGTCGTCAAAGCCGATGCGGTCACGCTCGGGGAAGACGTGAAGCTTGCCGACGCAAAACGCCTGGTAGCCCGCGTCGCGAAAGCTGCCGGCCAGGGTCGGCAGGGCCGGCATGGGCGCGGACTTGCGGAACACGCGGTCGCCATGGGTGCGGGGCGTGGTGCCCGTCATCAGCGTGCGGCGGGCGGGAATGCAGATCGGGCATTCGCTGTAGGCACGCGTGTAGCTCACACCGTTGCGCGCCATCTGGTCCAGGGTCGGGGTCTGCACCGTCGGGTGGCCGGCGGCGCCAAGCCGTCCGCCCGCCCATTGGTCGGCGATCACCAGCAGAACATTGGGGCGGCGGCCATCCATCCTGTGCTTCCTTCCTTCAGAAACGGCAAGGACGCGGGGCGGCGGCCTTCACATCCTTTGCCCTTCTTCGCCCGGCGGGGGCGTGTGTGTCACCCCGCCCGCGGCGACGATGGCCGCCATGCCGCCCAGTTCCGCCAGACGGCGCCTTTGGTCGGCCTTGGCCCGCCGGTCGGTGGCCTCGGGGTCCACCAGCGCGCGAAGATCGCGCTCGAACCCTGCCAGGACGCCCGCATGGGCGGGGTCGCCCGACAGGTCGTGCACCTCTTCCGGGTCGGCCTGCAGATCGAAAAGCTCGGCCCCGTGCCCGGTGTAATGGATGTACTTGAACCGTCCCCGGCGCAGCATCATCAGCCCGGTCGGCGCGCAGGAGGCATGGTACTCGGAAAAGACCTGCCGCGTCTCGTCATAGGGCTCGCCCGCAATCTCCAGCATCGACCGCCCCGGAAGCGCCCTGTCCGCGTCGGTCAGGTCGATCCCCACCACGTCGAGCACCGTCTGGTAGGCGTCGATCAGCCCCACCGGGGTGTCGCACACCGCGCCCTGCGCCAGGCCCGGCCCTGCCAGGATCAGCGGCACGCGCGCCGATTCCTCGTACATCGTGGATTTGCCCCAGAGGCCGCGCGCGCCCATGTTGTCGCCGTGGTCCGACAGGAACATCACCACCGTGTCGTCCGCCCGCCCGCTGGCGTCGAGCGCGTCCAGAACCCGCCCGACATTCTCGTCGGCAAAGCTGCACAGGGCATAGTAATGCAGAAGCGCGCGGCGGCGGTGGTCGTCGTCCGTGAAATAGGCGTCGAAATCGTAGCCATAGGTCAGCAGCTTCCACCAGGGCGCGATGGCGGGATTGCGCGACAGGGGCTTTGCCGAAAGCCGGATGTCCGCCGGATCGTAAAGGTCGATATACGCCTGCGGCACCGTGAAGGGGAAATGCGGGGCGATGAAGGACGAGAAGCAGACCCAGGGCTTGTCGCCCTGATCGCCCGTCCGATCGCGGAACCAGTCCTCGGTCAGCGCGCAGATCTTCTTGTCATAGCGGGTGTACTGGCTGTCGCCGACCGCGACCTCGCCGGCCACCGCCGCGCTTTGCGGGCGCGGCGGCGGGGTCTCGCGTTCCAGCCCGAAGACATCGCCGCCGCCGTAGATGTGCATGGGCAGGATCTGTTCGTCGATGCCGGTGTCGGACACATCGTCCTTGTAGTGCAGCTTGCCGATGGTGGTCAGGCGGTGGCCCTCCTCGCGCAGGCGGTGCCCCCAGCCCGGGACCCGGCCGTCATAGGCAAAGACGTTGTCCCAATAGCCTGTCTGGTGCGGATAGCGGCCCGTGGCGAAGGCGGCGCGGGCGGGCACGCAGATGGGAGAGCTGGCATAGGCGTTCGTGAACCGCACGCCGCGC
>JAUIIC010000124.1 GCA_030431935.1 Alphaproteobacteria bacterium | reverse complement strand
GCGCGCCCGGCATGCGCGTGTCCGGCCAGGCCGACCAGGTGATGGTGCGCGGCCAGCCCCGGCATGTCGTCGGCTATCTCAAGGACTTCCTCTTCACCGAGGCGCAGGCGCGCGGCCCCGTGCGGGCACTGTCGGGCGGGGAAAAGGCGCGACTTTTGCTGGCGAAACTCATGGCCGCGCCACCAACGATCTCGACGTCGAGACGCTCGACCTGTTGCAGGAACTGGTGGCCGATTTCGACGGCACAGTGCTGGTGGTCAGCCACGACCGCGATTTCCTCGACCGGATTGCCACCACGACCGTCGCGCTCGAAGGGCAGGGGCGGGCGACGGTCTATGCCGGGGGCTGGACCGATTACCTCGCCCAGCGGCCCGAACGCGCTGCGCCAAAGGTCCCGGCGAAACCCGCGCCGAAGCCGGCCGCGAGGCCCGCGCCCGCGCCCGCCGCCAAGCCGGGCCTGACCTTCACCGAGCGGCACCGGCTTGACGCGCTGCCCGCAGAGATCGCCCGGCTGGAGGCCGAGATCAAGAAGCTCTCCGTCCTTCTCTCCGACGCCGATCTCTTCACGCGCGAGCCGGTGAAGTTCCGCAAGGCGTCAGAGGCGCTGGCCCAGCGGCAGGCCGCCCTGTCCGCCGCGGAAGAGGAGTGGCTGATGCTGGAGGAAAAGGCGGAAAGCTGATTATCCACAGGGCGTTGTGGATAAGCCTTCGTGCATCGTATGAAGTGCTTCTGATCTCACTTTAAGAGGCTCAAAAAGGTATTTATCCACAGATGCTTGTGGATATCTTCTTACAGTTCACGATAGGAAACGGGCCGCGCCGCTACTTATCCACAGAAGCCCTGTAGATAACTCACTCCGCCAGTTCCTGCAGAACGTCCAGCACGCACATCACGTCCTCGCGCGTGCAGTCGAACTGCCCCACCGTCACCCGGATCACGAACTCTCCCTTGTGCCGGGTCTGCGTCAGGTAGACCCGCCCGTCCGCGTTGATCCGGGTCAGCAGCGCCTCGGTCGCCGCGTCGTCGTCCTTGTAGCGGAACGAGAACAGCGACAGGCGCGGTTCGGTCACGATCCTAAAGTCGGGCAGGGCGCGGATCGCCTCGCACAACTCGCCCGCCCAGGCGACATGGTTGCGGATGCGCGTGCGTAATCCCTCCAGCCCGTAGGCCCGCATCAGGAACCACAGCTTCAGCGCCCGGAACCGACGCCCAAGCGGCACGGTCCATTCGTTGAAATCCGTCACCTCCGAGGTTTCCAGCGTCTGGAGGTAATCGGGCCGCAGCCCCAGCGTGCGGACCTGCGGCGCGGGGTCTGCCAGGAACTGCACCGCGCAGTCGAACTGCGCGCCAAGCCATTTGTGCGGGTTGAAGACGATGGAATCGGCCCCGTCGATCCCGTCCCAGATATGCCGAAACTCGGGGCAGATCATCGCGCTTCCGGCCCAGGCCGCATCGACATGGACATAGAGGTCATGCGCCTTGGCGATCTCGATGCAGCGTCCCACCCGGTCCGAGGCACCCACCGAGGTGCCGCCCACGGCCAGGATCAGCCCGATCGGGCGCTTTCCGTTCGATTTGTGCAAGCCAAGTGCATGGATCAGGGCATCTTCGTCCAATGCTAGGGTGTCGTCTGTTCGAATCTTGATGGTGTTTCGCTGCCCGATCCCCGCAAGCCGGGTCGCCTTGTCGATGGAAGAGTGGGTCTGGTCCGAGCAGAATATCACCAGCGGGGGCTGCCCGGACAGCCCGTCCTCCAGTCCCTGCCAGCCCAGCGCGCGCTCTCGCATGGTCAGCACGGCGCACAGCGTCGCGGTGGTCGCGCTGTCGTGGATCGTGCCGGTGAAATGCCCCGCCAGCCCCAGCGCGTCGCGCAGCCAGCCGATCATCACCTGCTCGATCTCGGTCGCCGCAGGCGCGGTCTGCCAAAGCATCCCCTGCACCGCCATCGCGTTGGCCAGTTGCTCGGCCAGCATGGAGGCCGGGGCGGCGTTCGAGTTGAAATAGGCGAAGAAGCGCGGGTGCTGCCAATGGGTCATTGCATCGGGCACGATCCGCTCGAAATCGGCAAAGATATCCTCGATGGGCTCTGCCGCCTCGGGGGCCTGGGGCGGCAGTTGCGCCGCCGTCGCGCCGGGCGTGGTCTGTGCGCGCACAGGGCGGTCGCGCAGGGTCGCGTGATAGTCATGCGCCCAGTCCGCGGCGCGTTTCGACCAGTGGCGCAGATCGTCGTGGTTCATGCCGGCCTCCATTGGGCGCGTCGGACGTGGCGCGCCGCCAATACTTCACGTGTTAAACACTTAGCCGAGCAGCTTGTCCACCTCGGATCCCGGCATCCCGGCGGCCAGCAGGCTGAAATCGCCCTGCTCGATCATCGCGCGCCCGGCGTCGTGGATCATCCGGTGCGTCAGCCGCGCCAGCGCCGAGCCGATCGAGATGCGCGCGATCCCCGCCGCCGCGAACTCGTCCCGCGTGACCTTGGCGAATCGGCCCGCCGCCAGCGCGTTCACGGGCTTGTCGGTCGCCTGCACCACCTTTTTCAGGGATGCCATGCCGGGCGGCAGCGGCACGTAAAGGCAATCGGCTCCGGCCGCGTCCATCGCCCGGATGCGCGAAATCGCCTCTTCCATTCCATAGGCCCCCGTCATCACCCCGTCGGCCCGCGCCACCAGCACGAAATCGCCGGACAGGGCCCGGGCGGCGGCGGCGGCGGCGCGGATGCGCTCCACCGCCAGGTCGGCGGGATAGGGCGTGCCACCGGGAAAGGACGTGTCCTCGATGGATATGCCCGCCAGCCCGACCTCGGCCGACAGGCGCACGGTTTCGGCCACGTCCTCGGGCGCGTCGCCGAACCCGTTCTCGAAATCGCCCGACACCGGCACCTCGACCGCGGCCACCAGTGCTTCGGCATGGGCCAGCGCCTCGTCCCGGGTCACCGTGCCGCCATCGGGCCGGCCCAGCGTAAAGGCATGCGCGGCAGAGGATGTCGCCACCGCCGGAGCGCCCAGCGCCGCCAGCATCTTCGCCGATCCCGCGTCCCAGGCGTTGGCCAGCAGGAACGGCGTCCCCGGCACGTGCAGCGCGCGTAAGGCCGCGCCCCGGTCAGGCCGCGTCACGGGCGCACCCCTCGGCAAAGCGGACAAGCCGCGTCAGCCCCGCCACCAGCTGATCCTCGGGCCGGGTCAGCGCCACGCGCACATGCCCCGCCGTCGCCTGCCCGAAACTTTCCCCCGGCATCACCGCGATTCCCTCCTCGTCCAGCAGGCGTTCTGCGAACGCCTCTCCATCCAGTCCGGTGGCGCGCACGTCCAGCAGCACGAACATCCCGCCCTCGCAGGGCGCCACGCCCAGCACATCCGAGGCGCCCAGCACCCGCAGGGCCGCGGCCCGCCGCGCGGCATAGGGCGCGGCCACCCGTCGTTCCAGTTCCGGCCCCGCCTGCAAGGCCGCCAGCGCCGCCATCTGGATATAGCCCGGCACCCCGTATGTCGTGTGCGTCGACAGGTTCACCAGATGCTCGATCACCGCCTCGGGGCCCACGATCCAGCCCAGCCGGCTGCCCGTCATGGCATAGCTCTTGGACATCGACCCGATCACCAGCACCTTGTCCGCCATCCCCGGCAGCGCGCGGGGCGAGACATGCGCGCCCGCCCAGACCATGCCGTCATAGACCTCGTCCGAGATCAGCCACAGCCCCGCCTGGCGGCACGCCCCCGCCACCTCTTCCAGCCTCTCGCGCGACCAGACCGCCCCCGTCGGATTGCCCGGCGTGTTGATCAGAAGCGACCGCGCGCCTTTCGCCGCCGCCAGAACCGCCGCCGCGCGCGGCTGAAACCCGTCCTCGGGGCGCGTCGGCACCGCGACAGGCACCGCGCCCACCGCGCGTATGGTGCCGGGATAGGTGGCATAGAACGGATCGCAGTAAAGCGCCGCCTCTCCCGGATCGCAGACCGCCGCGTGTGCCGCCAGAAGCGCCGCCTGTCCGCCCGCCGTGACAATCACGTTCTCCGCCCCGGTCGGAACGCCCGTGCGCGCCGCGACCCGCGCGGCGATGGCGGCACGCAACTCCGGCAGCCCCGGCACCGGCGCATAACCCGTGTGCCCGTCGCGCGCCGCGCGGTCCATCGCGGTCAGGATCAGCGGATCGGTGGGAATGTCATGCTCGCCGATGGTCAGCTCGATCACCGGTTCGCCCGCCGCGGCCATCGCCCGGCCCCGGTAATAGACATCCCAGCCGTCCGAACCTCCGCCCGTCAGCCCCGTGATCCGCTCCGATAACCGCATGACGCCTCCGCTTGCCGTGCCACAGGGGACCGTCCCGCGCGGGCGATGTCAACGTGGCTCAGGCGGGAAAGGGCGGCAGCGCCGCCTGCGCCTTTCGGGTCAGGCCGCCGCGCACCAGCCGGTAAGAGCTCTCCAGCCGATGCCGCAGCTCGTCCTCGGGCGTGTCGAAGGGCAGCAACAGCCACGAGCGGTGGAAATACGGCGCCTTCACGCCAACGCCCGCGTCGATCAGCATCTGCGCGGTCTCTATGCTGTCGGTCTTGACCGACACGCCCGGCGTCACTGCGCCGATGCAGGCGAACATCTTGCCGCCCACCTTCCACGCATCGTGCCCGCCGCCCCACGGGTCAGAGCTTTCGGCACCGGGCAGGGCGCCGCAGATGGCGTTGATCGTCTCGCGTCCCATGCCCGCAGGATGCCCGTGGCGCGCCCCTCTGCCAAGTCTCTTGGCAGATCACGCCGCGCTTGCTACATACCCGGCATGAGACGTGCCCGGATCATTACCTGCTGCATTACCCGCTGACATCGTCAGGCGGGCGTTTCTCTTTCTGTTTTCTCTCCGGATCGAAGTTGCTAAGCCCGCCACGGCGCCCCCGTGGAAGGACGGACCATGACCGAGATCAGGCTGACGAACACGAAGACCCGCAAGAAAGAGGTCTTCACGCCGATCGACCCCGAGAACGTGCGCATGTACGTCTGCGGGCCCACGGTCTATGACCGCGCCCATATCGGCAATGCCCGTCCGGCCATCGTCTTCGACGTGCTCTACCGGCTCTTGCGGCATGTGGCTCCCCAGAATGGCTGGGGTAAGGTGACCTATGTGCGCAACATCACCGACGTTGAGGACAAGATCATCGCCCGCGCGGCGGAACGCGGCATTTCCATCGACGAGCTGACCTCGACGACAGAGCGCTGGTATCTCGACGACATGGCCGCACTGGGGGTTCTGCCGCCCGACGAGGCGCCGCACGCCACCGACTACATCCCGCAGATGGTCGAGATGATCGCGAACCTGATCGACAAGGGTCATGCCTATGCCGCCGAGGGCCATGTGCTCTTCGCCGTCGACAGCTATGCCGAGTATGGCCGCCTCTCGGGCCGTTCCGTCGACGACATGATCGCCGGCGCGCGGGTCGAGGTCGCGCCCTACAAGAAGAACCCGATGGATTTCGTCCTGTGGAAACCCGCGACGGGCGACGAACCCGGCTGGCCCAGCCCCTGGGGCAAGGGCCGCCCTGGCTGGCACATCGAATGCTCGGCCATGGCGCAGGCGATCCTGGGCGAGACGTTCGACATCCACGGCGGCGGCAACGACCTGATGTTCCCGCACCACGAGAACGAGATCGCCCAAAGCTGCTGCGCCAACAAGACCGACGTGATGGCCAATGTCTGGCTGCACAACGAGATGCTGCAGGTCGAGGGCAAGAAGATGTCCAAGTCGCTGGGCAACTTCTTCACCGTGCGCGACCTGCTGGACAAGGGCGTGCCGGGCGAGGTGATCCGCTTCGTCTTTCTCTCCACCCATTACCGCAAGCCGATGGACTGGACCGAGGAGAAGGCGCGGGAGGCGGAGCGGACGTTGGATCACTGGGCCACGTTCCTGAGTGTGGATCATGAGGTTCTGGAAGCGGACATCGGCGGAATTGCCCCCGATGATGGCGTGATCGAGGCGCTCTCGGACGACCTGAACACATCGCTTGCGTTGACACGTCTTCGGCAACTCGGGCGCCGTGCGGACAACAGTCCTGAGTTCCTGTCGCTCTCCGACAAGGAGCAATTCAGCGAACGCCTGCGCTTCCTCGCCACAGTGGAGTTTCTCGGTCTTACGCTGCGTGAGCGAGCGCGAGAGAAGCGGTCGCAGCCAAGGGCTGCCTCTCTGGAACGGCTGGAGCTTGCCTTGGCCTACGAACGAACCGCCGCGAAGGAGTCAAAGGACTTCTCGCAGGTCGATCGCCTGAAGACCGCGTTGGTTGAGGCCGGCGTCGAGGTGCGCATGACAAAGGACAGTATCGAACTTATCCCCGGTCCCGACTTCGACCCGTCCAAGCTGGAGGCGCTCGGATGATCGGCGACATGCACCGCGCCGCAGCTTCGGGTGTCGTCCTCCGTCCGACACCCGCGCCGACGTTATGCCGACGTTATGCCGACGTGATGCCGACACACGATTTCGGGGGGCTTCGGCGATGACGAAAGAGCGTCTTTACCTCTTCGACACCACCCTGCGCGACGGCCAGCAGACCCAGGGCGTGCAGTTCTCGCACGCCGAGAAGGTGCAGATCGCCAAGACCCTCGACAGCCTCGGCATCGACTATATCGAGGGGGGATGGCCCGGCGCGAACCCAACGGATAGTGCCTTCTTCGCCGACCGCCCCGAGACACGCGCGACCTTCACCGCCTTCGGCATGACCAAGCGGCAGGGCTATTCGGCCGAGAACGACGACGTGCTGGCCGCCGTCCTGAACGCCGCCACGCCCGCCGTCTGTCTCGTGGGAAAAACCCATGATTTTCATGTGGATAAGGCCCTCAACATCACCCTTGGCGAGAACCTCTCGAACATCTCCGCCTCGATCTCGCATTGCGTCTCCCGGGGCCGCGAGGCCCTGTTCGACGCCGAGCATTTTTTCGACGGCTACAAGGCTAACCCCGCCTACGCCCTCGACTGCCTGCACGCCGCCATGGCCGCCGGCGCCCGCTGGATCGTGCTGTGCGACACCAACGGCGGCACGCTTCCGGCCGAGATCGGGCGCATCACGGCCGAGGTGATCGCGGCGGGCATTCCCGGCGACCGGCTGGGCATCCACACCCATGACGACACCGGCAACGCGGTGGCCGGAAGCCTTGCCGCCGTCGACGCCGGCGCGCGGCAAATTCAAGGCACTCTCAACGGGTTGGGCGAGCGCTGCGGCAACGCCAACCTGACCACGCTGATCCCGACGCTGCTCCTGAAAGAGCCCTACGCCAGCCGCTTCGACACCGGCGTGACGCCGCAAGCGCTGGCCGGGCTGACCCGCGCCAGCCGCCTTCTCGACGACATCCTGAACCGCGTGCCCCAGCGCGCCGCGCCCTATGTCGGCGCCTCGGCCTTCGCCCACAAGGCGGGCCTGCACGCCAGCGCGATCCTGAAGGACCCCACGACCTACGAACATATCGACCCGGCCCAGGTGGGCAACGCGCGCATCGTGCCGATGTCGAACCAGGCGGGGCAATCGAACCTGCGCGCCCGGCTGGAAGGCATGGGAATCGTTGTGGAAAAGGGCGATCCGCGGCTTGGCCGGATCCTCGACATCGTCAAGGAGCGCGAGACGCAGGGCTATTCCTACGACACCGCCCAGGCGAGTTTCGAGTTGCTCGCGCGGGCCGAACTGGGGCAGCTGCCCACCTTCTTCGAGGTCAAGCGCTACCGCGTCACCGTCGAGCGCCGCAAGAACAAGTACAACCGCATGGTCAGCCTCTCCGAGGCGGTGGTCGTGGTGAAGGTGGGCGAGGAAAAGAAGCTTTCGGTATCGGAATCCATGGACGAAACCGGGTCCGACCGGGGCCCGGTGAACGCGCTCTCCAAGGCGCTGGCCAAGGATCTCGGGCCCTACCAGGACATGATCGACGACCTGCGGCTGGTGGACTTCAAGGTGCGCATTACCCAGGGCGGGACAGAGGCCGTCACGCGCGTCATCATCGACAGCGAGGACGACGCCGGGCGGCGCTGGTCGACGGTCGGGGTGTCGCCGAACATCGTCGATGCCAGTTTCGAGGCGCTTCTGGACTCGATCACCTGGAAGCTGCTGCGCGACGGGGCGCAGCCGGCATGAGTGGCGCGCGTCCCGGCGCGCGGGCCTTGCGATGAGCCTTCAGGCCTGTGCCGAGATCGTCCAGAGGGGCGATCCCGACCGGTTTCTCGCCGCGATGGCGGCACCTCCGAAGGCGCGCGCGGTGCTGTTTCCGATCTATGCCTTCAATGTCGAGGTGTCGCGCGCGCCCTGGCTGACCGAGGAACCGATGATCGCCGAGATGCGCCTGCAATGGTGGCGCGACGTGCTGGAGGAGATCGCAGGCGGCGGGCCGGTGCGGCGGCACGAGGTCACCGACCCCTTGGCCGAGGTGCTGGACGCCGAGGGCGCGCGCCTGCTGGACGCGCTGATCGTCGCGCGCCGCTGGGACATCTACAAGGACCCGTTCGAGAACGAGGCCGCCTTTGCCGCCTACATCGAGGCCACCGCGGGGGGGCTGATGTGGGCCGCGTCCCGGGCGCTGGGGGCCCAGGGCGGCGAGGCGGCGGTACGTGACATCGGCTGGGCCGGGGGGCTGGCGGGCTGGCTGCGCGCGATCCCGGATCTGGAGTCGCGGGGGCGCAAGCCGCTTGCGGACGGGCGCATGACCGCGGTGGCGGAGCTTGCCGGACAGGGGGTGGAGCGCTTGCGGCGCGGTCGCCGCGCGGGCGTTCCGGTGGCGGCGCGCCCCGCGGTTCTGGCCGGCTGGCAGGCCGGCGCTATCCTACGACAGGCCCGGCGCGACCCGGCCTGCGTGGCGAACGGGACCCTCGGCCAATCGGAATTCGCCCGGCGGGGTAGCCTGCTTTGGGCCAGTTTCACAGGGGGTTAGGGGGCGATCTTCAAGCCGTTTTCGGCCGCAAAGCCAGCCAGATCAGTGCCCCGCCCGCGAGCGCCAGGAAGGGTGCCATCGCGAGGTTCACTGCCGTCCACCCCTCGACCGCCGTGCCGCCCGAGCAGTTCATCAACCCGCCCGAGGACAGCGACGCCAGGGTCACGCAACCGAACACGATCATGTCGTTCATGCCCTGCACGCGCCCGCGTTCCTCGGGGGCATGGGCGGCGGCCAGCATGTTGGTGGCCCCGATGAAGCCGAAATTCCAGCCGATGCCCAGCAGGACGAGGGCGACGAAGAAGTTTTCCAGTTCCACCCCCATCAAGGCGACCCCGCCGGCGGCGGCGAGGATCAGCAGCCCGAGCGAGACGATGCGCTCGACGCCGAAGCGGGCGATCAGGTGGCCGGTGAAGAAGGAAGGGGCGAACATCGCCAGCACATGTGCGGTGACCACGTCGGCGGCGTCGTTCTTGTCGAAACCGCAGCCGACAACGGCCAGCGGCGTCGAGGTCATCACGAGGTTCATCAGGGCGTAGCTGACCATGGCGCAGATTATCGCGACGGCGATGCGCGGCGTCGTCAGAAGCTGCCATCTGGTGCGCCCGCGGGACGCGCCCGCCGCCGGAGCGGGCGGTTTCGGGATGTCGAGGGCCAGGAACAGCAGCGAACCCACAAGGTTGATCCCGATCACCAGAAGGTAGGTCCCCAGGAAGGGCACCACCATCGCGTCGGCCGACACCTTGACCAGCTGCGGGCCGATCACGGCCGAGACGAGCCCTCCCGCCATGACATAGCTGATCGCCTTGGGCCGGAACTCGGCGGATGCCGTATCGACCGCCGCGAAACGGTAAAAACCCTGCGCTGACATATAGATGCCGGTGAAAAGCGATCCGATAAGGAAAAGCGTGAAATTGGCCTGCATCAGGCCGAGGGCGCCGATCCCGGCGCCAATGGAGCCGCCGAGCGCGCCGGCGAAGAACCCGGCGCGCCGGCCATAGCGCTGCATCAGGGCAGACATCGGGGTGGCCGAGAGCATGTTCCCCAGAACGATCAGCGAAATCGGCAGCGTGGCAAAACAGACATTGGTGGCGAGCGATTGCCCGGCGAGCCCACCAATGGTGAAGATCATCGGCATCTGCGCACCCAGGAACGCCTGCGACATCACGAGGATCGCCACGTTGCGGCGTGCCTTTGTGTCGTCGGGGGGCGAGGTGTCAGACATATGCGTCATGCTGAATGGCTTATCCGTGGTCCGAGAAGATGAAAAGGCCTATTCGTCGCGCTGCGGCTCGATTACATGGGCGAAGCTGCCCGAAACCTTGCCCCGCACCAGACCCATGTCCGGCAGGGCGTCGCCTTCGGCATCGAAGGCCTTGAAAAGACTGGGACCTTCGGCGCGCAGGGTGGTCGCGTAATGGAACTCGTGCGCGGCATGGGTGCCGGGAAACGGGCCCTGCGTGGCCGTGACGGAGCGGTAGCCAAGGTGCAGGCGGCGGGCAGCGAAACTGGTGTCGAGCGGCAGCAGGCCGGCCATGCGGTGAACCTGACCCTCGGCGTCGGTCAGGGTCTCTCCAAGCACCATGTAGCCGCCACATTCCCCATAGATATCAGAGGTTTCAGAGGCGGTTCTCAGGCTGGACAGAAAGCGGTCGGCGGCAGCGATGCGGCCCGCGTGCAGCTCGGGGTAGCCGCCCGGCAGGATCACCAGGTCGGCCTCGGGCACGGGCTGATCGTCCAGCGGCGAGAAGGGAAGGATCGTGGCCCCCGCGCGGTGCCAGTCGTCCAGCAGGTGGGGATAGGCGAAGGCGAAGGCGGCGTCGCGGGCCAGCGCGATCCGGTCTGCCGGGGCCCGTCGGCACAACGTCCGCAAAACGTCGGCATCACGTCGGCGCGGGCGCGCCAGGGCCGCCAGTGCGTCGAGGTCGACGGCATCGGCCACCGCCGCCGCCGCCCGATCGAGGAACGCGTCGAGATCGGGACGTTCGGACGCCTGCACGAGGCCCAGGTGCCGCGAAGGATGGTCGAGGCCCGCCTGCCGGTGCAGGGCGCCCAGCACGGGCAGGCCGGTGGGGGCGAGCGCTCGGCGCAGCATCGCGGCGTGCCGGTCGCTGCCCACCCGGTTCAGGATCACGCCCGCGACGTGAACCTCCGGGTCGTGGCCGGCGAAGCCCGTGATCAGCGGCGCCACTGACTGGGCCATCCGCGCGGCATCGACCACCAGCACCACCGGAAAGCCGAAAAGGCGCGCGAGGTCCGCCGTGCTGCCGCGCCCGTCCGGCGGGGCGCCGTCGAAGAGCCCCATCGCGCCCTCGATGAGCAGGAGCCCGTCGTCGCCGGCAAGGGCGTAGAGGCGCGCCGGCGGCATCGCCCAGGCGTCGAGATTGGGGCAGGGCTTGCCGGATGCGGCCTCGTGAAACCGGGGGTCGATGTAATCGGGGCCGGACTTGGCGCCCCTGACGGGAACGCCGCGCTGCCGGAAGGCGCGCAGGAGGCCGAGGGTCAGCGTGGTCTTGCCGCTGCCCGATGCGGGGGCTGAAAGGATCAGGCCCGGCATGGGCAGGACGGCGCGGGCGGGGATGGACGGCGGGAAACGCGCCTCCGGCGCGTGCCTTCGGCGAGAGTATTTGGGCAGAGAAGAAGAGCGGGGCGCGGCAAGGGCGTCATCGGGGGTGGTGCGGGCCGGGGCATGGGCACCCGATCAGGCGCTTTCCGCCGGGCGGCCGCGGCCGAGCGGGTCGGTGTCGCGCGGCGGGTGGCCGGCGGCCATGGCCTGCCAGTCGAGCGCCTGGCGCATCAGGACCGAGCGGCCGACGCAGATGATCGCAGGCGGCTCCAGCCCCGAGGCGTCGAGGTCTTCGGCGGCGCGCGCCAGCGTGGTTTCCAGCACGCGCTGCGCCCCGGTGGTGGCATCGGTGACGATTGCGACGGGCTCGGACGGCGCGCGGCCCGCGTCGAGCAGCGCCGCGGCGATGCGGGCGATATGCTTGATCCCCATGTAGATCACGATCACCTGGCTGCCGCGCGCGATCGAGGGCCAGTCGAGCGACGAGGGC
>JAUIIC010000123.1 GCA_030431935.1 Alphaproteobacteria bacterium | reverse complement strand
GAATCGAGATCACGAGAAGCGTGATCACTCCGAGGCCGAGCCGTTTGCCGACAAGCCTTAGGATATCCCCCATTGGTTCCCCCATGTTCTGCGCCGTGGCCGGGGATCCGGCCGGGCAGATGGATTGATCTTCGTAGGCACGAAGCGGAACACGTCATTGGCAGGGGACTGGCCCGGAGTTGAGACGGGACGAAACCTGTCAAGGCGCAACCGATACCGCGCCGGAAATGGCCGGCCCGGCAGAATGCCGGGCCGGACCGTCTTCATATCAGCCGAACCACCAGCGGCTGGCGGCGCGGGCGCCGTCCATCTGCCAGCTTGCCGCCAGTTCGGGGCCGTGCATGACGTTCGAGCGGCGCGCGTAGACGAAGTTCGGGAAGAACGGAATGACCGTTCCGCCGTCGTCCTTGGCCAGCATCGCCATTTCGCGATACATCTCGGCGCGCTTGGCGTTGTCCAGTTCCGACTTGGCCTGCAGCAGAAGTTCGTTGAACCGGTCGTTCTGCCAGCGGCTTTCGTTCCAGGCCGCGTCCGCCTTGTAGGCCAACGAGTACATCACGTCCGGCGTCGGACGGGCGCCCCACTGCACGGCGCACCACGGCTTCTTCAGCCAGACGTCCGAGTAGTAGCCATCGTTCGGCTCGCGCACGACGTTGATGTTGATTCCGGCGGCCTTGGCGTGTTCGGCGTAAAGGACGCAGAGATCGACCGCACCCGAGAACACAGAGTCGGCGACCGAGATGTTGACCGACAGGCCCTCGGCCCCGGCCTTGGCCAGAAGCGCCTTGGCCTGGTCGGGGTCGTAATCGGTCTGCGGGATGTCGTCGGGCCAGTAGGGCATGGCCGGCGAATGATGGAAGTCGTTGCCCTTGGTCGCGGCGCCGAAGGCGATCTTTTCCATCAGTTCGTCGCGGTTGACCGCCAGCTTCAGGGCGTTGCGCACGTCGACATTGTCGAAGGGCGCGGTGTCGCAGTGCATCGGCATCGTGATCGCCGCGGCCGAGGGCACGTTGTCGATCTCGATGTTGGGGTCACGCTGCAGCAGCGCCAGCGTCTTGAGTTCCAGCTGCGTGATCGCGTCCACGTCGCCCGTCACAAGCGCGGTCTGGCGTGCGTTCGGGTCGTTCAGGACCGTCAGCACGACCTTGTCGAAGTAGGCGCCTTCCAGGTGCCAGCCGTCGTGACGCTCCATCTCGAAGCCGACGCCGAACTCGCCGTCCACGATCTTGTAGGGGCCAGAGCCGAGGCCCGACTGCCAGTCGATCGTGCCGTCGTCGTTCGCCGGGCAGATCGCCAGGTGATAGTCCGTCATCAGCCAGGGCAGGTCGGCGTTCGGCGCAGCCAGCTTGAAGGTCACGGTGTAGTCGCCGTCGGCCACGAGATCGACCACGTCCTTCAGCAACGCAGTCGCCGCCGAGGTCGAGCTTTCGCCGCGGTGGTGGTTCATCGACGCGATGACGTCGGTTGCTGTCACGGGCTTGCCGTTGTGGAAGCTCGCGTTCTCGTTCAGCTTGAACGTCCACTCGGTGGCGTCGGGCGTCGCGCTCCACTCGGTCGCGATGTCCGGGCCAAGCGTCTGGTCGGGCTCGATCAGCGTCAGGTAGCTGCGATAGGTGTGCGCAAGCTGGATGATCGAGAAGCTGAGGTAGGTCCCGGGATCATGGGTGTCCGACGTGTTGCCGTCATGGGCGCCGATCCGGAATGTGCCGCCCGACTTGGGCTGCGCGCCGGCAGAACGGGTCCAGAGGCCGGTGGCGGTGGTCGCCGTCAGGCCGGCAACCGTGGAATAATGCATGAAGTCGCGGCGCGAGATGCGGCCCTGGCGGGCGGCCTCGGCCAGCTTGTCGATCATGTCTGGTCGTTTCGTCATTCGCTATGTTCTCCCTGTTTGGCCTCGCGCGCCAGTCGGCACACGGGACCTCCATAGACTTTCCCGCTTCCAGGGCCTCCCCGGAAGCCTGTTTGCGACAACTCCAAGACAAACACGAACAACCGTGGTGTTAAAGCCCAACTTCCAATTTTCCTGTGATTTTGGCAGGACACAAAGGCGCGACACCTCAGGAAACGGCTGCTTGCAGTCAGATTTCCGGCTCTTTCCACGGTAACTCCAAGCGCGGAAATGTCGCAAACAGACAACTGCGCAGCGATGCCCCATGTCTGTCAGCCGCACAGGACAAGGTCCTGCGGGGTACGTGAGGTCAGGACTTCGGCGCCCGTCTCCGTCAGAACGACAGCGTTGGAAATGAAGTAGTCCGTCAGCGCGGTGCCCATGAACCAGGCGTGGACATGAAACACCATGCCGGGATGCAGCACGCGCGTCGACCCGGGCGCCAGCCCCGTGACCGCCGAGCCGCCGGTCCAGCTGGGCGGAAAGGCAAGCCCCACGAGATAGCCGCAATGATGCCGATGATAGTCGGCCAGACCGTGCGCCGCGGCGACGCGATGCCAGGCGGCATAGGCCTCTCCGGCCATTGCACCGGGGCGGATGGCGCCACAGATCGCCTCCATCGCCTCGATCGAGATGGCGGCGGATTTCGCTGCGCCTTCAGGGGCTTGACCCACATAGACCAGTCGTCCCATCGGCGCGTGATAGCGCCGGACAGACGCGCAGGTTTCAAGGAACACGGCGTCCCCGTGGCGCAGCGTATCGCCCTGCCAGGTGGTGTGCTCCTCGCCGAGGCGGCGGGTGGGACGGATGAACGGGCCGAAGCCGGGATACTCGCTGCCCTCGAGGATCATGACACGGTGATACTCGGCGGCGACCTCGCGGTCGGACACGCCGGGGCGGATGACGCGGGTGGCGGCCAGCGTGGCGAGATCGGCGGCGCGGGCGGCCTCGCGGGTGCAGGCGATTTCCCAGTCGGACTTGATCTGCCGCAGATCGTCGATCAGCCCCGATCCGTCGACCCATTCGACCGCCAGTCCGGCACGAATCTTGTCGGCATGCCAAGGGGTTAGAAAGAGGCTGCGCAGTTCGATCCCGAGCCGGGCGCGGGTGAGGCCGAGGTCGCGCAGGGCGGTATGGACGTGATCGGACAGCTCTTCGGTGTCGGGGTGGCCGTAGAAGGTGGCGTTGGTGACCTGCGCCTCGACGGTCACACGTTCCATCGCGCGCGCCACGAGCGCCATGCGTCCGTCGCGGGTGAGGATCAGGACGTGCGCCGCGAAATACCCCCAGTGATCCAGGCCACTGAGATAATGGATGTTTTCCGGCACGCCGAGGACCAGTCCGTCGAGACCGGCGGCACCGAGCGCGGTCGTGGCGCGGGCCACGCGGACCGAAAGCTCTGACGGCGGGATGGGGGGCACACTGGTCATCGCCTCTCCTTCGTCCGGCCGCAGCCGGGTCCCTGTCCGGGAAAAACGGCCTGCGGCGGCACGTCGGCATCACGTCGGCGTCACGTCGGCGCCCGGATCAGGCTAGCCGTCCGGCACCATCCCCTGCGCGCCCGCTGCGACATGCAAGGGATTGCCAGCGACCTGCCGGGCGGCGAAGCTGCCGATGACAAACGGAGGGCAAGGCGATGGACCAGGCCAGCGACACGATCGTCTCGCAGAGATGGGACGTGCGGTTCGACGCCGGGCGCAACGCGCGCGGCAAGATCGGGATGGTGCTGATTCCCAACGAGCAGACCATAGAAGAGGAGATGATCCGCACCGCCCCGCCGGGCGTTGGCGTCTATTTCAGCCGCGCGGTGATGCCGCACGAGATCTCGACCGCCGCGCTGGCGCAATGCGGCGACACGATCGCCGAGGCGGCCGGTCGCATCCTGCCCGACGACGGGCTGGACGTGGTCTGCTTTGCCTGCACCTCGGGCTCGATCGCGGTGGGCGAGGCGCGCGCCCGCGCGGAACTGGCGCGCGGCGCGCCGGGCGCGCAGGCCACGACACTTGTCACCGGGGTGCGCCGGGCGATGGAACGCTTCGGCGCGCGCCGCATCGCGGTGGGCACGCCCTATACCGACGAGCTGAACACCACGGTGGCGCGCTACTGGCGGCAGGCAGGGCTGGAGATCGCCAATTTCCAGGGGCTGGGGCTGGACTATGACCACCAGATGATCCGCGTGGACCCGCGCTACCTGATCGAGTTCGCCGAGGCGGTGGACCGGCCCGACGCGGACCTCTTCCTGATGAGCTGCGGCGCGATCCGCACGCTGGGGGTGGTCGAGGAGATCGAGCGGCGGCTGGGCAAGCCCGTGGTCGCCTCGAACCAGGCGATGCTGTGGGATTGCCTGCGGCTGGCGGGGGTCGAGGACCGGCTGGAGGGCTACGGGCGGCTGTTTCGCGACTTCTAGGGCATATCCGACGCTCCTGGAGAGGGCGATCCTGTGCGAAACCCCATGGGCAGGGGGGGGGAACGCCGCTCGGGGGCATCGAGCCCCCTCGCGCCGTGCCTCCGGCGGGAGTATTTCCGAACAGAAGAAGACGGGGGCGGCGGATCGTGCGGCGCAGCGTGCGGTCCTGAGGGCGACGGAATTACCTGAGCCCGTCCTCGCCCTTCACGTCCTCGGCCATGAGGCCGCCCATCCGGTGGTGAACGCGCCCGCCGCGCGACATGGCCAGCGCGAAGAGGAGCTCTCCGGCGCGGGGGGCGTCGGGGACGCCCACCTCCATCGCGTCGAAATGGCTGCGAACATAGGCGGCGTTGATGTGGCCCAGCGGGATGTCGATGCGCGTGCCGGGGCCGCCCTGTTTCATGGCCGAGGGCACGATGGCCCTGGCCTCGCCCAGCCGGGCGCGCATGGCATAGCCGCCGGGGACGTGCCAGAGGGCGGTGTGTTCCAGTTCTCCGCCCTCGCCCGCCATGGCGGCCTTGCCGTAGCCGTCGATGCCCTCGAGCCCGCCCATCGCGTCGACAAGCCGGTCGGTGAGCATCAGGCCCAGCGGTTTCAGGTCGTCCATCGCCGGTTGCAGCTCGGCGGTGTAGCCGCCGGCGAAGGGGTTGGCGACGATGGCGAGGATCGCGGCGCGGCGGCGCGGCAGCGGCGGCGGGGGGCCGCCGTCGTGGTGGATCTCTTCCACGAAGAGAGCGGTCTTGCGGAGCGTGAAGTCAGGCATGGGCGGGATCCCCTGGCAGAAGCTGGCCGAGCGTACGGGTTTCACCATTGAGGACGAGCGCGGCTGCGATGACAAGGCCACGGGCGCGCAGGCCCTCGGCATGGGCGGTGCCGCGCGCCAGCGCGCGGGCGGTGTCGGCGGCCGAGAGCGGGCCGACATGGGTGGTGACGGGGCGCGCGCCCAGGTCGCTGTCGGGGGCGATGTCGGACGCGGGGCGGCGGGTGATCGCGGGATGGCCCGGCAGATCGACGGCATTGGCGATCAGCGTCGCGGCGGCATCGGCAGCGGCGGCGGTGGCGGCCAGCACGGTGACGCTGTCGGCGATGCCGAGGCTGTGGCTGCGCCCACGCCAGCCCGAGGTGGCGATGCCGCCGATGCCGTCGGCGGCGGTCAGGCGGATGCGGGCGGGCGGATCGGTGGCGATGAGCGCGGTGGCGGTGGCGCCGGGGGCAAGGTAAAGCGCCACGTCGCCGCCGTTGTTCACATGGGCCTTCAGGATGCCGGGGGCGGTGCGGATCGTGGCGAGGATCTCATCGGCGACGGCGCCCGCGACGGCGGCCATCGGGGTGACGAAGGTTGGCACGAAGGGGGCGGTGGCAAGGGCCATGCGGCGGGCGACAGGGCCTTCGGGCATGGGGCCCGAGGCGGCGCGCAGGCGGGGCAGTTCGGGCACCATCTCGTCGAGGATCGTGGCGAAACGGTCGGTGGCGTGGGCTAGGGCGGCCTCGCGCCCCGGGCCGTCCACGTCGATCACCAGGTCGATCGGCCCGTGGTGCAGGTGCAGCCGCCCGCCGGGCAGGCGCGCGGCCTGCGCGCCGGTCACGGGCGGTGCCCGAGCGCGCGGGTGGCGGCGCCGTATTCGCCGCCGTGTTCCAGAACGTCGGCGACGCTGCGCACCGCGTCGTCATGGCCGCCCAGCGCGATGTAGTCGGCGCGCGGCAGGGTGAATTCCAGCGGCGCGACCAGCGCTGGGGTCGGGACGTAGCCGAAGGCGCCGGGCGGCAGGGCCAGCACGTCGACCATCAGCGTGATGCCGCCGCCGGGCCAGACATAGGCGGGCGCGCCGCCGCAGGTGACGCGGGTCTTCAGCGCCTGGACGGAACGGGTGAGCTGCACCGGGTTTTTCGTCACGCCCGAGCGCAGGGAGCCGCCCGCACCGGCCTGGAACATCACGGTGCAGAGCGCGGGCTCGCAGTTCTCGGCGATGAGATCGACCGAGGGGCGGAGCGCCTCCGGCAGGGGTGCCGGTTCGGGCACGAGGTCGTCGTTCAGGACGTAGTAGCCCCATTGCTCGCCGGTGGTGGAGACCATCAGCATGGTCAGGCCGGGGCGCGCGCCCTTCTTGGCCAGCCAGGGGTTGAGGATGGTCAGGGGGTCCTCGATATCGGTGCCGCCCCAGCCGCGCCCCGGCTGGGCCACCTGGAAATAGCGGCCGGGGGTGGAGCGGCGGCCCTTGATGCGGATGCCGGTGTCGGGCCAGCCGAGGACCTTGCCCGCCTGATGCTCGCTGACGACGCCGGTGATGTGGTCGTCGACCACCACGACCTCGTCCACCAGCCCGTGCCACTGGCTGGCGAACATCCCGATGGTGGCCGAGCCGCAGCCGACGCGCATGCGGTCCTCGCGATGGCCGTCGACGATGGGGGGCTGGCCGGCCTGCACGATCACGCTGGCGCCGCCGTCCACGGTCAGTTCCACCGCCTGACGGTTGCACAGATTGAGAAGCGCGTCGCAGGTGGCGCGGCCCTCGTCCTTGGTGCCGCCGGTCAGATGCTCCACCCCGCCGAGCGACAGCATCTGGCTGCCGTATTCGCTGGTGGTGACATGGCCGATGACCTCGCCCCGGGCGCGGACGGCGGCGGCCTCGTGGCCCAGGTGACGGTCGGTGTCGATCTTCACCTTGACGCCGCAGTAGGAATAGATCGCCTCTGTCACCACGGTGACGAAATCGACGCCGTCGATCTGGCGGCTGACGATGAAGGGGGCGGGCTTGTAGTCGGGATAGGTGGTGCCCGCGCCGATGCCCGAGACGAACATGTCCTCGCCGCCGAGCACCCGCCCGTCCCATTCGGATTTCAGGAAAGGCGTGACCTCTCCGCCATGCTCCAGCGTGCGGTCGAGGATCGTCAGCGGGTCGCAGCGGACGATGCGCCCGCCCTCGTTGGCGTAGCGGTCGCAGGCGCCGACCTTGCCCTCGGCGATGTAGCACATCACCGGGCAGGCGTCGCAGCGGATCTTGTCCTCTGGCCTGACACGCGCCCCGGTCATGCCTGCGCGTCCCGGATCGCGGCCAGCACCCGGTGGGGCAACGCCGGCAGGCGGGTGATCCGCGCGCCCGAGGCGTGGCGGATGGCGTTCAGGATCGCGGGCGCGGTGGGGATCAGCACGTGCTCGCCCAGGCCCTTGGCGCCCATCGGGCCTTCGGGGTCCGCCACCTCGACGAAGATCGAGCGGATCTCGGGCATGTCGCCGGTGGTGGGGATCAGGTAGTCGTGCAGGTTCTCTGTCCGGGCGGGGATGTATTCCTCCATCAGGGCAAGGCCCAGGCCCTGGGCGATGCCGCCCTCGACCTGGCCCTCGGCCAGAAGCGGGTTGATGACGCGGCCAAGGTCGTGCGCCGCCGTCATGCGCAGGACGCGCACGGTGCCAAGCGCCATGTCCACCACGACCTCTGCCATCTGGGCGCCCCAGCCGTAGACGGCATAGGGCTCTCCCTGGCCGTTCTCGTCCAGCGCGCGGGTGGGCGGGTCATAGGTTTCCTCGGCCGCGATGGCATAGCCGTGGGCGTCGGGCGGCAGGTCGGAGAGGCGCACGCGGCGCTCGCCATGGGCGTCGCGGGCCACGATATCGGCCCCGTCGAGCGCCAGCGCCGCGTCCTCGCCCGAGTTGGTCAGCGTCAGCAGACGCGCGCGCAGGGCCCGGCCCGCGATTTCCGCCGCCTTGCCGGTGACATAGGTCTGGCGTGAGGCAGAGGTCTTGCCGCAATCGGGCGTCAGGTGGGTGTCGGGGCCGACAAGGCCAAAGGCCGCGACGGGCAAGCCCAGCGCATCGGCGCAGATCTGGGTGATGACGGTGTTGGCGCCCTGCCCGATGTCGGTGGCGCCCTGGTGCAGGCGCAGCGCGCCCTCTGGCGTGATGCCAAGCCGGATCGTGGACGGGTTGGGCAGCGCGGTATTTCCGCAGCCATACCAGCAGCTTGCCAGCCCGACGCCGTGGCGGAGCGTTTTTGAACGCGCGTTCAGTTCCGCCGCGCGGGCGCGGGCCGCGTCCCAGTGCGGCTGCAGCGCGGCAAGGCTGTCGGCGATGCCCACGCCACCGGGGCGCTGGCCGCAGACGGTGGCGTCGCCCTGTTGCAGGGCGTTGAGGCGGCGGAAGGCGAGCGGGTCCATCGCGTTGGCCAGCGCCAGGTCCTCGAAAAGCGTTTCCTGAAGGATGGCGGCCTGCGGCACGCCGAAGCCGCGGAAGGCGCCGGAACTGGGGCCGTTGGTGTGCACCGCGCGCGCCGTCGCATGGTAATTGGGCACGCGGTAGGGCCCCGAGGCGTGGACGGGCACGCGCACCGCCACGGTCGGCCCCCAGCTGGCATAGGCGCCGGTGTTGAAATCGCCGTCGAAGGTCATGGCGGTGATGCGGCCATCCGCATCGGTGGCCGCCGTGCCGGTCATCCGGGCGGGGTGGCGCTTCGTGGTCGAGGCCATGCTTTCGCGGCGGGTGTAGATCATCCGCGCCGGGCGCCCTGTCTTCAGCGCGACAAGCCCGATCAGCGGTTGCAGCGACAGGTCGAGCTTCGATCCGAAGCCGCCGCCGGTGGCCGCGGGGATGATGCGCACGCGGTCGGGCGGCAGGCCGAGGACGCGGGCGGTGTCGTCGCGGTCCATCACCGGGGCCTGCGTGCCGGCCTCGATCACCAGCGTGTCGCCCTCCATCCAGGCGGCGCCGGATTCGGGCTCGATATAGGCGTGCTCGACGTAGGCGGTCTCGATCCGGGCGGTGGCAGTTTGGCTGGCGGCGGCAAGTGCCGCGCCCGGGTCGCCCTTGTGGACCTTGCCCGCGATCAGGACGTTGCCGGGGCGGTTGTCGTGGATCAGGTTGCCCGCGCGCGCGGCAGTGACGTCGAGTTCCGGCGTCTCGGGCTGCCATGTGACGGGGAAGGCGTCGAGGTCCACGGCCTCGATCGTGCCGGGGTCGGCGGCGACGATGGCGATGGCCTCTCCCCTCATCCGGACATGGGACTGGGCCAGCGCGGGCTGGTCCACGAAGGCGGGGATGGTGCCGAAGACGTTGTCGCCGGGGATGTCGGCGGCGGTGAAGACAAGGACCGGGCCGGGCTGGGCCGCGGCCCATGCGGCGGTGTCGCCCAGCGTGAAGCGCGCGGCATGGTGGGGCGAGCGGATGGCGCGGACGATCAGCGCGTTCTCGGGGGCAAGGTCGGCGCCGTAGCGTTCGGTTCCCGCCACCTTCGGCCCGCCGTCCAGCCGTTCGATCCGCGCGCCCACGGCGGCGCCGGCGGGGGGCGGCGCGGGCAGGTCGGCCTGCCCGACAGAGGTGACGGCGTCGATGATCTTGGCGTATCCGGTGCAGCGGCACAGGACACCTCCCAGCGCCTCTTCGGCCTCTGCCCGGGTCGGTGCCGGGTTGGCGGCAAGAAGGGCCGCCGCGGCCACCAGCATGCCGGGCGTGCAGATGCCGCATTGCGCCGCGCCATGGCGCAGGAAGCTTTGCTGAAGCGGGGCGAAGCCCGCGTCGGGCAGCCCCTCGACCGTGGTGACGCGGCGTCCGGCGGCCTGGGCCACGGGCGTCAGGCAGGCGCAGACCGGAGCGCCGTCGATCAGGACGGTGCAGGCGCCACAATCGCCCGCGTCGCAGCCGACCTTGGTGCCGGTCAGGCGCAGGTCTTCGCGCAGCACCTCGGACAGGCGGCGGCCGGGGTCGGCGGGAATCGCGTGGTCGGTGCCGTTGATCGTGAGGTTCAGGGTGCCGAGGGGGCGGTTCATGCGGCGGCCTCCTGCGGGGACAGATCGGTCAGGGCGCGGCGGACGAGTTCGGCGGCGGCATGGGTGCGATAGGCGGCGTCGGCCCGGATGTCGTCGATGGGCGACAGCGCGGGGGCGATCCGGTCTTCGGTGACATGGGCGGCGAGTGCGGTGGCGGGGGCGCCGGTCAGCGCGCGTTCGAGGTCCGGCAGGCGGCGGGCGGTGGCGCTGCAGGCGCCGACGGCGATGGCGGCCTGGGTGACGCGGCCTGCGTCGGTGGCGATGCGGGCGGCCACCATGGCGATGGAGATGACGAGGTACTTGCGCGCGCCAAGCTTCAGGAAGCGGCTGCGCCCGGCGGTGGCGGCGGCGGGGATGTGGATGGCGGCAAGGAGTTCATCGGGGCGGCGCGCGGTCTGGCGCGGGCCGGTGAGGAACGCGGACAGCGGCAGGCGGCGGGTGCCGGTGGTGCTGGCAAGTTCGACCCCGGCGTCGAGCGCCAGAAGGCACGGCACGCCATCGGCGGCGGGCGAGGCGTTGCAGAGATTGCCGGCCAGAGTGCCGGCGGTCTGGATCTGGACAGAGCCGACCTCTCGCGCCGCCTCTTTCAGCATGTCGAAGGCAGGCGGCAGATCGGCGCGGATCACGTCCGTCCAGGTGGTGGTGGCGCCGAGGCGCAGGCCCTCGGGCGTGGCGACGATCCCGCGCAGCGCGGGAATGGCGGTGATGTCCAGAACCGGGCCCGGGAGCGCGCGCCGGTCGGTGGCGGGAAAGAGATCGGTGCAGCCCGCAGCCACGGTCGCGCCGGTGTCGGCCAGCAGGCGCAGGGCGGCGTCCAGATCGGTGGGGCGGTGGTAGGCGGTCACCGTGTCGGGCCTTTCGATCGCGCGGGACTGGCGGGATGGTGCGCGGGCGCGCGGGGGGTGTCAACGGGGGGCACGGGTGTTGCGCGGGGACGCAGGCGGTCCCGCGTGCTTGCAGGATTCAGACATTCCTGGGGCTTTTCGGAAGGCGAAGGTTCGACACCGAAGAACGACTCCTTTCGCAACAGCAACGCGTTAGGGCCGTTTTCCCGTCTCGGCGCGGCACACATGACTTGCCGCATTGCGACAAACGGGCCATTCGGCGCCCCTCCCGCCGTCAGCCCGCGCGGCACCGGGCAAGGGGCGCTAGACGCCCACATATTTCTCGACCAGACGGTGATCGGCGCGCAGCACCTCGGCGTCCAGTGTCTCGCCGTTGCGGCCGTTCTCGATGAAGGCGACGCGGTCGGCCACGGACAGCACCGCATCGACGCGCTGTTCCACCAGCAGCACGGCCACGCCCTGGGCGCGCATCTGGACGATCACCTTGCGGATCGCCTCGATCATCGAGGGCTGCAGGCCCTCTGTCGGTTCATCCAGAAGCAGCGCCTTGGGCCGCAGGCAGAGCGCGCGCGCGGTGGCCAGCATCTGCTGTTCCCCGCCCGACAGCGTCTGCGCGCGCTGGCGGTAGCGTTCGCGCAGGCGGGGGAAGAGCGTCAGCACCTCGTCCAGCGTATCGGCCCCGCTACCACCCGCGCGCAGCCCGATCTCGAGGTTCTGGGCCACGGTCAGTTCGGTAAAGAGCCGCCGGCCCTGCGGAACATAGCCGATCCCCTGCCCCGCGACCTGGTGCGCGGGCAGCGCGCTGACCGCCACGCCGTCCAGCGTCACGGAACCGCCCATCAGCGGCAGAAGCCCCATGATGGCCTTCATGGTCGTGGTCTTGCCTGCGCCGTTGCGGCCGAAGAGGCACAGGATCTCTCCGCTGCCGACGGTCAGCGACAGATCGCGCAGCACCTGCGCCTTGCCATACCCTGCATTCACCCGGTCCAGCGTCAGCATCACCCCGTCCCCAGGTAGGCCGCCTGCACGGCGGGGTTTTCGTGGATCTCCTGC
>JAUIIC010000122.1 GCA_030431935.1 Alphaproteobacteria bacterium | reverse complement strand
GACCGACCTGGCGCTGGTCTATCTGCATGGCTTCTCGGCCAGCGCCGAGGAAATCCGCCCGGTTCCGGACCGGGTGGCCGAGGCCTTGGGCGCCAACCTGATCTTCACCCGGCTTTCCGGGCACGGCAGGGACGGGGCGGCCATGGCGGAACCGCGTGCCGGAGACTGGCTTGCCAACCTGTCAGAGGCCGTGGCGGCAGGCCGCCTCGCCGGCGACCGGGTGATCCTGATGGGCACTTCCACTGGCGGCACTCTGGCCGCCCTTGCGGCGACCGATCCCGACCTTGCAGGGGCCTTGGCGGGGGTCGTCCTGATCTCTCCGAACTTCCGCATCGCGAATCCGATGGCCGAGTTGCTGGGTTGGCCCTACGCGCGATACTGGTTGCCCCCGGTCACCGGGCTGGAACGCAGTTTCGAACCCGTGAACGCCGGACATGCGGAGCATTGGACCACAAGCTATCCATCCGTTGCGACGTTGCCGCTGGGCGCACTTGTGGCCCACGCCATGGCCCAGGATTTCTCGGCTGCGACCGTTCCGGTCCTGATGCTCTTTTCCGACAGCGACCAGGTTGTCGATCACACGGTCACCCGCGCCGTGGCCGAGGCATGGGGCGGCGAGGCGACGGTGAAGCCTGTGGACTTGCCGGCAACCGGGGTCGATCCGTCGCATCATGTCATCGCGGGCGACATCCTCAGCCCTGCGATGAACGATTTCGCAATCCAGTCGATCCTAGACTGGGTGCGCGCCTTGCCGGACGGCTGAGATGGCCGCGCAGCGCCGCCCTGCCAGCTATGTCGCGCTTGAAAGGCTGGGCCGGCAGCGGCTGTCGCGGCACTTCGAGATGCGAAACTTCCTGTATTCCGAGATCGCCAGTCACTACGGGCGGGCGAACGTGCCCGACGATCCCGAACTGATGCTGGCGGCGGGGCGGCGGCTGGCCGAGGACCTGCTGGAACCGCTGGTCGAGACCTTCGGGCCCGTCGACATCCGGTCCGGCTTTCGGTCCGCCGATCTGAACCACTTCGGAGCGACCGAGGTCAAACCGCAGAAATGCGCCTCGAACGAGCGCACACGCGCGGGTCATATCTGGGATCAGCGCGACGCGGCAGGGCGGATGGGGGCCTGCGTCAGCGTGGGCATTCCGTGGTTCGCCCCCCAGTACGAGGCCGGGCGGGACTGGCGCGACCTGGCTTGGTGGCTCCATGACCATCTGACGTTTCACGAGGTCTGGTTCTTTCCGCGCAATGCCGTCTTCAACCTGACATGGCGCGAAGACCCCGAGCGGCGCATCCTAAGCTACATTGCGCCCAAGGGCCTTCTGGCGGGCGCCGGGCGCGAACCGGAGCCGGGGCGGGCAGGACGATATGCCGACTTTCCGCCGTTCCGGGGAATCAGCTATCCGGGCATTCCGGGGGGCTGACGACCGGCCACGGAAAGACAAGGCGATGGCCTGTGCGCGGCTGCTTCTGACGGGTGCGTCCCATGGCAACGTCGTGTTCTACTGACGCAAGCCGTGGTTGACCCGCCGGGCTTCTGTGCCAATCTTTGCGCGCCCGGCGCCGGGCGTTGTTCCTGATCCATAAGGCGTGAACCGCGATGCCTGATCCTCTTGTTCTGCTGCCGGGCATGATGTGCGACGCGCGCCTCTATGGTCCGCAGATTGCCGAGTTGTCCTCGGAAGCGGCTATCATGGTCGCGCCGATCACCGGGGCGGATACGGTCGAACGGCTGGCGCGGCAGGTGCTGGAGTGGGCGCCGGAACGCTTTGCACTGGCCGGGCTGTCGATGGGTGGGATCGTGGCGATGGAGATGCTGCGCCATTCGCGCGGGCGCATCACCCGGCTGGCGCTGATGGACACCAACAGCCAGGCCGAGATCCCCAGCGTCGCCGCCGCGCGCGAACCGCAGATCGCCCGGGTGCGCGCAGGTCGCCTGGAAGAGGTGATGCGCGACGAGATGAAGCCGAACTATCTTGCGCCGGGGCCGCAGCGTTTCGAGGTGCTGGAACTGGTGATGGACATGGCGCGCGCGCTTGGCCCCGAGGTCTTCGTGCGCCAGTCCCGCGCGCTACAGCGGCGTCCCGACCAGCAATCCGTCCTGCGGCGCACCCAGATTCCCACGCTTGTGCTCTGCGGCGAGGAAGACGCGCTGTGCCCGGTGCGCCGTCACGAGTTCATCGCGCAGCTGATGCCGCAGGCCCGGCTAGAGGTCATACCGGGAGCGGGCCATCTTCCGACACTGGAACGTCCTCATGTTCTGAGCGCGATTCTGCGGGCGTGGCTCCATGCGCCGGACGGGGCGATTCTGTCCTGACCTTGCCGGGGGCGGCGTTCTGGTCGATGAAATCGAGGACCAGCGGCCGGATGTTGTTGCGCCAGGACTTGCCGGCGAAGATGCCGTAGTGCCCTGCCTCGGGTTCCAGGTGGCTGGCCTTCTTGTCATCCGGCAGGCCGGTCAGCAGGTCCAGCGCCGCAAGACACTGGCCCGGCGCGCTGATGTCGTCCTTTTCGCCCTCGACGATCTTCACGGCCACATCGGTGATCTTGCCGATGTCGATGCGCTGGCCCTTCACCGAGAATTCGTTGCGCGCGATGTCTCGGCGCTTGAAGACGCGTTCGACGGTCGACAGGTAGAACTCTGCGGTCATGTCCATCACCGCCAGGTATTCGTCGTAGAAGCGGTTGTGCTTGTCGTGGTCGCCCGCCTCGCCCTTGGCCACGTTCAGGATCTGGTTGAAAAAGGCTTCGCCATGGCGGTCGGCGTTCATCGACATGAACGAGGCCAGCTGCAGAAGACCCGGATAGACCATCCGTCCGACGCCCGCGTACTTGAAGCCGACGCGCTGAATGACGCTTTCCTCCAGCTGTCCCATGGTGACGCGGCGTCCGAAGTCGGTCACGTCCGTCGCGGCCGCGTCCGGGTCGATCGGCCCGCCGATCAGCGTCAGGCTGCGGGGTTGCGCCCTGGGGTCGTGTTCGGCCATCCATGCCGTTGCCGCAAGGGCCAGCGGGGCGGGCTGGCAGACCGCGATGACATGGGCCTTGTGGCCCATGTGGCGCATGAAATCGATCAGGTAGAGCGTGTAGTCCTCGACATCGAACTTGCCGTCGCTGACCGGAATGTCGCGGGCGTTGTGCCAGTCGGTGATGTAGACCTCGCAGTCGGGCAGCAGGCTGGCCACGGTCGACCGCAGCAGCGTGGCATAGTGTCCCGACATCGGCGCGACCAGCAGCACCTTGCGGCTGCGCGCCTTGCGCCCGAGAACCTTGAAGTGGATCAGGTCGCCGAACGGTCGCTTGACGACGGTTTCGACCGTGACCACGTGGTCGCGCCCATCCTCGCCCACGACGGTGGTGATGCCCCAGTCGGGCTTGGCGACCATGCGGGCAAAGCTGCGTTCGGTCACATCGCCCCAGGCGGCCATGAGCTTGAAAAAGGGATGCGGGACCAGCCCTGTCTGGGGGTAGGAGCCCATTGCCGCAGCCGTGGCGCCGAGCCACTGGTTTGTGTTGCGGATGGTCTCCATCCAGTCATAGGTGAGCATATAACGCATATCGTTACCCCTGGGTCCGCATGTTGTTACAACACCACCTTTCCCCCCGGCCCAGGCGACGTTATGCTGCAGGTGCAGAAAATACGATGGAAACAGCCAGATGACAACCGACCATGACACCTCATCGGTCTCGGAGACGCTGACCGGCAATCTGGCGAAGGTCGAGGAACTGTCGCAGCGCCTTGTCGCTGCGCTGTCACAGAAGAGGCCGATCGACCCGTCGTTGCAAGGTCCGGACACCGAACTTTTCATGAAGGCGGCCGCCGCCTACGTGACCGAAATGATGACGAACCCCTCGAAGATACTGGAACACCAGATCTCTTACTGGGGCAAGTCGCTCAAGCATTACGTCGAGGCGCAGCAGCTTCTGGCCAAGGGCCAGCTGGCCGCGCCCGAGGATCACACGCCGACGGACCGGCGCTTTGCCAATCCGCTGTGGCAGACTCACCCGTATTTCAACTTCCTCAAGCAACAGTACATGATGAACACCGAGGCCATCGAGAATGCCGTGAAGGACATCGAGGGCCTCGATCCGGTCGAGAAAAAGCGCGTCGAATACTTCTCGCGACAGATCATGGACATGTTCAGCCCGGCGAATTTCCTCGGCACCAACCCCGAGGCGCTGGCCCGCGCGGTCGAGACCGAGGGGCAAAGCCTTGTCGACGGGCTGGAGAACCTGGTGCGCGATCTTGAAGCCAATGACGGCGATCTTCTGGTCACGCTGGCTGACAAGAACGCGTTCCGCGTGGGCGAGAATATCGCGACCACCGAGGGCAAGGTGGTGTTCCGCAACCGCATGTTCGAGCTGATCCAGTATGCGCCCCAGACCGAGACGGTGCACAAGACGCCTCTCATCATCTTCCCGCCCTGGATCAACAAGTTCTACATCATGGACCTGAAGCCCCAGAACTCGCTGATCCGCTGGATTGTCGAGCAGGGCTACACATTGTTCGTGGTCAGCTGGAAGAATCCCGATGCCAGCTATGCGGACGTTGGCCTCGATACCTACATCGAGGAGGGCTACCTGACCGCCTTCGAGCAGGTGAAGCAGCTGACCGGCGAGGACCAGGTCAACGTGGTTGGCTACTGCATCGCGGGAACGACGCTGTCCCTTACGCTGGCTCTGCTGCACAAGCGCGGCGACAAGACGGTGAAGTCGGCAACCTTCTTCACGACGATGACGGACTTCTCGGACCAGGGCGAGTTCAGCGTCTTCCTGACCGACGATTTCGTGGACGGGATCGAGGAGGAATGCCGCGAGAAGGGCTTTCTCGCGTCGTTCTTCATGTCGCGGACCTTCAGTTTCCTGCGGTCCAACGACCTCGTCTATCAGCCGGCAATCCGCAGCTACATGATGGGCCAGACGCCCCCGGCCTTCGACCTGCTGTTCTGGAACGGCGATTCGACGAACCTGCCGGGCCGCATGGCGATCGAGTATCTGCGCTGGCTGTGCCAGGACGATCTTCTGGCGAAGGGAGAAATCCAGATCCTCGGAGAAACGCTGTCCTTGAAGGACGTGAAGGTGCCGCTCTGCGCCATTGCCTGCGAGACTGACCACATCGCCGCCTGGAAGGCCAGCTACGAGGGCGTGCGCCAGATGGGCAGCCGGTCCAAGATGTTCATCCTGTCGGAATCCGGCCATATCGCCGGGATCGTGAACCCGCCGTCCAAGAAGAAATACGGCCACTACACCAACGAGGACATCACCGTGGCCGCGGACGACTGGCAGGCGGCGGCAGCGTTCCACGAAGGATCGTGGTGGCCCCGGTGGGGGGACTGGCTGCACAAGCGCTCCGGACGTCAGGTTCCGGCGCGTAGCCCGGGCGATTCGCAGCATCCCGTGCTTTGCGATGCGCCCGGAACCTACGTGGTCGAGAAAACTTCTCATTGATTTCAGCCGGATAGGGATTTTGCTGCGCTGCAGCAATTAACCCTTGAAATGCTGCAGCGCAGCGGGCATATTGTTTGCAGACGCAGAACGCGGGCAACCGCAGATCAGGAGCAAACCGATGGCCACGAAGACCGCCGCCAACGACTACACCAAGATGATGAAGGAAATGATGGGTGCGTTCCCGGTCGACATGACCGCGATGCAGGACGCGTTCAAGACCCAGGCCACGCTGGCCGAGAAGATGTCGAAAGTCGCGCTTGAAGCCGCCGACAAGTCGACCGAGATCTCGACGAAGTGGACCAAGGAAACCCTCGCCAAGTTTGGCGAGATGTCCGTCGCCAAGGAAGATCCGACCGACTACACCAAGGCGATGACCGACTTCGCCTCGGCCCAGGCCGAGATGACCGCCGAAGCGATGGCCGCCTTTGCCGAAGTCGCCAAGAAGGTGCAGATGGAAACCGTCGAGCTGATGCTGGCCGCCGGCAAGGACATCTCGGAAGACGCGAGCGCCGCGGTCAAGAAGGCCACCGCCGAGGTGACCGCTGCCGCCAAGAAGGCGACCGCTGCCGCGAAGTAATCGCGCTGAAAATTGCCGACGCCGATCCTCCTCCCTGTCGGTGTCTCAGTTGGGCGGGCGATTGTGCCCGCCCTTTCATTTCTTGCCGCAACGCCGTAAGGTTTGCTGCACCGCAAAACGGGGAGGAACGCGCGTGGCTGCTTCGACGGAACCCCTGCTGATAAAGCGCTATGCCAGCCGCCGTCTCTACAACACCGAGACGAGCGACTATGTCACGCTGGAAGACATCGCCAAGTTCATCCGCGCCGGGCGCGAGGTGCAGATCGTCGACCTGAAGACCGGCGACGACCTGACACGCCAGTATCTTCTTCAAATCATTGCAGAACATGAGTCAAAGGGCGAAAGCGTCCTGCCGATCGGCGTGCTGACGGACCTGGTGCGCAGCTACACCACCGAGGTCCAGAGCGTGGTGCCGCAATTCCTGGCGGCGAGCTTCGAGATGCTGCGCGACGGGCAGTCGAAGATCATGGAGAACATGACCGCGATGAACCCGCTGAGCGGCATGCCCGGCTTCGATGCGATGCGCGCGCAGCAAGAGGCGTTCATGAAGGCGATGACGGGGGGGTGGCCGCCGGCGAAGGACGCGGCGAAGCCGGCGGAACAGTCGAAAGAGGACCTGGACGAGATCAAGCAGCAGTTGGCCGAATTGCAGGCGAAGCTGTCGAAACTGGGCCAATAGCGACGTCGGCATCACGTCGGCACAACGTCGGCAAAACGTCGGCGCCGGTCACGCAGCGGCGCGGCGGCGTTCGCGCCAGGCCAGAAGCCCGGCCCCTGCGAGGATCACGCCCGCGCCCATGACCGACACCGCGTCGGGCAGGACATCGAACACCAGCGCGTCATAGAGCGCGGCGAAGACCAGCGTCAGGTAGCTGAAGGGCGTCACAAAGGACGCGTCGGCCCGCGCCATGGCGTTGACAAAGCATGCCTGCGCGCTGGCCATCATCAGCCCGATCCCCGCCAGCGCCGCCCATTGGGCCGGCGTGGGCGGCACCCAGACCGGCAGGACGGCAAGGCTGGCGATGCAGACGCCCATCGCGTTGTTGACGAGCAGGATCTGCAGCGGCGCCTCCCGGCCCGAGAGCTTCTTTATCAGGATCAGCTCCATCCCCAGCACGGCCGCCGCGCCAAGCGCGAGAAAGGCCGCCGGCTGAAACCCCGCCGCGCCGGGGCGCAGCAGGATCGCCGCGCCGCAGAGCGCGATCAGCGCCGCCGTCCAGCGGACGCGCCCGACCTTTTCGCCCAGAAGCGGGATCGACAGCATCATCGCGAAGACGGGGTTCAAGAAACTGATCGCGGTGGCGTCCCCCAGCGGGATGAAGGCCACGGCGGCGAACATCAGCGTGACGCCACCCCAGCCCATCAGCGTGCGGCCTGCATGCAGCCGCCAGTGGACGCGGGTGAAGCGGATGCGGGTGACGGCGGCCAGCGTGGCGATGCCCGCCAGCGCGAAGACAAAGCGCCCGTGGCTGATCTGCAGCGGGTGCAGAGGCTCGCCCAGATGCCCCGCGCCGATGGCCTTGGCCAGAAGCGTGGTGCCGGCGATGAAGGCCGTCGCCGTCAGCATGTAAAGGACGGCGACGCCAGGATTGGGGGCACGCGGGGTGAACATGCCCGCGCTCTTGCGCCTGTTTGGGGGAAGGGGCAAGCCCCTGCCCGGCGGGCGGGTCAGCCCCTGGCGTAGCCCAGCGTTTGCAGCGCCGCGCGGATCTCGTCGAGGATCGCGGGGTCGTCGATGGTGGCGGGCATCTTGAAGTCCTCGCTGTCGGCGATCTTGACCATCGTGGCGCGCAGGATCTTGCCGGACCGGGTCTTGGGCAGGCGGTCCACCACGACGGCCAGCTTGAAGGCCGCGACGGGGCCGATCTGGTCGCGGACGCGGGCGACGACCTCTTTCACGATGTCGGCGTGCGGCCGGTCGCAGCCCTTGTTGAGGCAGAGAAAGCCCAGCGGCAGTTGCCCCTTCAACTCGTCCGTCACGCCGATCACGGCGCATTCGGCGACATCGGGATGGCCTGCCAGCACCTCTTCCATGCCGCCGGTGGACAGGCGGTGCCCGGCCACGTTGATGACGTCATCGGTGCGGGCCATGATGTAGAGATACCCGTCCTCGTCCCGGTAGCCCGCGTCGCCGGTCTCGTAGAAGCCGGGGAAGTGGTCCAGATAGCTCTTGCGGAACCGCGCCTCGGCGTTCCAGAGCGTGGGCAGCGTGCCCGGGGGCAGCGGCAGCCTGACGGCGATGGCGCCCAGCGTGCCGGCGGGCACGGGGTGGCCGGCCTCGTCAAGGATCTGGACGTCATAGCCGGGCATCGGCACGCCCGGCGAGCCCACCTTGACCGTCATCCCGCCCAGCCCCGTGGGATAGCCCGCGATGGTCCAGCCCGTTTCGGTCTGCCACCAGTGGTCATAGACCGGCACGCCCATGACGCGGCGGGCCCATTCCACGGTATCGGGGTCGGCGCGTTCGCCGGCAAGAAACAGCGCGTGCAGGTTCGAGATGTCGTAGTTCGCGATCAGCTCGCCCTTGGGGTCGTCCCGCTTGATGGCGCGGAAGGCGGTGGGCGCGGTGAAGAAGGCGCGCACCTTGTGTTCCGCGATCACGCGCCAGAAGGTGCCGGCGTCGGGCGTGCCGACGGGCTTGCCCTCGAAGACGACGGTGGTGTTGCCGTGGATCAGGGGGGCGTAGCAGATGTAGCTGTGGCCGACGACCCAGCCCACGTCGGAGGCGGCCCAGAACACCTCTCCGGGCTCGACGCCGTAGATGTTCTTCATCGACCAGTTCAGCGCGACAAGGTGCCCCCCGGTGGGCCGCACCACGCCCTTGGGCTGGCCGGTGGTGCCCGAGGTGTAGAGGATATAGGCGGGGTGGTTGCCCTCGACCGGGACGCAATCGGCGGGGGTGACGCCATACTGGAAGGCATGCCAGTCGACGTCGCGGCCCTCTGTCAGGTGGGCGACCTCCTGCTCGCGCTGGAAGATCACGCAGAAGTCGGGCTTGTGCGCGGCGGCCTCGATGGCGCCGTCGAGCAGCGGCTTGTAATGCACCACGCGGCCCGGCTCGATCCCGCAGGAGGCGGCGATGATGCACTTGGGCCGCGCGTCGTCGATGCGGACGGCGAGTTCGTGGCTGGCGAAGCCGCCGAAGACGACCGAATGGATGGCGCCGAGGCGGGCGCAGGCGAGCATCGCCTCGAGCGCTTCGGGCACCATCGGCATGTAGATGATGACGCGGTCGCCCTTCTCGACGCCCTTGGCGCGCAGCGCGCCGGCAAGGCTGGCGACACGGTCCTTCAGTTCGGCATAGCTGATGGTTTGCTTTGTGTGGGTGACGGGGCTGTCGTAGATGATCGCGGCCTGGTCGCCGCGCCCGGCGGCGACGTGGCGGTCGACCGCGTTCCAGCAGGTGTTGACCATGCCGTCCGCGAACCATTCGTAGAGGGGGGCGTTTTCGTCCCAGAGCGCCCTCGACGGCTGCCGGTCCCAGTCGATGGCCTGGGCTGCCTGCATCCAGAAGCCCTCGGGGTCGTTCTGCCATGCTGCGTAGACGTCGGTGTATGCCATGGTATGCCTCCCTTGCGGATCACGGCGGTGTTACCGCTTGCCTATGGGCACGGCAAGCGGGCGGGGATGCGTCCTGCGGTCACTGTTCGCGGTAACGCGCCCGGGCGCCGATCACATCTTCTGTAACACGCCGGCCGCCTCTTGCGCAGCATGCGACGCCCCCCGATTTTCCACCGTACAGGGTCCGGCATTCCGCCGGCCCGGTGTGCAAGGATGACGTCACCATGGGTGACAAGAAACCGACCCAGAAACCTTCGAAACCCGGCACCAAGACGGTCAAGAAGTAACGCGACGGGGGCGCGCCGACGCGCCCCGCCGGCGCGCATCCGAAGGCCCGGCCCCCCGCCGGGCCTTTTCCATTGCGGGGGTGTCAGTCTCCGGCCATGCGCTTGCGCAGGGCGATGCGCCGGGCCAGCAGGCGGCGGGCCAGGCCCTCGTCCACGTCGCGGCGCTCGGTGCCCACGGCCCGGGTCAGAAGCTGCAGCCCCTCCAGCGTGTCGAGCGCGGCCTCGGCGGCGCGGCGGTGCCAGTCGAGCCCCGCCGCGTGCAGTCGGGCGATGTCGGGGTCCTGCATCAGCGTGCCGATTGCCGCGGTCAGTTCGGGCAGGTGGCGCTGGATCGAGGTCTCTTCCACCACGTTGAAATTGCGGTCGGCCCAGTAGCCGATGTCGATGGGTTTCGAGGCGCGGTTGGGCAGTCCGCGCGCGGCCTTCACCAGGAACGCCTTGGCCGACTTGACCGAGTAGTGGTTGAGGCAGGCAAGCTCCATCCCGGCGGCTGTGCCGTAGGTCACGGCGGCCTCGGTCTCGAACCCGCGGGGCAGGGGGCTGCCCGACCCGTTGACCCAGCGCAGCGTGCCCTTGCGCGCGGGCTCGATGTTCTTGGGGCGGTGCACCCCCAGCTTGCGGTAGGCGCCATCGTTGCGGAAGAGCGTCTTGAACTGGCTGGCCGTCCAGGGCGCGTGGCAGGGGAAGGGGGCGGCGCGGCTGAACTGGGCGATGACGGGGGCGTCCTCGATCTCGACCACGCCGTTCGCGCCGAACAGCCGCCATGTCAGCGCGACGGCGTCCGCCTCGGGCAGGGCGGCGAAAAGGTCGTCGAGATGGCCCGCGCCGCAGCGGATGTTGAGAAACTCGTCGATGTCGCTGACCAGAAGCCACTCGGCTCGGGCGGTGACCGGGTGCTTGCCCGCGCGTTCCAGCGCGGTCCATTGCACGCCTTTCTTCGCGTAGTCGTCGTTGCGTTCGTGGGTCAGCCAGCCCTGCCGGGACAGCGCGTCCAGCAGAGCATCGGTGCCGTCGTCGCAGTCGTTGGAATAGACGAGGATATGATCGACACCGATCAGGCGGTGATAGGCTACCCATTCGAGGATATAGGGCGCCTCGTTGCGCATGGTGGTGATGATGAGTGTCCGCACGCGCCCGCGCCCCGTCTTGTCCGTCCCATGCCTAGCAGAGCCGGGCGTTCAAGGGAATCGCGCGGCTCACCCCGTGCCGCCCCGGCGGGCCAGCACGATCCCCGACCCGATGATGAGCGCGATACCCACAAGCGCCCATGGGCTGAGAACCTGACCCCAGAGCACCCAGCCCCAGAGCGCGGCGAAGATCAGCAGCGAATATTCGAAGCCGGCGACAAAGGAGGCCTCTGCCAGCAGATAGGCGCGTGTCAGAAGCCCGATGCCGATGATCGAGCCCACCGCCTGCACCATGGTCCAGAACAGGAAGGCCGTGTCCGGTGCCGTCCAGCCGCGCAAGAGAAACCCCGCCGCGCCCTCTGGCGCCACCGGCTGCCAGATGGCCAGGACGACGCAGCCGAGCGCCCCCCAGAGCCCGAGCCCGGTGAAAAAGCCGAACAGCAGCGTCAGGGTGCTTTCCCGCGCGCAGTAGCGCCGGGTGGCGATGGCCGCCAGCGCATAGAACACCGCGCCCGCCAGCGGCATCAGCGAGGCCGCCTTCAGGCCGCCCGCCTCTGGCCGGAGCACCAGAAGGACGCCGGCAAAGCCTATGGCGACGGCCGCAAGGCGGCGCGGGCCGACGCGTTCGCCCAGGGCAAGAACGGAAATCAGCAGGACGAAGATCGGCGCCGTGAAGAGGCCCGCGGCGGCCTCTCCGACCGGCATGAAGGCCAGCGCGCCGAAGTAGAGCACCATCGAGGTGGCCAGAAGCCCGCTGCGGATCGCGACGGCGACCGGGCGCAGGGGGCGCAGGCGCTGGCCCATGACACGGGCCAGCACCAGCAGAAGCGGCAGGGCCATCGCCGTGCGGATCAGGTGGAACTGCCACAGCCCGCCCATGTCGGCGATCAGGACGATCAGGGAATCGATCAGCCCGATCAGCGCCATCCCCGCCACGACAGAGCCCGCCGCGGCAAGCGGCCGTGTCTCGG
>JAUIIC010000121.1 GCA_030431935.1 Alphaproteobacteria bacterium | reverse complement strand
CGGGCGAAGCGGTTAGGGTGCACTCGCCATTGAGGAGTGCACCCTATGAAGAAGATCCTGACTGCCGCGATCGCGGCGACGACATTTGCCGGCGCGGCGCTTGCGGGCGGCCACGGCGGAACCGCCGATCTGGGCGAGCCGATCGTCGTCCGCAAGATGATGATGGGCCAGATGGGCAAGGCCATGGGCCACCTGGCGGCCATGGCCAAGGGCGAGACGGCCTATGACGCGCGCGTCGCTGATGCCGCGTTCCGCACCATGGCCTCGGTCGCGCTGGGCTTTGGCTCGCAGTTCCCGGAAGGCAGCGAAACGGGCATGGAAACCCGCGCGTCCGCAGCCATCTGGTCTGATCGCGACGGTTTCGACGCCGCCGTCGCGAAGCTGCTGGCCGACGCCACCGTCGCCATCGACGCCGCCCCTGCCGATGCCGCCGCCTTTGGCCCGGTCTTCGGCGCGGTCGCGAGCAACTGCAGCAGCTGCCACGAGACCTATCGCCTTCCGCGGAGCTAATCGCGCGGCGCTGAAACCGCGAGGTCCGGCGCCATCTGGCGCCGGGCCGACACCCTGAGGCGGCCGAGGAAACCGAACATGGACGGCGTCGAGCGCTTGTTGCGCTTTGCGTTCGGCTTTCTGTTGTTCTCGCTTCTGCTCACGGCCCCGGTCACGCCATTGGGCTGGCTCGGCCTTGTGCCCATGCTGATCGCGATACCGGGACTGTGCCCGGTCCATGCGCTCCGGGCGCACCTGCGCCGCGATGGTGACGATCCGTCCGCCTGAGGCGCCAAGGCTGCGGTCCGATTTCTCTTGCCCCCCGAATTTCCCGTTAGCGCTGGCGTGAGGCGGGGCGATCCCCTATATCCGAAAGGGGTCGTGACAGGTGCCCGGGGGATGTCGTGTCGGAAAATGGTCTACAGAAAACAGCCTTTTTTCTGCTTGTTGCATTGATCCTCTACGTGTCCGTAACGGGAGGCGCGTGATGGCCCAGCGCTATGGCGGAAAGTTCAGCCCGGACGGAAAGGGCGCGGTGCCCGAGGACAGCGGCGCGGGATGGCGCGGCGCAAGGCGCACGCGTGTCGGCGGGCGGGTGAATTTCCTGTTCCTGGCGCCGCTGCCGCTGGCGGTGCTGGCCTTTTTCCGCGAGCCGGTCGTCATGGCGCAATACCTGGGCGCGTTCGGCCTCTTGATCCTTGCCGCGTGGATGACGCGCGAGGGCCTGAAGGCGCAAGAGGCCTATGACGCGCGCAAGATCGCCAAGCGCCCCGCCCTGCCGCGCAAGATGCTGGGCAGCGCGCTGACCGGCGCCGGGCTGGCGCTGGCCGGCTTCGCCGGGCACGGGCCGTTGGAGGCCGCCGTCTTCGCGGTGCTGGGCGCGGTCCTGCATTTTCTGGCCTTCGGGCCCGACCCGATGCGCGACAAGGGCGCCGAGGGGATCGACAGCTTTCAGTCCGACCGCGTGGCGCGCGCCGTGGAAGAGGCCGAACGCCACCTTGCCGCCATGACCGAGGCGGTGAAGCGCGCCGAGGACCGGCGGCTGGAAGGCCGGGTGGAACGCTTCCAGGCCACGGTGCGGCAGTTGTTCCGCACGGTCGAGGACGACCCGCGCGACCTGACCGCGGCGCGCAAGTACCTCAGCGTCTACCTTCTGGGCGCCCGGGACGCGACGGTGAAGTTCGCCGACCTCTACGCCCGCAACCGCAACGCCGAGGCGCGCGCCGATTACGAGGCGCTGCTGGACGATCTGGAACAGAATTTCGCCGCCCGCACCCGGACGCTGCTGGACGACAGCCGCGCCGATCTGGACATCGAGATCGGCGTGCTGCGTGACCGCCTGGCGCGGGAAGGCGTGACAGCGGAATGATGAGACGGCATAACATATTGGTATCCGGGAGTTCTTGAACCATGTCCGACACCGTTCGCCAGAAGGCCGAAGCCGCGTTGAAGGAAATCGAGGAGGTGACGGCGGTGATCCTGCCAGAACCGTCCACCGAGCTTGTCCCCGTTGAGGCGGCGGAGGCCCCCGTGGCCGAGGAAATCCGCAAGCGGATCACAGAGCTCGACATGGGCGATTCGAACTCGATCATCGGGTTCGGCAGCCGCGCCCAGGCCGAGTTGCAGGAAATCAGCCAGGCGATGCTGTCGGACGTGCGCAACAAGGACGTGGGCCCGGCGGGCGACAGCCTGCGCGAGATCGTCACGACCATTCGCGGCTTTTCGGTCAGCGAGCTGGACGTGCGCCGCAAGCGGTCGTGGTGGGAGCGCCTGACCGGCAAGCTGGCGCCCGCCGCCCAGTTCGCGGCGCGCTACGAGAGCGTGCAGGGCCAGATCGACAAGATCACCGACAACCTGCTGTCGCATGAGCACAAGCTTCTGAAGGACATCAAGTCGCTCGACCTGCTGTATGAAAAGACGCTGGCCTTCTACGACGAGCTGGCGATCTATATCGCCGCCGGCGAGGAAAAGCTGAAGCAGCTGGACGAGACCGAGATCCCGGCGATGGAAAAGGCGGTGGACGCCGCGCCCGAGGCCGAGCAGATCCTGAAGGCGCAGGAGTTGCGCGACATGCGCGCCGCCCGCGACGACCTGGAGCGCCGGGTCCACGACCTGAAGCTGACGCGGCAGGTGACGATGCAGTCGCTGCCCTCGATCCGGCTGGTGCAGGAAAACGACAAGTCGCTGGTGACCAAGATCAACTCGACGCTGGTCAACACCGTGCCGCTTTGGGAGACGCAACTGGCGCAGGCGGTGACCATCCAGCGCTCTGCCGAGGCGGCCAAGGCGGTGCGTGAGGCCAGCGACCTGACCAACGAGCTTCTGACCGCGAACGCGGCCAACCTGCGCGAGGCCAACAAGGTGGTGCGCGAGGAGATGGAGCGCGGCGTGTTCGACATCGAGGCGATCAAGACCGCCAATGCCGAACTGATCGCGACCATCGAGGAAAGCCTGCAGATCGCCGACGAGGGCAAGGCACGCCGCGCCGCCGCCGAGGACGAGCTGAAGAAGATGGAGACCGAACTGCGCGACACGCTGGCCTCTGCCAAGGCGCGCAAGGACAAGGTCGGCGACACCGCCGGCGCAAGCGTTCCGGACGCATGACGCGGGCATGAGGGGTTCGGGCGGACTGCGCGGGGGGCTGTTTGCGGCGGGGCTGCTGGCCCTTGCCGCCTGCGACCCCGTGCAGACCGGCGGGGTGGACCTGCCACCGCCCCCGCCCCTGCCCGAGGTCGGCGCCGATGCCACGGCGCTGGCGCCCGCCAGCCGGGAGCTTGCGGCCTACTACCAGCGGGTGCAGAACGATCTGCTGGCGCGCGGGCTGCTGCGGCGCGATGGCGGGGGCGCGGACACGCCCTTTACCGAGCGGCAGCTTGTCGAGAACTTCGTGCGCATCGCGCTTTACGAGGAGTTCTCGACGGTGGGCGGGCGGATCGTGGCGCGCGAATCCGAAAGCCGCCTGCACCGCTGGGAACAGCCGGTGCGCATGACCATCGAGTTCGGCGACAGCGTTCCGGCCGAGCAGCGCATCCGCGACCGCAACGCCATCCTGTCCTATGCCCGGCGGCTGTCCGATGTCAGCGGCCACCCGATCCGGGCCACCGACGCGAACCCCAATTACCACGTGCTGATCCTGAACGAGGCCGAGCGCAAGGCGATCGGGCCGCGCCTGCTGGAGATCGTGCCGGGGCTGGGGCAAAGCGCGATCGACACGGTGCAGGACATCCCGCGCACCACCTTCTGCCTGGTCTTCGCCGTCGATCCGCAGAACGACGGCGCCTATACCCGCGCCGTGGCGATCATCCGGGGCGAGCACCCGGACCTGTTGCGCCTGTCCTGCATCCACGAAGAGATCGCGCAGGGGATGGGCCTGTCCAACGACAGCCCCGCCGCGCGGCCCACGATCTTCAACGACGACGAGGAGTTCGCGCTGCTGACGCGGCATGACGAGCTTCTGCTGCAAATCCTCTACGACGACCGTCTGCGCCCGGGCATGACGGTGAACGAGGCCCGCCCCATCGTCGAGACCATCGTCTCGGAACTCTTGGGCGGGCCGGTATGACAGGGTCCTTGGGAGAGACTTGAATGGGCATCTTCGATTTCCTCACCGGCGAATTCATCGACGTCATCCACTGGGTCGACGACACGCGCGACACGATGGTCTGGCGGTTCGAGCGCGAGGGCCACGAGATCAAGTACGGCGCCAAGCTGACGGTGCGCGAGGGGCAGGCGGCGGTGTTCGTCCATGAGGGCCAGCTGGCGGACGTGTTCACGCCGGGGCTCTACATGCTCGAAACCAACAACATGCCGATCCTGACGACGCTTCAGCATTGGGATCACGGGTTCAAGTCGCCGTTCAAGTCCGAGGTCTATTTCGTCTCGACGACGCGCTTCACCGACCTGAAATGGGGCACCAAGAACCCGATCATGCTGCGCGACCCCGAGTTCGGGCCGACGCGCATCCGGGCCTTCGGGACCTACACGATCCGGGTGAAGGACCCCGCCCGCTTCCTGACCGAGATCGTCGGCACCGATGGCGAGTTCACCAGCGACGAGATCAGCTATCAGATCCGCAACATCATCGTGCAGGAGTTCAGCCGCGTGATCGCGGGGTCGAACATCCCGGTGCTGGACATGGCCGCCAACACCGCCGACCTGGGCAAGCTGATCGTGGCGGAGGTGGCGCCGGTGCTGGACGGCTACGGCATCGCTATGCCCGAGTTCTACATCGAGAACATCAGCCTGCCGCCCGCGGTCGAGGAGGCGCTGGACAAGCGCACCTCGATGGGGCTGGCGGGCGACCTGGGCAAGTTCACCCAGTATTCCGCCGCCGAGGCGATGACGGCGGCCGCCAAATCCGGCGCGGGCGCGGGCGCGATGGGCGCCGGCATGGGGATGGGCATGGGCATGATGATGGCCAACCAGATGGCCCAGCCGGGCCCGTGGGGACAGGCCCCGGCCCAGCCTGCCGCAGGGGCGGTGCCGCCGCCTCCGCCGCCGGTGGAGCATGTCTGGCACGTGGCCGAGAACGGGCAGACACGCGGGCCGTTCTCGAAGGCCGCGATGGGGCGCATGGCGCAGGCCGGAGAGATCACGCGCGACACCCATGTCTGGACCGCCGGCCAGGACGGCTGGATGAAGGCCGAGGACGTGCGCGAGCTGGCGCAACTCTTCACCATCCTGCCGCCGCCCCCGCCGGGCGCCTGAGGTGTCTGGCTGTGCCGCCCATATCGACCGCTTGATGGGTGCGATTTCCGTCGAGACCGGGGCCGAGATCGTGCGCGGGCCGGAGGGCGTTTACCTGTTCGGCTCGGACCGGGACGAGGGCCTTGTGATGAGCGTCGGTCCCGGCGGCGACGAGGCGGTGATCCTGATGCAGGCCGTGCTCGGCGATCTGCCGGCGGGCAAGGAGGCGGGCACGCTGCGCGGGCTCTTGCAGGCCAACGCCGTGCTGGCCGGCATGGGCTGGCCCGTCTTTGCGCTGAACGGTGCGACCGGGACGGTCCTCTGCACGAAAAGCCTGCCGCGGCAGGACGACAGCGGGGTCGAACGTGACCCGGCCTGGATGCTGGCGGCGATGACCGTTTTCCTGAATGCCGCGGCGCGGGTGCGCGCCCTGCTGGAGGATGGCGCGGTCCGCCTGCCCGCCGATCCGGGCGGCGATCCGGGCGGAGATGCAGGCGACACCGGAGACGAAATCCTGATCCGGCTGTAGGAGGCGGGGATGAGCGGCATAGGTCCAACCCTGGGCGGCGTGGTCGTGACGACGGCGGGCGAGGCGCTGAACCGTTCGGACACGCCAACGACGGTGGAGGACCTGCGCAGCGTGGCCACCGTGGCGTCCGCCGCCCTGCCATTGGCCGAGAAGATGGTGCCGCCCACTGTCGCGCCCAAACTGGACCTCGCGGGCAAGGCGTTTTCCTTTCTCGGGATGGTGGAAGGGCTTTACGGCGCGTTGAAGGGCGGGTCGGGCATGGTGTCGTCGTTCGGCAAGACCGGGCCCGAGGCCTCGAACCAGGCTCATGCGCAGGCGTGGGACAAGGCCATCAGCGAGGGCAAGAGCCTCGAAGAGGCCGCCGCCGCGGGCAGCGCCGCGCGCACGCGGGTCATGGACGAGGGCTGGGCCGGTCTGCAGAGCCACGGGGCCGACACGGTCGGCGGGCTCTGGAAGGCCGGGACGAATGCGGCGGACCTTGCCTCGCCCGTGCCGATTGGCACCGGGGCCGACATCTACGCCAAGGTGACGATCGCGGGAATGGTGGGGCTTGCGGCACGCCCCGAGGCGGAACAGCAGGCTTTCTTCATCAAGGCGTTCGATCCGTTCGAGTAGGCGCGGGCGCCCGGCGCGCCGACGAAGCGGCTTGCGGGTGGGGGGCGGTTTGCGGTCTAGTCCGGGCAGGGGCGCAGCGCCCCGGTTGAGGACAGGAAGGGACCCGGCACGGGCCGGGGGTTGCGATGACAGACACCGACACCGCCCCTGCCCTGCAGGACGAACATCGCTTTCCCTGCGATGCCTGTGGGTCCGATCTGCGCTTTGCGCCCGCCGACGGCAAGCTGATCTGCGACCATTGCGGCGCCAGCCAGCCGATCGAGGGCGACGGATACCATACCCAGCCGATCCGCGAGATGGATTTCCGCGCCGGGCTGGAGGCCGCCCTTCCCGCCGCCGAGATCGAGGAAACGCGCGTCCTGAACTGCCCCAACTGCGGCGCGCAGGTGGAGTTCGACGAAAAGACCCACGCCAAGGAATGCCCGTTCTGCGCCACGCCCGTGGTCACGGATACCGGCACGCACCGGCACATCAAGCCGCGCGGGCTTCTGCCGTTCCGGCTGGAGGAGCGGGCGGCGCACGAGGCGATGAACGCCTGGCTGGGCAAGCTGTGGTTCGCGCCGAACGGGTTGCAGGAATACGCCCGCAAGGGCCGCAGGATGTCGGGCATCTACGTGCCCTACTGGACCTTCGACGCCGACACGAAGTCGAGCTACCGGGGCGAGCGAGGGACGGTCTACTACGTGACGAAGACCGTCATGCGCAACGGCAAGCGCGAGCAGGTGCGCGAGCAGCGCATCCGCTGGAGCCCCAAGTCGGGCCGCGTGGCGCGGTTCTTCGACGACGTGCTGGTGCTGGCCTCGCGCTCTCTGCCGAAGAAATACACCGACAACCTGGAGCCCTGGGACCTGGCGGGGCTGGAGCCCTACCGGCCCGAGTACCTGGCGGGCTTCCGGGCCGAGGGCTACACGGTGGAACTGGACGAGGGCTTTCACGAGGCGCGCGCCCACATGGACCGGGTGATCGAGCGCGACGTCAAGTTCGACATCGGCGGCGACCGGCAGCGCATCCACGACATCGACACCGCGATCAGCGACGTGACCTTCAAGCACATCCTGCTGCCGGTGTGGCTCGCGGCCTACAAGTACCGGGGCAAGACCTATCGCTTCGTGGTCAACGGCGTCAGCGGGCGGGTGCAGGGCGAACGCCCGTGGTCGGCGTGGAAGATCGCCTTTGCGGTGCTGGCGGGCCTGATCGTGGCCGGGATCGTGGGCTACATCGCGGCGCAGAACCAATGAGCGACTACGACACGCTGCTGGGCCTTCTGAAGACGCGGCATTCCTGCCGGGGGTTCCGCCCCGATCCGGTGCCGCGCGAGCGCATCAAGGCGGTGCTGACCGCCGCCCAGCGCGTGCCAAGCTGGTGCAACGCCCAGCCCTGGCAGGTGATCGTGACCGGCGGAGAGGAAACGGAGCGGCTGCGCGCGGGCCTCCTGGCCGAGGTGGACAGCGCGCCCGAGACGCCCGATTTCCCCTTTCCCGATGCCTATGTGGGCGTCTACCGCGAGAGGCGGTCGGACTGCGGCTGGCAGCTTTACGGCGCGGTGGGGGTAGAGCGCGGCGACCGGGCGGGCGCGACGGCGCAGATGCGGCGCAACTTCGCCTTCTTCGGCGCGCCGCACGTGGCGATCGTGACCAGCCCGGCCTCTCTGGGGGTCTACGGCGCGGTAGATTGCGGCGGCTATGTCACCGCCTTCACGCTGGCCGCACAGGCGCTGGGGATCGCCACGATCCCGCAGGCGGCCATCGCGCCCTATGCGCCGTTCCTGCGGCGGCACTTCGGCCTGCCCGAGCACCGGCTGGTGGTCTGCGCGATCTCCTTCGGGTTCGCGGACCCCGATCACCCGGCGAACGCCTTCCGCACAGAGCGGGCGACGCTGGAGGCGGCGGTGGACTGGCGGGAATGACCGGCGCGGCGACCCCCGAGGTGATCGCGGCCGGAGAGGCCGGCCCGGCGGTGCTGCTGATCCATTCCAGCGCGTCGAGCGGGCGGCAGTGGAAGCACCTGTCGGCGGCGCTGGAGGGCACGCACCGGGTGCGGGCGGTCAACATGTTCGGCTATGGCGGCTCGCCGGCCTGGGAGGGCGCGCGGCGGCAGACACTGGCCGACCAGTCGGCGCTGGCGCGCGCGGCGCTGCCCGAGGGCGACGGGCCGGTGGCGGTGGTGGGCCATTCCTTCGGCGGGGCGGTGGCGATGCAGGTGGCCGCCGATCTGGGCCCACGGGCGGCGCGGCTGGTGCTGATCGAGCCGAACCCCTTCTACCTGCTGGCGCTGGCCGGACATGCCGAGGCCCATGCCGAGGCGATGGCGCTGGGCGCGGTGATCCGGCGGGCCGGACGGGATGGCAGCTGGCGGCACGCCGCGCAGGTCTTCGCCGACTACTGGAACGGGCCGGGCACATGGGACGCGATGCCCGAGGCGCGGCAAGCGGGCTTTGCCGGGGTCTTGCGGCCCAACCTGCACGAATGGGACGCGGTGGAGTTCGAGACGACGCCGCTGGCCGACTGGGCGGCGCGGCTGCCCGCCGCCACCACGCTGATCTGGGCGGCGGACACGGTTCGTCCCATCGCGGAAATCTGCGGTCTCTTGCGGGCGGGGAACCCCGGCTGGGACTGCCACGAACTGCCCGGCGGCGGGCACATGGTGCCGGTGACGGCCCCCGAGACCGTGACGCCGCTGGTGGTGCGGGCCCTGCAGGACATGGGAGAGAGCACATGAAGATCGCGACTTTGGCCACCGGCGGCATTGGCGGATACCTGGCGGTGCGGCTGGCGCAGGCGGGGCACCAGGTGGCCACCATCGCGCGCGGCGCGCATCTGGACGCCATCCGGCGGGACGGGCTGAAACTGGTGTCCGGCGAGGGGGACGTCATGGTGCGGCCCTGGATCGCCACCGACGATACCGCAGAGGTCGGGCCCGTGGACGCGGTGTTCCTTGGCGTCAAGGGCTGGTCGCTTGACGCGGCGATGGAGGCCTGCCGCCCGATGCTGGGCCCCGACACGGTGGTGGTGCCGTTCCTGAACGGGGTCGAGGCGTCCGACCTTCTGGCCGAGACCCTTGGCGCGGCGCATGCGGCCAACGGCATGGCGCAGATCTCGACCACGATCTCGGCGCCCGGCGTCATCACCCAGACCGGCAGCTTCAACAGCTTCGTCTTCGCCGAGCGGGACAGCCGCCCGTCGCCCCGGATCGACGCGCTGCGCAAGGCGCTGGAGGATGCGGGCGTGCCGGCGCCGGCCACCGACGATGTCGAGGCAGCGCTCTGGCAGAAATTCGTGCTGTTCTCGGCCATGTCGGGGGTCGCGGCGGCGGCGCGCTGCCGGGTCGACGACATCCGCGCGACGCAGGTTCTGCAAGACACCTTCCGCGCCGCCGCAGAGGAAACCGCGGCCCTGGGACGGGCCCGGGGCGTTGCGCTGTCCGACACGGTGGTGGATCATGTGATGTCGGTGCTGGCGGGCCTGCCCGGCGAGATGCGCGCCTCGACCGCCATCGACCTGGAACGCGGCAACCGGCTGGAGACGCCGTGGATCACGGGCGCGGTGGTGCGCCTGCCCGAGGCCGCGGGCCTGCCCTGCCCGGTGAACCGGACGCTTCTTGCCGTTCTGACGCCGCATCTGGCGGGGCGCGGCTGACGCCCCGCCGGGGGCTCAGCCCTTTTTCGTGATCTTCACCTTGCGGGCGCTGGCCGCCTCGGGCCTGGCCTTGGGCACGGTGATGGTCAGCACCCCGTCCTTCAGATCGGCGGCCACCTTGGTCTCGTCCGCGTCAGGGGGCAGACGGAAGCTGCGCGAGAACGCGCCGTACTGGCGTTCCGAGAAATACCAGGTCTCGCCCTTTTCCTCCTTCTCGGTCTTCTTCTCGCCCTTGACGGTGACCACCCCCGCATCGACGCCGATGTCGATGTCGCCCTCGGCCACGCCGGGCAATTCCATGCTGATCGTGTAGGCCGAGCCGTTGGACGACGCCTCGGACGCAGGTGCAAGCCAGTCGGCCAGCTTGTGGCCCATGCTGCGCAGCGGTTCGTAGAGCGATGGCCAGAGCCCGGCCTTGTGCGAAGATTCAACCATTTTGCCTCTCCTTGAACAGGTCGAATTTCCGAGAGCCCCAGACTGGAACGAGGCTTGCAATGACGCGTTGACCTGCGTCAAATGCGTGGGCGCGATGGACATGTTTGCGCTAACGGTTTACGCACGGCGCAACCAGAGAAGGGGTAAGGCGATGATCCTGTGTGCCGGCGAGGCGCTGATCGACATGCTGCCGCGCGACACCGCGGCGGGCGAGGCCGCGTTCGCGCCCTATGCCGGCGGCGCGGTGTTCAACACGGCCATCGCGCTGGGCCGGCTGGGAGCGCCGGCGGGCTTTTTCAGCGGGCTGTCGCGCGATCTTTTCGGGCAGATCCTGACGGGTGCGCTGACCGCGTCGAAGGTGGACGCAGGGCTGGCGGCCTTGTCGGACCGGCCGACGACGCTGGCCTTCGTGACGCTGTCGGACGGACAGGCGCAATACGCCTTCTACGACGAGAACACGGCGGGCCGGATGCTGACAGAGGCCGACCTGCCGGAGTTGCCCGACGATGTCGCGGCCGTGTTCTTCGGGGGGATCAGCCTTGTGGCCGAGCCCTGCGGCAGCGCCTACGAGGCGCTGATGGCGCGCGCGGCGGCGTCCGGAAAGGTGACGATGATCGACCCCAACATCCGGCCCGGGTTCATCACCGACGAAGCGGCCTATCGCGCTCGGATCGATCGGATGCTGGCGATGGCCGATATCGTGAAGATCTCGGACGAGGACCTGCACTGGCTGCGCGGCGCGGGCGATGCGGCCGGGATGGCGCGCGCGCTTCTGGCCGAGGGGCCGCGGCTTGTCTGCCTGACCGAGGGCGCGAAGGGCGCGCGCGGGTTCACGCGCGGCACAGAGGCGGCGGTGACGCCGCCCCAGGTTCAGGTGGCCGACACCGTGGGTGCGGGCGACACGTTCAACGCGGGCGTTCTGGCGGCGCTGCATGCCGCGGGGCAACTGTCGCGCGACGGGCTCGACACTCTGGACGCGGCGGCGCTGAACGCGGCGCTGTCGCTGGGCGCACGGTCCGCGGCGGTGACGGTCAGCCGTGCGGGCGCGAACCCGCCCTGGGCGGACGAGCTATAGTCCTGCGCGCGGCGGGTCGTTTCGGCGTGAGTGCTGGAGCGGGCAGCGGGAATCGAACCCGCACCAAGAGCTTGGAAGGCTCGTGTGATACCATTTCACCATGCCCGCTCGTGCCCGATTGGGTAAGTCATGGGGGTAACGCGGTCAAGCGGGGATTCCTGGCTGCCGGCCGACGGTGGCGACTGGGTTGGCGGCTGGCGGAGGATCTGGAGGGGCACGGCGCATGATTGCCTATGTCACGGTCGGCGCGGACGATATCACGCGTGCGCGGCGGTTCTATTCCGCCTTCCTGCCGGCCCTTGGCTATGGATTGACCGAGGGTCCCGAGGGGCTGAGCTATGCCCTGCCGGTGCAGCCGGGCCAGGCGCCGGTGCTGCCGGACTTCTACGTCAAGCCGCCCTTCGACGGACGTCCGGCCTCTGCCGGGAACGGCGCGATGGTGGCCTTCGAGGCCGCCAGCCAGGCGCAGGTGCGCGACCTGCACGCGGCGGCCCTTGCCGCCGGTGGCTCGGACGAGGGGGCGCCGGGGTTTCGCGACGGCTATGGCCCCCGGTTCTACGTGGGCTACCTGCGCGACCCGCAGGG
>JAUIIC010000120.1 GCA_030431935.1 Alphaproteobacteria bacterium | reverse complement strand
GGCCAGGATGTCGCCCACATGCCGCTCGAACACCGGCTTTATGAGGGTCGGAAGCGCGATGGCATCGGCCACGAGGATCACGCCCGCCGTCACGATATAAAGGATGAGAATGGTCATTGGGCCCGCCTTTGCACGCGACATGACCTAGCCGCCCGCGGCGCCCCGGCAAGGCGCGCCTTCTCAGAGCCCGGCGAACTGCCTCTCTTGCCGGGGTGTCCAGCGCACCAGAAGGTCGAAACCGCCCTCGCCCTCGGTCTCTTCGGCGACGACGCCCTGCTGATGCAACCACGCGCGCCGCTTGCCGTCCGCAAAGCCGAGATGCAGGCGCTGTTCGCTCCGCACGCCGTCGACCTGCGCCGCCACCGCGTCAAGCAGCGTCTCGACGCCCTCGCCTGTGACCGCGGACAGCGCGAACAGACCCTCGGTGCGCCCTGCCTGCGCGCGCACCGCCTCGCGCCGCTCAGGCTCCAGCCGGTCGGTCTTGTTCCAGAGCTCGAACACCGGCGTCTGCGCGCCGATCCCCAGGTCGGCAAGAATCGCCTCGACATCCGCCGCCTGGGCGTCCGTGTCGGGATGGCTGATATCGCGCACGTGCAGGATCAAGTCGGCCTCCAGCACCTCTTCCAGCGTCGCGCGAAAGGCCGCGACCAGCTGCGTCGGCAGGTCCGAGATGAAGCCCACCGTGTCCGAGAGGATCACCTTCTGCCCGCCCGGCAGCGTGATGCCGCGCATCGTCGGGTCGAGCGTGGCGAACAGCATGTCCTTGGCCATCACATCCGCGCCGGTGATGCGGTTGAACAGCGTCGACTTGCCCGCGTTGGTGTAGCCCACGAGCGCCACCACCGGAAACGGCACCTTCTTGCGCGCGGCCCGGTGCAACGTGCGCGTCTTCACCACCTTGTCCAGTTGCCGCCGCAGCCGCACGAGCTGTTCGTCGATGGCGCGCCGGTCGGCCTCGATCTGGGTTTCGCCGGGGCCGCCCACGAAGCCGAGCCCGCCGCGCTGGCGTTCAAGGTGGGTCCAGGCCCGGACGAGCCGCGTGCGCTGATAGCTCAGCGCGGCCATTTCCACCTGCAACACGCCCTCGCGGGTGCGCGCACGGTCGGAGAAGATCTCAAGGATCAGCCCCGTCCGGTCCAGAAGCTTGACCTTCCATTCCTTTTCGAGGTTGCGCTGCTGCACTGGCGACACCGGCCCGTCGACCAGGACCAGTTCCACCTCTGCATCGCGAAACCGGGCGCCAAGCTCTTCCAGCTTGCCCGAACCGAACAGCGCGCCCGGGTGCGGGCGCGGCAGGCGCACGATCTCCGAGCCCACCACCTCGAGGTCGGGAAGCGCCGCGGCAAGCGACACGGCCTCTTCAAGCGCCGGCCCGGCGGGGCGGCGGTCGGGGTCGTTCTTGAGGTCGGGGTGCAGCACCCAGGCACGCGTGACGTGCCGGTCATGGCTCTGCAAGGTTATTCATCACCCTCGTAAAGGTTGATCGGCTGCGAGGGCATGATCGTGGAGATCGCATGCTTGTAGACAAGCTGCGACTGCCCGTCCCGGCGCAGAAGCACGCAGAAATTATCGAACCAGGTAATGACGCCCTGCAGCTTGACGCCGTTGATCAGGAAGATGGTGACGGGCACCTTGGTCTTCCGGACGTGGTTGAGAAAGGCGTCTTGCAGGTTCTGCTTGTCGGCGGGCATGGTGTTCTGCCTTCTTGTCTTGTCGTTTCTTTTGTCTTGGTACGAGCCGGATCACTCCGGGGCGAAGTATGATATGCCTTGGTCCGGTGTTAAAGGGCCAATTCGGCATGAAGCTGATGGAATTCAAGGCGCTCCGGCTCAGTTTCGCCAGAAATCGGGATTCAGGAGCGCGATGATCGCCAGCGTTTCCAGCCGCCCGAGGACCATCGCGGCCACGAGGATCAGCTTGGCCGCGTCGCTCAGGGTCGCATAGGCGATGGGCGCGGCACCCGCCACCTCGGCCAGCGGCCCGGTCGTGGACAGCGCCGCGATCGTCAGGATCACGGCGGTTTCAAAGTCGATGCCGGCCGCAGCCAGCGCCAGCATCACCGCCGCGATCGAGATGGCGAACAGCATGAAGAAGATCCACGCCACATAGGCGCCCTCGCGCCGGATGCGCCGGGCATTGGCGCCCGCGCCGCCAACCGAGGACGGATGCACCAGCCGTTCAAGCTCTCGCGCGCCGTGGCGGTAAAGCGCATAGACCCGCAACAGCTTTACCCCGCCCGCCGTCGTCGCCACCCCGCCCCCGATCAGCGCCAGCCCCATCAGCAACAGCCCCGGGGTCGCCAGCCCCGACCAGCTCTGGCTTTCGTCCCAGGCCACCGACACGAACCCGGTCGTCGACAGGAACGACAGCACCGTGAAGATCGCGCCCCAAAGCGCCGAGGCCGCCGCGGGCAGGTCCTCTCCCCCGTCCACCTCGAAGGCACCGACCCAGTGACGCAGGAACAGGAACAGCGGCACCACGCCGGCGAACATGACGCCCATCCGGAACTCGTGGTCCGACAGGACCCGTCCAAACCCGCCCTCGCCCTTTTCGCGGGTGAAGGTCTGGCGCGAGATGGCGAAGAAGAGAAAGACGAAGATCACGGCTTCTCCGGCAACGCCCGAGGCCGCGCCCTCTTGCCCGCCCACCGGGGAAATTCCGCTGGTGGCCAAGGTCGACATCGCATGACAGATCGCCACAAGCGGCCCGTCGCCCAGGATGATGAGGCCGATCCACAAGGCCAGCGTCAGCCCGCCATAGATCGGCGCCAACATCACCGCATAGCGGCTCAGGCGCTCGGGTGTATCGGCCACCCGCGTGATCGGCCCCGATGTCGCCGCCCCCTGCCCCGGCTCTTGCGGAGACAGCACCTCGAACCCGCCAAGCTTCATGGGCGCAAGGATTGCCGCCGCTGCCACCCAGATCATGAAGCCGCCGATCCAGCCCACCAGCGCGCGCCACAGGTGTTCGGCCCCCGACAGCCGCTCCGGCCCCGGAAACACCGTCGCGCCGGTCGTCGTCAGGGACGAGGCCATCTCGAAGAAGGCGTTCAGAAGCCGGGTGTTTCCCACGGCCATCTGGAAGGGAAAGGCCAGCACCAGGGGCAACAGGCTGAACGCAAGCAAGAGTGACAGGAGATCCTCGCGCGCCTGCCGCTCTGGGGTGCGGCCGCCAAGCGCCAGCCCCAGCAACACCGCCAGCGTCAGGACCAGCCCTCCGCCGCCGAGAAAGGCCTGCGCGTCCTGCATGTCGCCGACCGCCAGCGCATAGGCGCCCGGCACCGCCATGGCCAGGCCCATGATCCCGGTCAAGAGGACGAACAGCGGCTGCTCGGTCAGACGCCCGGGCATCAGAAGAAATCGATCGTGACCTGCAGAAGCCGCTCGACCTCTGGCACGTCGGCGGCCATCGAGAAGATCGCGATGACGTCGCCTTCCTCGATCCGCGTACTGCCGGAGGGCTTTATCACCTTGCCGTTCTTCAGAACGCCTCCGACCAGCACGCCCTCGGGAAAATCGATGTCGCGAATGGCCTTGCCCGCGATGGGCGAGGTGGACAGAACCTGCGCCTCGATCATCTCGGCCTCGGCATCGCCGATGGAATAGACCTCGCGCACGCGGCCGTGACGGATGTGGCGCAGGATCGAACTGACCGTCGTGGTGCGCGGATTGATGTAGGCGTCGATGTTCAGCGGGTCCATCAACGGCACCAGCGTCGGGTCGTTCACAAGACAGATCGTCATCTTGCAGCCCGCTGACTTGGCGCGCACCGCCGTCAGCAGGTTGGTCTTGTCGTCGTCGGTCACGGCCAGCAGGGCATCGGCCCGCTCGATGTTGGCCTCGGCCAGCAACTCGGCATTCATTCCGTCACCGTGCAGCACGATGGTGCGCTCCAGCGCATCCGCCGCGCGTTCTGCGCAGCGGCGGTTCTTCTCGATCATCTTGGCGCGCACGCGTTCGCTCCGCCGCTCCAGCGCCTGGGCCACCGCCAGCCCCACGTTGCCGCCGCCCACGATCACGACCCGCTCCTGCTTGCGGACCTCCTTGCCGAAGATCTCCATCGTGCGCGCGGCGTCGTCGCGATGGGCAAAGACGTAGATCTGGTCGCCGGGGAACAGCTGGTCGCCCGGCTCTGGCGCGAACAGCGTGCCCTCGCGCCGGACGCCCACCACGATCGCGCGCAGGGTGGAAAACAGGTCGGTCAGCTGCCGCAGCGGCGTGTTCACCACCGGGCAGTCCTCGTCCAGCACGATCCCCAGAAGCTGGGCCATGTCGTCGAGGAAGCTCTCGGTGTCGAAGGCCGCCGGCGCGGCCAGCCGGCGCAGCGCGGCCTCGGCCACCTCGCGCTCGGGGCTGATGACCACGTCGATGGGCATGTGGTCGCGGCGGTAGAGATCCGAGTAGATCGCCGTCAGGTAGCTTTGCGCCCGCAGCCGCGCGACCTTGCGCGGCACGGCAAAGACCGAATGGGCCACCTGGCAGGTGACCATGTTCACCTCGTCCGAATGGGTGGCGGCGATGACCATGTCGGCGTCGCGCGCGCCCGCGCGCTCCAGCACGTCGGGATAGCTGGCGTGCCCGGCGACGCCCTGAACGTCCAGGGTATCGGTGGCCCGCCGCACCAGTTCCGCGTCGTGATCGACAACCGTGACGTCGTTGCGCTCACCGGACAGGTGCCGCGCGATCTGCCAGCCCACCTGGCCGGCCCCGCAGATGATGACCTTCATCGCACTGCCTTCTGGGTCCCCGGACCCAAGCCATGGCAGACCGCCCGGACAAGGTCAATCAGGCGCTGTCGGCGTCCTCGGGCTCGACATGCGCGACGCGCGCGCCCGCCTTTGTGGACGTGACGACGCCCAGCGACTTGAGCTTGCGGTGCAGGGCCGACCGCTCCATCCCGACGAAGGACGCGGTGCGGCTGATGTTGCCGCCGAAGCGGTTGATCTGGGTCAGCAGGTACTCGCGCTCGAAAAGCTCGCGCGCCTCGCGCAGGGGCAGCGTCGCAAGGCTGCCCGACAGCACCACACGCCCGTCGCCGTCGCGCCGCTCGTCGGTTTCGGGCAGTTCGTCCGCCCCGATGGGTCCCGTCCCCTCGCCCAGGATCAGCACACGTTCGATCACGTTCTTCAGCTGCCGCACGTTTCCCGGCCAGACCATCGTCTGCAAGAGCGCTACGGCATCCTCGCTGAGCACGCGCTGCGGCAGTCCCTGGGTCTTGTTGAAGTGCTCGATGAAATGCCCGGCAAGCAGCGGAATGTCGTCGCGCCGGTCCTCCAGCGTCGGGACAGAGATCGGCACCACGTTCAGTCGGTGGAAAAGCTCTTGCCGGAAGCGCCCGGCGTCGATCTCCTCCTGCAGGTTGCGGTTGGTGGACGAGATCACGCGGATGTCCACCCGCACCTTGTCCGAGCCGCCCACGCGCAGGAACTGCTGGTCCACCAGCACGCGCAAGAGCTTCGACTGGGTGCCCATCGGCAGGTCCGCCACCTCGTCAAGGTAAAGCACCCCGCTGTCCGCCTCGTCCAGCAGCCCCGGTTCCACGCCGCGCGCCGAGGATTCGCGCCCGAACAGCACCTCTTCCATGCGGTCGGGCTCTATCGAGGCGCAGTTGACCGAAACGAACGGCGAATCCGCACGCTGGGAATTGGCGTGGATGTAGCGCGCGGCCATCTCCTTGCCGCTGCCCGCGGCGCCCGACAGCATCACCCTCCCGTTCGACTTGGTCACCTTGTCCAGCTGCGATTTCAGCGCCTTGAACACCGCGCTGCCGCCGATCATCTCGGCGGTCGTCACCTCGCGCCTGCGCAACTCCACGTTCTCGCGGCGCAGGCGCGAGGTTTCCATCGCCCGCCGGATCACCACCATCAGCTGGTCGATGTTGAAGGGCTTCTCGATGAAGTCATAGGCGCCCTGCTTGATCGCGGCGACGGCGATCTCGATGTTGCCGTGCCCCGAGATGATGACCACCGGAATGCCCGGAGTGTCGCGCTTGACGGTCTTGAGGATGTCGATTCCGTCCATCCGGCTGTCCTTGAGCCAGATGTCGAGGATCATCAGCGCGGGCGGCTCGGCGGCGATGGCGGCCATGCATTCCTCGGAATTTGCCGCCAGCCGGGTGGTGTAGCCCTCGTCCTCCAGGATATCCCCGATCAGCTCGCGGATGTCGCGTTCGTCGTCGACGATCAGGATGTCGCCCATCTCTGCCCCCTCAAACCTTTTCTCGTTGTGACGTTCCGGCCGGTGCACCGGCCATCAGCGGCAGCCGAACCTCGGCCCGCGCACCCGGTCGCGCCCCCGGCGCGAAGGGCGCGGCATCGGTCAGGATCAGCGTGCCACCGTGTTCCTCGATGATCTTCTTGACGATGGGCAGGCCCAGCCCGGTGCCCTTGTCGCGCGTGGTGACATAGGGCTCGAACAGCCGCGCCCGATCCTCGGGCAGGCCGATCCCGTTGTCCGACACGGTGATGAGCGCCTGGCCATCGGCGCGCTCCAGCGTCACCCGGACTTCGCCCGCATGCCCGTCCGGCGCCCCCTTCTCGCGCAGGCTCTCGATGGCCTCGCCCGCGTTCTTGATGAGGTTGGTCAGCGCCTGGCTTATCATCGTGGCGTCGAGGTCGGCGATCATCTCGTCCTCGGGCAGGCGGGCCGTCACCTGCACCTCCTCGATCGCCCCGTCCTGAAGCGTCACCGCATCTCGCACCAGCTTGACCAGGTCGTGATTGCGCCGCTCGGGCTCGGGCATCCGGGCGAACTTGGAAAACTCGTCGACGATCCGGCGCAGGTCGTCGGTCTGGCGCACGATGACGCCGGTGTTGCGCGTCACCATGGCGGCGGTATCGGCATCGACCTGCGGCGCGATCTTGTATTGCAGCCGCTCGGCGGCCAGCTTGATCGGGGTCAGCGGGTTCTTGATCTCGTGCGCGATGCGCCGCGCCACGTCGCCCCAGGCGGCCATGCGCTGGGCCGTCACAAGGTCGGTGACATCGTCGAAGGCCACCACGTAGCCTTCCAGCGTGCCGTCCTGCGCGCGCCGCGTGGACATCCGCACCAGCAGGTTCTCCAGCTTGCCCTCGCGCGAGACCTTGATCTCCTCCTGCGCCACCTCGCCCGGCCCGGCCTTGAGCCTGTCGAAGAGCGCGCCGAACTCGGGCACAGCCAGCGCCAGCGTCACATGCGGCGCCCCGTGCGGCAGCGACAACAACCGCTCGGCCGAGCGGTTGACGAAGGTCACGCGCCCCTCGGGGTCCAGCCCCACGACCCCCGCCGTGACCGAGGACAGCACGGAATCGAACAGCCGCCGCCGCCGCTCGATCTGTGCGTTGGTGTCCAGCAGCGCATCGCGCTGGCCCTTCAGCTGCCGGGTCATCTGGTTGAAGATGCGCCCCAGCATCGCGATCTCGTCGTCGCTCTGCTCTTCCTTCAGCTGCACGTCCAGGTCGCCCGCGCCGACCCGCTGCACCGCGCCCGCCAGCCGCCCCACCGGGCGCGAGAGGCGTTCGGCGAACCAAAGACCCAGCCAGATCGCGGCCAGGATCAGGATCACCGCAAAACCCACGTAGAGCAGCCCGAACTCGAACAGGATGCGCCCGCGCTCCGATTCCAGCTGGTTGTAGAGCCCCACGGTCTCCTGCGTGTCGTCGAGCAGCGCCAGCAGGTCGCCGTCCACCTCGCGGCTGACATAGAGGAACCGGTCGATGAACCCGTCCAGCCGCGTCAGCGCCCGGAACTCGTTGTTGTCCCAATCCTCGATGACCACCGTTTCGCCGGCACGCGCCCGGTCGATCGCCTCGGCCGGGGGTTCCTCGAAATCGAAAAGATAGGAGCGTTCGCCACGCACCCGGATCTCGCCGGTTCCGTCGATCACGAAGGCCTCTCGCAGCCCGCGCTGCACCAGCGATTGCCCCAGCCCCAGTTCCTGCCGCAGGTCCCCGTCCGAGCGGATCGCGACCGCGCCGCGCCGCTGGCTCAGGTAGTCGGCCAGCAGATCGGCATCCGCGGCGATGTCCTCGCGGTGTTCCTGCTCATAGGCCTCCGCCGCGGTCAGGGAGTTGCGCAGCGCTTCGCGTACCCGGTCCGAGAACCAGCCCTCCAGCCCCACGTTCACCGTGAGCCCTGCGAAGATCGCCACCAGCACCGTCGGCAAGAGGGCAATGACCGCGAAGGCCCCGGTCAGCCGGAGGTGAAGCTGCGAGCCCGCCGAATGCGCCCGCCGCGCCGCGATCATCTGCGCGATGCGCTGCAACACCAGCGCGGCCAGAACCAGCACATAGACAAGGTCGGCCAGCAGGACGAGGCGCAGGGACAGGGTCGTGGCGCCCTGGTCGAGCGGCCCGAACACCAGGTACGTGGCCACGGCCAGCACGGGCGCCAGAACGATCAGCCCGATGGCCGCCGCGTTCTGAACCCGCCGCGCACGGCGCAGCCGACTCAGGTTTTCAAGGCTTACGCCCAGCACCGCCGTGCGCACGTCGCCGACCTCGCATAAAGCACCGCTCTTGCGGCAAGACCGCCATGGTGGCCCGCCCGGTCTGCGACCGATTTGCCACTCTTATGTGACTTCTTTACATCAACTTGCGACGGCGTGTCACCTGAATATCGAGGTCGGTGATCTTTTTGCGCAGCGTATTCCGGTTGATCCCCAGCAAATCGGCACACTTGGCCTGGTTTCCGCCGGTGGCGTCCAGCGCGATCTCGATCAACGGCATCTCGACCTCGCGCAGAATGCGCTGATACAGGCCCGGCGGCGGCAGGACGCCCCCATGCAGGTCGAAGTACCGCCGCAGGTGCTTTGCGACCGAGGCCGACAGCTTCTCGTCCTCGCCACCGCCCTTGAGGGGTTCCATCGCGGGCTGGCTGCCCAGCACCCGCTCGACCTCGGCGCGGGTGATCTCCTCTTCGGTGGCGGTCACCACCAGCCGCCGCACCGTATTCTCCAGCTGCCTCACGTTGCCGGGCCAGCTGTAGGCGCGCACCAGATCCATCGCATCCGACGACAGCCGCCGCAGCGGCAGCCCGTCGCGCTCGGCCCGCAACAGGAAATGGTCGGCCAGAAGCGGGATGTCGTCCACCCGCTCGCGCAGCGACGGCACCGCAAGCGACACGCCACCCAGCCGGTAGAACAGGTCCTGCCGGAAGGCGCCCGCCTCCATCCGCTGGGCCAGGTCGGCCTGGCTCGTCGCCAGAACCCGCGGCCCGGAATCGGTGAAGCTGTCCAGCATCCGCACGATCCGCGCCTGCGCGTCCATGTCCAGGTCGCCCACCTCGTCGAACAGGATCGACCCGTTCCGTGCCCGCGAGATCAGCGCCGCCGGCCCGTCCAGCGTTGCAAGGTCCGACGCGGCGGCCACCACGAAGGGCAGCGTGCGCCGGTCCGAGAAATCGTGGATCGCCCGCGCGATCAGCGACTTGCCGGTGCCCGATTCGCCGGTGATCAGCACCGGCAATTCGGTGTTCATCACCTTGGCCACCAGCCGGTAAAGCGCCTGCATCGCCGGCGTACGCCCCACCAGCGGCAGGTCGTCGTTCGCGGCGCCCTCCTTGGGGCGGGCCGGAGACGCGCGCCGCTTGACGTCCAGCGCCCGCGCGGCCCGCTTCATCAGGTCGGGCAGGTCGAAAGGCTTGGGCAGGTAGTCGTAGGCCTCCTTCTCGGCGGCCTGGATCGCGGTCATGATCGTGTTCTGCGCCGAGATGACGATCACCGGCAGGCCCGGCCGCTCCTCGGCGATCTTGGGCAGCGCGTCCAGCCCGTTCCCGTCGGGCATCACCACGTCCGAGATGACAAGGTCGCCCTTGCCCTCCTCGACCCAGCGCATCAGCGTGACCATCGACGAGGTCGCGTGTACCTTGCAGCCCGCCCGCGTCAGCGCCTGCGTCAGCACCGTCCGGATCGTGCGATCGTCGTCCGCGACCAGAACCGTTCCGTCCATCAGAAATCCTCCTGCGGATGACCCGCGCTCATGTCTGCTCTGTCTGTTTCGGGGCCAGCGGCAGCGAGATGCGGAACACCGTGTGCCCCGGCACCGAATCCACCGTGACCCAGCCGTCGTGGTCCGAGATGATCTTGCTTACCAGCGCCAGCCCCAGCCCGGTGCCGTTCTCGCGGCCCGAGACGAAGGGCTCGAAAGCCTCCGCCGCGATCTCGGGCGGCAGGCCCGGGCCGTCGTCCACGATCTCGACCTGCAAAGGCAGCGGCGCGCCCGACCCGTCCTGCCGCCGCAGCCGCAACGACATGTCGTAGAAAGTGCGCAGCCGGATCGTGCCGCCGCCCTTGCCCGCCGCCTCGGCGGCGTTTTTCAGGAGGTTCAGGAACACCTGAAGGATCTGGTCGCCGTCGACATAGGTCGGCGGCAGAGAGGGATCGTATTCCTCGATGAAGGTCATGTGCGCGGCATAACCGACCGCCGCGGACTTGCGCGCGCGGTCCAGCAGGTCGTGGACGTTGACCACCTTGCGTTCCGGTGGCCGCAGATTGCCGAACTGGCTGACCTGGTCGACCAGCGCGTTGATCCGCCGGGTCTCGGCCACGATCAGGTCGGTCAGTTCCAGATCGCCGTTCGTCAGGTTCATGCTGAGCAGCTGCGCCGCCCCCGCGATCCCGGCCAGCGGGTTCTTGATCTCGTGCGCCAGCATCTCGGCCATGCCGATGGCCGACTTCGCGGCGGATTTCACAGATAGCGCGCGCCCCATCCGGTCGGCGATGCGGCGGGGCTCCAGCGTCACGATCACGTGCCCCGGGATGCCCAGAAGCGGCGCCACCTGGATGTTGCAACTGACCGGCGGCGAGGCGCCGGTAGAGACCTCGGCGGTATTGATGAACAGCGCCGCAAGATCCGTCCGCACCCGCCGGAACGCCTCGTCCAGCGGCGCGTCGATCGCCAGCCTGTCGAAGATCGGCGCGTCCTTCAGCCCGCGGGCCGACACGTTCAGGAACTGTTCCGCCGCGGGATTGATGTCGATGATGAGGTCCTCGCCGTCGATCAGAAGCGCCGGCATCGGCAGCGAGGCCCAGATCGTGGCGTCGAGCGCGTTCATGCCGCCACCGCCGCGTGTCCGGCCAGCGCGAGCGGCAGGCGCGCCAGCACCGCGCCCGGCTCTTGCGCCGTCAGCACCTCGCGCCGCAGGGCCGGGGGCGTCCCCTGCCCGTCCATGTACCAGCCCAGGTGCTTGCGCGCGACGCGCAGCCCCAGCGTGACCCCGTAGAAGGACAGCATGTCCTCGTAATGCCCCGCCACCATGTCGGCCAGCGCGCGCCCGCGCGGCACCATGGGGCGCGGCGTGCCGTAAAGCGCATGCGCGATCTCGGCCAGAAGCCACGGGCGCCCCTGCACCGCGCGCCCCACCATCACCCCGTCCGCGCCCGACTGGCGCAGCGCGGCGGTCGCCGCGGCCGGCCCGTCGATGTCGCCATTGGCGATCACCGGGATCGCCACGGCCTGTTTCACGGCGCGAATCGCGGCCCAGTCGGCGCGGCCCGTGTAGAACTGGCAGCGCGTGCGCCCGTGGATCGTCACCAGCCGCACGCCCGCCGCCTCGGCCCGCCGCGCCAGCTCCGGCGCGTTCAGCAGCGCGTCGTCCCAGCCCAGCCGGGTCTTGAGCGTCACCGGCACCGACACCGCGCCCACCACCGCCCGGACCAGCGACAGCGCGTGATCGAGGTCGCGCATCAGCGCCGAGCCGGACAGGCCGTTCGTCACCTTCTTCGCCGGGCAACCCATGTTTATGTCGATCACGCGGGCGCCGTTCGCCTCGACGATGCGCGCCGCCTCGGCCATCCAGTGCGGATCGCGCCCGGCCAGTTGCACCGCCGTGTCGGCCTCGCCAAAGCCAAGCTCCGCGCGATCACGCACGCCGGGCTTGGCCTGAACCATTTCCTGGCTCGCGACCATCTCGCTCACCACGCGGCCCGCACCGAACCGCGCCACCAGGCGGCGGAACGGCAAGTCGGTGATCCCGGCCATGGGGGCGAGAAGGACCGGAGGCGATGGCAGAATTGCTGCCTGACTGCTCACGTGATTAATCCTTGTGCACACGGGGTAGAGGTACTGCGGAGTCGGTAGAAATTCAAATCGGCGCCC
>JAUIIC010000119.1 GCA_030431935.1 Alphaproteobacteria bacterium | reverse complement strand
GGCGGGCCCAATGACCATTCTCATCCTTTATATCGTGACGGCGGGCGTGATCCTCGTGGCCGATGCCATCGCGCTTCCGACCCTCATAAAGCCGGTGTTCGAGCGGCATGTGGGCGACATCCTGGCCGATCCGATCCGGCTGGCCCCGGCGGCGGTCTTCTACCTGTTCTATGCGGCGGCGGTTGTCTGGCTGGTCAGCCTGCCTGCGCTGGACGGCGGCAGCCTCTGGCGGGTGGCGCTGAACGGGGCGGTGCTGGGGGCGGCGGCCTATGGCACATACGAGTTCACCAACCTCGCCACGATCCGCGGGTGGAGCTGGCAGATGGTGGCGACCGACCTGACATGGGGCACGCTCTTGACCGCGGCGGCGGCGGTGGCAGGGGTCGCAGTGGCGCGGGCGGTGGGCTGACGGGTCAGGCCTTTGCCCGGGCGGCGCGCCTGCCGCGTCCGGTGACAAGCCAGGCCCAGAACGCGAAAAGCACGAAAAGCGCCTTGCTCAGCGCCGCGCCGTCGATCTCGGGAACGGCTGCGGGACCTCCGGCGATCGTCGCAGTGGCATAGTCGAAGAAACTCGCGGGACTGAGAGTGCCGGAAAACGGGCCAAGGGCCCCGCTCACGGTTTCGGCGGTAACGCCGCCGGGCACGGTGCCACCAAGGTCGATCGCGAAGTCCACGATGCCGGAGCCAATGTCGTTGGAGTTCCCGCCATCGAGCAGCAACTGGTTGATGATCTGGACGGCAAGGGCCGCGTCGCCCCACCACGGCTGGCTTTCCAGAAGCGCCACGTCCGTGTTGTAGCTCGTGTTGACCGATGTCAGCGTGTAGGTCACGCCCCCCACGGTCACGTCCACGGCAAGGGCCGCGGCGGGCAGGCACATGACCGACAGGCCAAGGGCGGCGGCACGAAGGGACGCGTCAGGACGTCGGGACAGGCCTTCGAGCATCGGTTGCACTCATCACCATGAAACACGTATTCCGGGATACGCCCGTTTTCTGTGCAAGTAAATCGTTTATGGGCGCAGCCGTGCGGATGCGGGCCTGGTGATGGCCGGCGGCAATCTAGGGGACGCCCCTGTCGGGGTGCCTGTGGGGGGCCGCGTGCTGCGGGTCCCTGTCAGGCCTGCGGCGGCTTTGTCGCATCACACGAAGTGCGCGCCCTGACCGCGTTGCCGCGCGGCCCGTGTTATGTCGTGAGGAGCGATCCTGCCCGAGGGTCGGAGCCTAGCGGCCCCAGCTGCGGACGGTGCCGCAATCCATGTGAACGAAGTTCGAACTGGAGTAGCGGCCGACGCCGCCGGCGCTGCAGGCGATCGCGGCGCGCGCGATCTGGTCCACTGTCCGTGATTCCAGCCGAAGATCGGCGGCCTGGCCCTTCATGTGGAGAGAGTTGCGCGCGACCCCGCTGGAGCGGCTGCGCAGCATGGCGTTCGTTTCGGGCGAGCGGTAGCCCGACAGCAGCATATAGGGTTCGCTGACGTCGAGAAGGCTGTGGGCGGCGGACATGATGTCGACCGTGCGCGCGTCCATCCCGTAGGTCATGTCGTTGCGCCAGTCGCGCATGAAGTAGTTCACTTCCTCCAGCGCTTCCTTGATGTATTCGCCTTCGACCCAGTAGATCGTGTGGATGCTTTCGCCGGTGCGGCCGGAGTACATCTTGATGCGGCGGATGTCCCCTGCGCCCCGCAGCAATCCGAAAGCGTTGGAATACGTAGGGGCGGCGGCGACGGCAGTTGCCGCGAATGCCCCAAGTAGCGCACGACGGGTCAAGCCCGATGAGCCGGTCGATTTCATGCGTCCTGCGTCCCGTTTCTGTCCGTATGCCACGACGTTGCGCGGCGTCTGCCTCATCCCCAGGCGAGGTTTTTATGACACAAGGCAGAAGTTTTACCAACCCGCTTGTGCCCGATTTGCACCGGCCCGCGCGGCCATCGGCGAAATTCTGCTGAGTCGCCGTTGAGTTTTCGTGAACGGCACCGCTGCGTCGGAGTGTGGCGCTGGCTCAACAGCTTGAAGACTGGCGCAAATGTGATGGGTTTCACAGAACCCGGATGGTGTAACGTATGCTTGAAAATCACCTTTACCTTGTCAGAGGGGAATCGATGTCCCGGATCGTTCATGGCCGCCATCTCCTGACCCTGGGCTTCCTGTGCGCCGCGCTTGGGACGCTCTGGACGCCCGCGCCCGCGAAGGCACAGGTCACGCCGTTCATCCAGGCCGTCGCCGAGCAGGCGTCGGGCAACCGTGAACTGGCGGCATTCTATCGCGACCGCCTTTACGAGCCGATCTGGACCGGCGACGACCCCGCGCACCGCGCCCGGCTGGCCGCGTTCCTCTCGGCGCTGGAGCGTGCGGGCGACCATGCGCTTCCGGTTTCGGGCTATGACATCGATGGGCTGCGGGCCAGCCTGCGCAATATCTCGACCGAACGCGGGCTTGGCGAGGCCGAGGTGCGGCTGTCGCGGGCCTTTCTCGACTATGCGCATCACCTGACCTCGGGCGTCCTGGTGCCCAGCCGGGTGGACAGCGGGATCAAGCGCGAAGTCCCGATGCGGGATGGAACGGAACTGCTTGAGGGTCTTCTCGGGCCGAACCCGGCGGGCTATATCCGCTCGCTGGCGCCGCAGACCACGGAATATGCACGCCTGATGCGGCTGCGGATGGAGCTGATCGACCAGATGGCCGAAGGCGGCTGGGGGCCGAGCGTTCCGGCGGGCTCGCTTCAGCCCGGACAGAGCGGGCAGGCGGTGATCGCGCTGCGCAACCGGCTGTTCGAGATGGGCTACATGGGCCGCAGCGCCACCTCCGTCTACGACGCCGAGATCCAGGCGGCGGTGCAGCTGTTCCAGATCGCCCACGGGCTGGAGCCCGATGGCGTGGCGGGCGCCGGCACCATGCGCGAGATCAACCGCTCCATCGACGAGCGTCTGCCCTCGATCATCGTGGCGATGGAGCGCGAGCGCTGGCTGAACGTGGACCGGGGCGACCGGCATGTGCTGGTCAACCTGACCGACTTCAGCGCGGCGATCATCGACGACGGGCGCGAGCGTTTCCGCACCCGTTCCGTCGTCGGCGCCAACACGTCGGACCGCAGGACCTACGAGTTCTCGGACATGATGGAATACATGGAGATCAACCCGAACTGGAACCTGCCGCGGTCCATTTCGGTTTCGCAATACATCCCGGCGATCATGGCCAACCCGGCGGCGGCGGGGCACCTGCAGCTGATCGACGGGCGCGGCAACGTGGTCCCGCGCAGCGTGCTGTCCACGGTCTCGGCGTCCTCTGCGGCAACCTTCCCGTTCGACCTGCGCCAGCCGCCCGGGCCGGGCAATGCGCTGGGGCGCGTGAAGTTCATGTTCCCGAACGCGCACGCCATCTACCTGCACGACACGCCCGCCAAGTCGCTCTTCGCGCACGAGGTGCGGATGTACAGCCATGGCTGCGTGCGGCTGAACGATCCGTTCGACTTTGCCTATGCCCTGCTGGAGCGGCAGGTGGACGATCCGAAGACCTATTTCGACACGATCCTGGACAGCTGGCAGCTGACGCGGGTGGAGCTGGAGACGCCGATCCCGGTGCACATCATCTACCGCACCGCGTTCACCACGGCGAAGGGGCAGATCAATTTCCGCCAGGATCACTATGGACGCGACGCTCTGGTGTATCGCGCGCTGCTCAATGCGGGGGTCGCCCCGGCCAACGCCCAGAGCTGACGCGCCGCACCCGGCGAGACCTCATCGCGCGACTTGGGTATGGAAACCGGTAGAAACCGGTTTCCATCGCGATTCAAAGACTCTACATCAGGCGCAGATTTCCGCCGGGGGAGCCATGTCTGAAAGCGTCAGGGACAAGGTCGTTCAGATCATTGCAGAACAGGCCGTGCTGGAGGTGTCCGACATCTCCATGGAGCAAACGCTCGAGGATCTCGGGATCGACAGCCTCGGGCTGGTCGAGAGCATCTTCGCCATAGAGGAAGCCTTTGACATTCAGGTGCCGTTCAACGCCAACGATCCATCCGACAGCGATTTCGACATCTCCTCCGTGCAGGCCATCGTGACAGCGGTGGAAGGGCTGGTGAAAGACCAGAAAGGATGAGGCGCGTCGTCATCACGGGCGCCGGCACGATCAACGCCATCGGGCGGTCCGTTTCCGAAACGATGGAGTCCATGCGCGAGGGCCGCTGCGGCATCGGCGAGTTGTCGTTCCGCGATGTGGACCGGCTCTCGATCCGGATCGGCGGACAGGTGCGCGACTATGACGCCGAAGCGCTGTTCAATCGCCAGCAGATCGCGCTTTACGATCGCTTCACGCAGTTCACGCTTCTGGCCGCGCGCGAGGCGATCGGGCAGGCGGGGCTGACCTTCGAGGGGGAACTGGCGGCCGAGTCGGGCGTGGTCCTGGGCACTGCGGGCGGCGGGGTCACGACCTGGGACGAAAACTACCGCACCGTCTACGAGGACGGAAAGAACCGGGTCCATCCCTTCGTGGTCCCGAAGTTGATGAACAACGCCGCGGCCAGCCACCTGTCGATGGAGTACAATCTCAAGGGTCCGTCCTTTACCGTCGCAACCGCCTGTGCGTCGTCGAACCATGCGATGGGGCAGGCCTTCAACATGATCCGGTCGGGCATGAGCCGCTGCATGGTGACGGGCGGATCGGAGAGCATGTTGTGCTTTGGCGGCGTGAAGGCCTGGGAAGGCCTGCGGGTGATGTCCAAGGACGCCTGCCGCCCGTTCTCTCTTGGCCGCACGGGCATGGTGCAGGGCGAGGGTGCGGCGGTCTTTGTCTTTGAGGAGTATGAGCACGCGCGCGCGCGCGGCGCCGAGATGCTGGCAGAGGTCGTCGGCTTCGCCATGACCTCGGACGCGGCCGATATCGTCATGCCGTCCAAGCAGGGCGCGGCACGGGCCATTTCGGGCGCGCTCAAGGACGGGCGCATCGAGCGGAGCGAGGTGGGTTATATCAACGCCCATGGCACCGGAACCGCGGCCAACGACAAGACGGAATGCGCCGCCGTCGCGGATGCGTTCGGCCCGCAGGCGGATCGTCTCATGATCTCGTCCACCAAGTCGATGCACGGGCACCTCATCGGCGGCACTGGTGCGGTGGAACTCCTGGCCTGCATCATGGCGCTGCGGGACGGGATCATCGCGCCGACCATCGGCTATGAGGAACCCGACCCGGAATGTGCGCTGGACGTGGTGCCGAACGAGGCGCGCGAGGCGGAGGTCAGCGTCTGCCTGTCGAACGCCTTTGCCTTCGGTGGGCTGAACGCGGTGCTTGCGTTGCGCAAGCTGTGACGCCCCGGCACGGGCCGGGGCGCCGCCGCAACGGCATCAGTTCGGGACGAGCGAGTCGTAGGCGGCGGTGAAGCCCCGGAGCGAGATCGTGACCGTCGCAACCTGGTCTGGAGCAACGAGCGGCACGATACGAATATAGGCCTCGCCTCCGGCCTTGAGCGCCTCGATTTCCGTGGCGGTGAAGGCGAAGCGGGCAAAGCAGGCCTCGCCGTTGCAGAAGGTGAAGCGGTAGAGACGTTCGTCCCCATCGTCCACCTGCACGCGCACATCGCCGCTGAGCAGGGTCTCAAGCGGCGCGACCACCTCGACCGCCGCGGCACGCGGGGCGGCTTCTGCTGCCAGCGGGACAACCGACATCTGCGCGACCGGATTGCCCTGCGAATCGACGGCAAGCTGCTGCATGTTGCAGGTTTCCACCGCGTCGGCTGACCGCACGCAGACAACGCGCCAGTCCCGGAACACCTCTTTCTCGAAGGGTTGGCCGGGCGGCACGCCGGCGCTTTCACCCAGCGGCAGGGTGCTGGCCACGTCGGGTGCCGTGCCGCTGTCCTGCGCCGCCACGGGCAGGGCGGCGGCCACGAAGCCGATGATAGCCAGGGACTTGATCCATCCAGTCATTGCGACCCTCGGTAATTGCAGTGAACTCCGGAGATGCCCTAGCACGGGCATCCCGTCGTGTCAGTGGGGAAAACCGGTGTGCTGGAGCGAAGAGGGGGCGCTGAAAAGAAAAAGGGCCTTGTCAGGCCCTTTCCCATTACTCACTCCCTGCCGGACTGGCCGACTTAGTCATTGATGCGGAGGCTAGGGACTTTACCCGCAGTCGTCAACTGTGAAACGGGGCGGCCTCGATCAACTTGCAGTAGGAAAAAAAGGCCGCGCACGCGGCGCGGCCAGTCCAAAGGGAGGAAGTCTGTGCCCCGCAGGTCACCGTGAACGCAAGGCACGGGAAACACTCTGGCAGCGGCTGGTTAACAATGTATCTTCGCTCCGTTCGGTAGGTTCAGGGGGCGCGAAGGCCATGGCGGGAACGGTGTTTGTCGGCGGCGGCGGCGAAGGTTACGCCCTGCGCCAGGAATTGCGGCTGGACTATGCGAACCGGCACGGGTTGATCGCGGGGGCGACGGGCACCGGCAAGACGGTGACGCTTCAGATCCTGGCCGAGGGGTTTTCCACCGCGGGCGTCCCGGTGTTCCTGGCCGACGTCAAGGGCGACCTGTCGGGGCTGGCCGAGGCCGGATCGGTGGACTTCAAGCTGCATGACGCCTTCATGAAGCGGGCCGGGACGATCGGCTTTGACGATTACGCCTACAGCGCCTTTCCGGTGATTTTCTGGGACCTGTTCGGCAAGGACGGTCATCCGGTGCGCACGACCGTGGCCGAGATGGGGCCGGTGCTGCTGGCGCGGCTGCTGGAATTGTCCGAGGCGCAGGAGGGCGTGCTGAACGTGGCCTTCCGGGTGGCCGACGAGCAGGGCCTGCCGCTTCTGGACCTGAAGGACCTTCAGGCGCTTCTGGTCTGGGTGGGCGAGAACGGGCCGGAGCTGTCGCTGCGCTATGGATATGTGTCCGTGGGCTCGATCGGGGTGATCCAGCGGCGGCTTCTGGTGCTGGAGAACCAGGGCGGCGCGGGGCTGTTCGGGGAACCTGCGCTGGATCTCGCGGACCTGATGCTGACCGACACGGACGGGCGCGGGCGGATCAACGTTCTGGCGGCATCGGCCCTGATGGGGGCGCCACGGCTTTACGCGACCTTCCTGCTGTGGCTGTTGTCAGAGCTGTTCGAGACGCTGCCCGAGGTGGGCGACTCCGACAAGCCCAAGCTGGTGTTCTTCTTCGACGAGGCGCACCTGCTGTTCGACGACGCGCCGAAGCCGCTCATCGACAAGATCGAGCAGGTGGCGCGGCTGATCCGGTCCAAGGGGGTCGGGGTCTATTTCATCACGCAGAACCCCGATGACGTGCCGCCGGACGTTCTGGGCCAGCTGGGCAACCGGGTGCAGCACGCGCTGCGGGCCTTCACCGCGCGCGACCAGAAGGCGCTGCGGCTGGCGGCGGAAACCTATCGGCCGAACCCGCGCTTCGACACCGAGACCGCGATCCGCGAGGTTGGCGTGGGCGAGGCGGTGACCTCGATGCTGGAGAACAAGGGCATCCCCGGCATGGTCGAGCGCACGCTGGTGCGCCCGCCGTCCTCGCGGCTGGGGCCGATCTCGGACGACACGCGCCGGCGCGTCATGGCCGCGTCGCCCATCGCGGGCAAGTACGACACCGCCATCGACCGCGACAGTGCGCATGAGATGCTGCGCGCCCGCGCCGAGGCCGCCGCCCGGGAGGCCGAGGCGGCGGAACGGGCAGAAGCCGTCGCCACGCAGCCCGAGCCGCGCGAATTTACCGCGGCGCGGCGCTATGGCGGCACCTCGTCGCCCACGTCGCGGCGGATCGGCACGAAGCGCGACAAGGTCGACACCGTGGGAGAGGCCCTTGGCGAGGCGCTGATAAGGGAACTGAAGGGCACCACGGGCCGGCGCATCGTGCGCGGCGTCCTCGGCAGCCTGTTCAAGGGGCGCTAGGCGCCCCGTCATAGCCTGCGGATCTTCAGCCGCGTGATGCGGTTGTCCTTGCGCGTCAGCACCTCGAAGCGGAAGCCGTGGAACGAGAACACCTGCCCCTGGTTGGGGATTGTCTGAGCCTCGTGGATCACGAGCCCGGCGATGGTGTTGGCCTCGTCGTCGGGCAATTGCCAGTCGGTGGCGCGGTTGAGGTCGCGGATCGTCATGGCGCCGTCGACAAGGTAGTCGCCGGCGTCCGTCCGGCGCAGCGGATGCTCGGGATCGACGTCGAACTCGTCGGTGATCTCGCCCACGATCTCTTCGAGGATGTCTTCCAGCGTGATGAGCCCGCGCAGGGCGCCGTATTCGTCGACCACCAGCGCGAAATGGGTGTGGCGGCGCAGGAACTGGCGCATCTGTTCGTCGAGCGCGGTGGTCTCCGGCACGAAGTAGGGCTTCATCGCCACGTCGAGGATGTTGAACCCGTCGAACGGGTCGGCCCCGTCGGTCACGTCCCGCGTGCGGGCGTACATGGCGCGCAGGAGGTCCTTGGCGTGGATCACGCCGACGATGTTCTCGGGGTCGTCGCGGAACACCGGCAGGCGGGTGTGGGCCGATCCGAGACACTGTTCGAGGATCTCGCGCGGGGGCAGGTCGGCGTCGATCATCTCGATCTTGGAGCGGTGGCGCATGATCTCTTCGACTGCGCGCTCGCCCAGGTCCAGCGCCCCTAGCAGGCGATCGCGGTCTTCCTTTTCCACCGCGCCTTCGGAATGGCCAAGCGTGATGGCACCCACGATCTCCTCGCGCACGGCAAGGATATGGCTGTCGGGGTCTGTCTTGACGCCGAAGAGGCTGAGCATCAGGCGCACCAGCGCGCGCACCGCGCTCACCACGGGCGAGAAGACCAGCACCACGACCCGGATCAGCGGCGACACGCGGGCCGCCGCCGCCTCGGCATTGGTGATGGCATAGGTCTTTGGCATGACCTCTGCGAAGATCAGCACCAGAAGCGTCATCACGAGCGTCGCCAGCGCCACGCCGGATTCGCCGAAAAGCCGGGTGAAGAGCGCGGTCGCCAGCGAGGCGGCGAGGATGTTCACAAGGTTGTTGCCCAGCAGGACCGAGCCGATCAGGCGTTCGTTGTCCTCGGTGATCTGAAGCGCCTGGGCCGCGCCCTTGGACCCCTTGTCGGCCTGCGCGCGCAGCTTGCCGCGCGAGGCGGCCGTCAGCGCGGTTTCAGACCCCGAGAAGAAGGCGGACAGCACCAGAAGCGACAGGATCGCGGACACGCTGATCCAGAACGCGGCATCGAGAAGGGGAGGGGCGGTTTCCATGGGATCCGTCTTGTTGGGTCTGCGGGACTTATGGGGGCGGGTCCTCGCCCTTTCAAGGGTCGCGGGCCAATGGGTGGTGTTCCAGCACCAGCTCTTTCAGCCGTTCGTCCAGCACATGGGTGTATATTTCCGTGGTGGAGACGTCGGCATGGCCCAGCAGCGTCTGGATCACCCTGAGGTCGGCGCCACCGGCCAACAGGTGGGTGGCAAAGGCGTGCCGCAGGGTGTGGGGCGTCACCTTGGCCGGGCTGACCCCGGCGGCAACGGCGATCTCCTTTATCAGAAGGTAGAAGCCGTTGCGCGTCAGATGCCCGGTCTTGCCGCGCGAGGGAAAGAGATGGCGCGAGCCCTGGCGCCTGTCCACGCGCGCGGCCTCTTCTTCGCGGTCGCGTTCCGCCAGCCATGTGGAAAGGGCCACGCGGGCGGGCGTCGAGAGGGGGACCATGCGCTCTTTCCCGCCCTTGCCGCGCACCAGAAGCATCCGCGGGTCTCCGCGCGCCGCGGCAAGCGGCAGTTCCACCAGTTCGCTGACGCGCATCCCCGTGGCATAGAGCAGTTCCATCAGGCAGGCATTGCGCAGGCGGTCGCGATCCGTCGCGCCGTGGGTCCGGGACGCGGCAAGCAGGCGATCCACCTCTTCGGTCGTCAGGGTCTTGGGCAAGGTCTTGCGCCGCCTGGGCCCGCGGATCTGGATGGCGGGATTGTCGCCGCGCCAGCCTTCCTCAAATACGAAGCGGTAAAGCTGCCGGATCGCGGACAGGCGCCGCGCGCGGGTGGACTGGGCCAGCCCCTGCGCCTCGCAATGGACGAGATAGGCCTCGATATCCGCCCGCGCGGCGGTGTCGAGCGTGCCGGAGCGTCCCGTCAGCCAGTCGTCGAAGTCCTTGAGGTCGCGGGCATAGGCAAGGCGGGTGTTCTCGGCCGCATCCAGTTCCGCCGCCTGCGCTTCGAGGAACGCGGCGATCCAGCGGCGGGTCATCCGCGCGGGTCCAGGATCAGGATTTCCAGCGCCACGCGGCGCGCCGAGGTCTCGAACCCGGTGGCACGCAGGAAAGCCAGCGCGTCGGTCAGTTCGTCGAGATCGCCGCGCGCCCCGTTCTCGATCAGGTCCATCGCCCGCAGAAGCGCCTCGCCAAGGCGGTTGTCCTGGATGAGGCCGTCCAGCCGCGCCGGTGCCGAGGTCATGCGAAACCCATCGGCGATCGCGCCTGCGGTCGGGTTCGGGGCCGCCACATCGCCGGGGCGGCCCTGGGCGAGCGCCGCGAGGAAACGGTCGGCCTCCGAGGCGCCGCTTCTGGCCGTGTCCACGAAATCGTCGGTTAGAAGGGTCATCCGGAAGGCCAGCGCCGACGCTTCCGGCGGCAGGGTCAGCCCGGCAACGCGCGGCGCGAAAAGCTCTGCCAGCACCGGCTCCAGGCCGATCCCGGCCATGGTGCGCCAGGCCTCGGCAAGGGCGGGGGCCACGCGCGCGGGGTCGCGGCTGTCGAGCGCGGCCTCCAGTTGCTGGACGGCGATCACCCGGTCCCAGACGCCGCCCGAGGCCGCCGCCTGGCGCTGGGTGTAGAGCCCGAGAAGCCGGTTCGCCGGCACCGCGCCGCTGCGCGCCAGCCGTTCCGCCGCCTCGATCTGCGCCTTCCAGCCGCGGCTTTCGCGCAGGTCCGACTGGGCGAAGGCGAGCGGCAGGCGGGCGGTCGGGATCGGATCGCCCAGCGCATCGGACATCCGGAACACCAGCGGAGACGGGCTTTCCGGCGGGACAAGCGGTGGCACGCCCTCGAACAGCACGGGGTCGAGGAACCGCGTCAGCAGCGCATCCTCGAAGATCGGGATGAAGTCTAGCGCCCGCGCGACTTCGAGCGTCAGGGCCGCCGCATCCCAGTCCCCGCCGCGGGCAAGACAGAAGACGCGGGCGGTATAGTCGGACGAAAGCTCGGGCCTGCGGCGGAGCGTGTCGCAGGCGTCGTTCTCGGTGCCCGTCAGAAGCGCGGCGTCGAAGAGGCGGGCAAAGCTTTCGGGGGTCTCGGTGCCCGCACGCTCCAGCAGAGCCTTGGCCGGATCAAGTGCCCCGAAGGCGATCAGCGTGTCGACGCGGGCGAGAAACAGCAGGCCCTCGGGACCGCTGTCGGCGGGCGGGCGCAACTCTGACACGAGAACCCGGAAGAGAAGCCGCCGCATTTCCGGCAGAAGGCCCGGGCCGAGGCCGGCCAGCCGCCGTGCGAGATCCGAGGCCGCGCTGCGCCCCCAGAGATCGTCCGGCAGCCCGGTGACGCCGGAGGGCAGCAAGCCCACGGCATCCGGGCTGGGCCGGTCGATGGCGGTCACGTCGATGTTCGCAGGGGCAGCGGTGTCGGTGACGGGCGCTTCCTCGATCCCCGAGGGCAGGGACAGCCCGTCGCGCAACCAGTCTATCGCGGCCAGCGGATCCTGCGCTTGCGCCGCGCCAGCGCCGAGGGCCAGCGCAAGGGGAAAGGCGATCAGCCTAGCCCGCATCCAGATCCACCGGCTGCCGGATCTCGTCGCGTTCCGGCGTGAGGTCGCCCAGATAGGCAAAGCCGACAAGGCCGATCCCGCCCAGGACCACCAGCAGAAGAAGGATCTTGAACAAGGTGCCGATCACGTGCCGTCTCTCCGCTTCTTTCCGCCAGAGCTGCTTGCCGCCGACATATATGGCATTTACGACAGTCTGACGCCATTCGGGGCGGCAAGTTTTTTCGGTGGACCGAACCGCGCATGGGTTATGTGCTTAAAAAGACGGTTGTTCTTGTCGGGATGATGGGGTCGGGAAAAACCGCCGTCGGCACCGCGCTGGCGCGGATACTCGGTGTGCCCTTCCTGGACTCGGATGCCGAGATCGAGACCGCCGCCAACATGACCATCGCCGAGATATTCGAGCGCGACGGCGAGCCGTTCTTCCGCAGCAAGGAAAGCCAGGTCATCGGGCGGCTTCTGGAGACGCGGGTCTGCGTGCTGTCGACCGGGGGCGGGGCTTTTCTTTCGGCGGACAACCGGAGGATGATATCCGAACGTGGCGTATCGGTCT